>CAYZCN010000018.1:0-12919 GCA_964476975.1 uncultured Candidatus Saccharibacteria bacterium | reverse complement strand
AATAATCTCAAGTAGCAAAAATTAAAACCCATAAAAATGGGTCTTAATTTTTACTATGGAGATGGGCGGAATCGACATACCAAGTCACTAATTCGCTATGCTCATAAGTGCTTGCCGGCCCGGCTCAGCCCTCTCTCGTGCTTTGGCACGCGGGCTTCCGCCCGTTCGATTCCGTCAATAATCTCAAGTAGCAAAAATTAAAACCCATAAAAATGGGTCTTAATTTTTACTGTGGAGATGGGCGGAATCGAACCGCCGTCCAAACAGAGTTTCTTGAAATGAGTCTACAGTGCGTAGTTTACTTTTTTTCACCGAAGTGAAATTTAAATGTAGTTAAGTAAGAAGTAAACAAAATCTTAGTACATCGAGTTCTTTTGTTTTAGATACACGGCAGAACAAACGTCTATCCTAGTTCGTTAATATAACACCGGTAAACATTCGTACGAACATCAAATGTTGCGATGCCACTTAGGCTAAAGCGTAAGCGGGAGCACCTCGACCGATACCTTCTCCGAAGAGAGAAGCAACGGCTACGCGTGCTTTTTCAATAACGTTTGCACGTATTGGTTTTCAGATTTTGAGAGAATTCTGAAATCTCACATTGCACATTACAAAAAATATTCCATTGTCGAGGCCAATCATCCCCAAAAAATGTGTAAAAGCATATTTTTTATGCGTTTGCACACTTTTCGCGACTGACTGTCTAGTACACAACCTACCATCTATCCCTCACTCCTTAACTCAAACAAATACCAAAATGTGGGGCGAAGCTCGGTGTCCGAGCTTCGCCGTTGTTTTTCAATCCAAAAAGGGTCAGGTCATCAGTACACAGGACGATGATTTCGTGCCTGCGAACACCCTTGTTCTATCAAGGTTTCAAACCGACGTCCGTGACTTGCTTCCCAATAGTCTTGGTCTTCGAAGTGTTCGTCGATGTTTTGCCATGCGGTCAATACGGCAAACATATTTTCCCTTGATAACGGTATTGAAAAACCGTTTTCTGCTTGTGTGGTCATTTTTTTCTCCTTTGAGTTGACGTTGCCACATTTTGATACTCGTTTTTTAATTTCAACGAGCTACTTTTGTTATTCGTATTTAGTTTTCAATGTACGTTCTATATCTCTCTTTGCTTCACGCTTCTTTAGTATACTCCTTTTATCATATTTTTTCTTCCCACACACGATAGCAATATCAACTTTCAACTTTCTACCCTTATTATACACCGAAAGTGGCACGCTTGTCAAGCTCTTTTGTTTGTCCAATCCGACGAGCCGTCCTATCTCTTCTTTATTTAAAAGAAGTTTCCGCACTCTGTCTGGGTCATAATTATCTGGCGTATTTGCTACTTGATATGGTGGAATATGCATTCCCACAAGAAACGCCTCATCACCACGCACAATAACGTACGCACCTTTCAGCGATCCTTGTTTATTACGCAACATCTTCACTTCAAAACCAAAAAGCACCATTCCTGCCTCAAAATGCTCAAGAATCTCATAATCAAAGTGTATTTTTTTGTTCTGAATCAATGTGTGCATGTATATAGAATAACATATCTATAAAGGAAATATGTTATAAAATGGTATGTATTACAATTATATTTAATTTTCATTTGACGTACAATCGTCTGTATGAGATACTGATTCGTATTATGTTATTCGGAAATTCACAAAATAATAAAAAGAAAAGAGGAAATCGTACTACTCAAGCAAATAAAGGGAGAGGAAAAAAGAGTGGAAATTCACGAATTCCTAAAATACCAAATGCACCAGAAGGACCACATTTTTGGAGTCATTTTATTACTACAGTACTTATCTTTTTCGTACTCATTACAGTGTATTCTTTTGTCGTGGAACAACAGACAAAAGAAGAACCTGTTCCTATCTCACAGCTTGCAGTGCAAATCATTGCTGGTGAAGTTTCTGAAATTGTTGTGAAAGGTGAAGATCTTGAAATCACCTACACAGATGAAACAGAACAAGAGTCTAAAAAAGAAGCAGGTACCGCACTTACAGAAACACTAGTTAATTACGGAGTTACAATGGAGGCGCTTAATACCGTCAATATTACAATCAAAAACCCAAGCGGATTCCGTTTTTGGTTTTTTAGTCTGATACCGTTTTTGATTCCACTTCTTTTCATTATCTTTATTATTTGGTTTCTTTCCCGTCAAGTTAAAGGTGCAGGAATGCAAGCATTTTCTTTTGGACAGTCCAAGGCACGTGTTATTGATCCCGCAGACAAAAACCAACGTGTAACATTCCAAGATGTTGCAGGTGCAAAAGAAGCAAAAGAAGAAGTTGCTGAAATTGTAGACTTCTTAAAAAATCCAAAAAAATTCATTGACATAGGCGCACGTATTCCCAAAGGTATTATCTTGATGGGTGCCCCCGGAACTGGTAAAACACTCCTTGCACGCGCTATCGCAGGAGAAGCTGGTGCACCATTTTTCTCAATTTCAGGTTCAGAGTTTGTAGAGATGTTTGTTGGAGTTGGAGCGAGCCGTGTACGTGACCTCTTTAAGATGGCAAAACGTACATCGCCAGCGATTATTTTCATAGACGAAATAGATGCAGTAGGGCGTGTGCGTGGGACAGGAGTTGGTGGTGGTAACGACGAGAGAGAACAAACACTCAACCAAATCCTTGTTGAAATGGATGGTTTTGAGCAAACTGAAAAAGTGATAGTGATAGCAGCGACCAATAGACCAGACGTACTTGATCCCGCACTATTGCGTCCAGGGCGTTTTGATAGGCGAGTAACCATAGATCTCCCTGACCGTAACGACCGTGAAGCAATTTTGAAAATACATGCACGCAAGAAACCACTTGCAGAAGATGTAAACTTTACTACGATTGCAGAACGTACTCCAGGATTTTCAGGTGCCGACCTTTACTCAATAATGAACGAAGGAGCAATCCTTGCAGCACGAGAAGGTCGCAAGCAAGTTTCACAGTTTGATCTCATTCGTTCTATTGAAAAAGTAATGCTCGGACCAGAGCGCAAGAGTCACATACTCTCCACAAAAGAAAAAGAAATAACCGCATATCATGAAGCAGGACACGCGCTCATTGCATCTCTTTTGCCATATTCCGATCCTGTACACAAAGTCTCTATTATCTCTCGTGGACGCGCAGCGGGCTACACTTTAAAGCTTCCTCTTGAAGACAGAAAGATGCAATCAAAGAATGAATTTTGTGACGACATTGCGGTCTCACTCGGTGGCTATATTACTGAAAAAATGGTGTTCGGCGACCTTACCACGGGACCATCAAACGACTTACAAGTTTTGACCGCGCTTGCGCGGAGTATGGTTACACGTTATGGAATGTCAGACAAAATGGGTCCTGTCGCACTTGAAGGTGAAGGCGGAAAAGCTCTTTTTGGGCAAGGACTTGACGGAAAAGAGTATTCAGAGAAAATCTCTTCAGATATTGATGCTGAAACGTCACGTATTATCAACGAGGCATATGAAAAAGCAGAAAAGATACTTACCGAACACCGAAATGTTCTTGACGCAATAGCACACAAACTTATTGAAGTAGAAAACCTTGAACGCAAAGAGTTTGAAGACATTCTTATCGCAAACGGTATCACTCCGAAAAAGAAAAAAGATGATACAGACACTGACCGTGCAGATATTTCGGCATCCAATACTCCAAGCACGCCTACTCACGGTAACTAATAAGGCAGTAATATAATAAAAAATCCCCCCGGCACGCTTCGCGCACCGGGGGAGTAATAGTATAAAAGAAAAGAACAATAACAAGTCTTACTCAATAGTTAATGTCGTCAACAATCACACTTGGTGTTATGGTTATTTTTTCAACAGGTTCACCAAATTGAAATATTCCGAAATATTTTTCATCGTCAGGGATAATTTGCTTAAATGCAAAACCAAGTCCTGTGAATGTTTCTCCTTCGGATTTTTGAACTCCTGCAATCCCTACAAGTAGTGCGGCAGAAACATCCGACTTCTGATACAAAGGAAATCCAAAAGTAGTAAAAGCAAGACGGTGACCCTCTTGATACAAAGGAAATCCAATAACAGAAGCAGAATCTCCGTCAGACTTTTGATAGGAAAGCGTACTAATTACAGTCACTGCATTTAATTTTGCATTTTGATACATTGACCAGAATGAAAAAATATTCTTATCACTTTTTGCATTACCGATCACGGTAATAACATTTCCGTTGTAATTAAATGGAACACAAAGCAATGCTACAATAACGAAGCGGATACATAGTTTTGCTATAAATGAAAAAGATTTGAAGCTTTTAGCAAAGGTTTTGTCGCTCCCTGTATCACGGTCAATTGTAAAAGCACACCAAATTAACCAGTACATCACTGCTGTTAGAACAAAAATGTCAAAATTATTCATCAAGTACAACCTTTTCAGATTTGTTTTTTCTGACTTGATATTAGCACAGATTGTTTTTTTGTCAAACACACTCTAGTTTGACCCACAGAGTATGACCCACAGAGTATGGCCCATAGAGTGTTATCACAGAGTATTACCACAGAGTACTATCACAGAGTGTTATCACAGAGTATTACCCATAGGTCACACATAGAATATGTCTATTTACTGGACATCGGATGTCCAGTAAAAGATTCTTCGAAATCAATCTTAATGAAATCATACGATATATCGTATGATTTCATTAAATGTGAAGAGCTCAATCTCTATACTTTTATGTGTTGCACAAAAATATATATCGTGTATAGTAGGTGAGTTATATATTGATACATATTTATGAGCTATCTCGCCTTCTCGGCGAGCAATGGACACAACACCGCAGTGGTTTGTCTATTGTGGTTATTTTTTTAGAAAAATGTCATTTATCATAGGAACAAAACAGAATATGACGCAAGTCTTTGATGACGACGGGAGAGTACACCCAGTGACCGTTTTAAGTGTTCCAAAAGATGTTGTTACACAAATTAAAGATAAAGAAAAAGACGGATATGGTGCGGTACAGGTAGGTTTTGGTGAACGAAACGAAAAAAATATAAATAAAGCACAAAAAACAAAAGGTACTTTTGCAGGATTCAAGGAGTTTCGTTTTGAAAAAATGCCCGAGTACGCGATAAACGATACAATTGATGTTTCGGTTTTCAAGGAGGGTGACAAGGTTGTAGTGTCTTCAATTTCAAAAGGAAAAGGTTTTCAGGGTGTGGTGAAACGACATGGCTTTCATGGAGGCCGTCGAAGTCATGGACAAAAACACTCCGAACGTGAGCCGGGTTCAATCGGTGCAACAGGTCCACAGAGAGTTTTTAAAGGTAAAAAAATGGGTGGACGAATGGGAAGTGACCGTGTAACCGTTAAAAATTTAAAAGTAGTACAAATAGACACGAAAAATAACCAACTTCTTATCAGGGGAGCAATACCAGGACGAAGAGGTACGGTCGTAGAGGTACGAACGGTGTAATTTTTATTATTATGGAATCAAAAGTATACAATCAAAAAGGAAAAGAAGTCGGCATGGTGTCATTACCAGAGGAAATTTTTGGTCTTGAATGGAATGCTGACCTTGTTCATCAGGTTGTTGTTGGAATGCAAGCAAACGCTCGAACTCCTGTAGCACACACAAAAGACAGAAGTGATGTTCGAGGAGGTGGGAAGAAGCCGTGGCGACAAAAGGGAACAGGACGTGCACGACATGGTTCAAATCGTTCTCCTATATGGAAAGGTGGCGGTGTCACTTTTGGTCCACGAAAGGAAAAGATATACGCACAGAAAATTAATAAAAAGATGCGTGCTAAAGCACTCTACACCGCATTGTCTCAAAAAGTTAAAGATAATGAAGTTTTATTTGTTGATGCACTAACTTTTTCTAAACCAAAGGCATCAGACGCCAAGGACGTCCTTACTGCACTGGCTTCAATAAAAAGTTATGATACATTAAAAACAAAGAAAAAGAACAATGCTTTTATTGCGATTCCTAAAAAAGATATATCAACAAAGAAAAGTTTCCAAAATTTTGGTAATGTTGCCGTCGGTGATGTACGAAGTCTCAATCCGGTAGATATTTTGACATACAAGTATTTAGTGATTACATCTCCAGAAAAAGCAGTTGAAGTTTTAAGTAAAAAATTAAGCACAGCAAACAAAGCAACAGTTTCTGTAAAAAAAGTCGCACCTAAAAAAGTCGCACCTAAAAAAGTTGTCGCAAAAAAAGCTCCAGCAAAAACTACCACAAAAAAG
The DNA here is from genome assembly GCA_964476975.1 of uncultured Candidatus Saccharibacteria bacterium. Taxonomy (GTDB): domain Bacteria; phylum Patescibacteriota; class Minisyncoccia; order Phycocordibacterales; family CAYZCN01; genus CAYZCN01. The sequence goes on along the minus strand of CAYZCN010000018.1, from coordinate 6,707 downwards.
AAAACAAACCTAAAACCTAAAAGCTAAAAAACATGGGTCTCTTTACAAAAAACAAAAAAATAAAAAAAGAAGAAACAAAAGAAGTGGTTGAAGTACCGAAAGTTTCTACTCCTGTAACTCCTGTAACAAAAAAAGTAGAATCAAAAAAGTCAGTTACAAAAAAAGTTTCTTCAGTATCACAACAGATGACCAATACAGATTTAGCGTCAGTGTTGCGTCGTCCGCGAATTACCGAAAAAGCATCTTTTCAAGCAGAAAATGGAGTGTACGTGTTTGATATTTCACCACGTGCGACTAAGAAAACAGTTGCCGATGCAGTGCATAGGTTTTATAAAGTAACCCCAGTAAAGATAAATATTACTAAAATTCCTGCAAAGAAATTCGTCTCACGTATGCGACGACAGTGGGGGGTGAAAACTGGTGGCAAGAAAGCGTATGTATATTTGAAAAAAGGAGATAAAATTGAAATCGTTTAGAAAATATTATGAAAAAATATAAACCAACAACACCGGGACGACGAGGAATGTCAGTCGTCAGTTACAAAAAATTCCTCACCAAAAGTGAGCCACACAAAGCACTTACAAAAGGTGTGAAGCGTTCTGTTGGACGCAACAGTGCGGGACGTCTCACAACACGGCATAAAGGAGGTGGGCACAAACGTCGCTACCGAATGATTGACTTTAAATACAATAAACGAGATATTCCAGCAAAAATTGAAAGTGTTGAATATGATCCAAACCGTTCGGCATTTATTGCGCTTATTTGCTACGAAGATGGAGAGCGACGATATATAGTAGCACCACAGAGTCTTTCTGTCGGAGATAAGATTGTGGTGAGTGAAAAAGCTCCACTTAAACCAGGAAATCGCTTAATGGTAAAAAATGTTCCCATTGGTACCTTTGTGTACAATATTGAAATAAAACCAGACAGTGGTGCAAAATTAGCTCGTTCAGCAGGTAACTCTGCAGAAGTGATTGCGCACGATGCTGGATACACACACATCAAAATGCCATCAAGTGAAGTACGGAAAGTTTCACAATTTGCATGGGCTTCTGTCGGAGAGGTAAGTAACGAAGAACATAAATTGGTAAATATAGGAAAAGCGGGTCGCGCTCGCTGGATGGGACGACGCCCCACTGTTCGTGGTGCCGCCATGAACGCGGTAGACCACCCCCACGGAGGTGGTGAGGGTAAAGCTGGTCGCGGACACCGTCGCGCACGAAGTAAGTGGGGTAAGCCAACAGGAAAAGGACAGAAAACACGAAAACCAAAGAAATACTCAAACGCACTTATTGTTCGTCGACGAAAGGTGGGCAAGCGAAGATAGGGAGAATGTCATCTCATCGGCGACCCGTCAATGAGGTGGGAATCATGAATCATGAATTAATAAAAAAAATCGGAGGCCCAATCTCCGATTTTTCAATTTCCGGATACATACGTTCTAAACAAAAACCTTGCGATATATCGCAAGGTTTTTTATTTCACAATTACTCAAGTCATACTGGAGTAAAATCCCCCCCCCGAGCTTCGCTCGGGGGGTAGGAGATGAAATGTTTTTCCAACAAAATCAGACAGAAAAAATAAGAAAATAAAAAAGATACAGCATACACCCATTAAGAATTACCCAATTCCACTGGTTCTTTTTTTTCCTTATCAAAAAAAGCTCGGATATTTTTACCGGTGTTTCATTTGTATATCGTTGCATCCTAGATTCAAAATTTTTTTGTGTTAATTCAAAAATAGGCAACAAAAGAATCAAGTATATGGAAACATAAAAACATGACGTACCCAAGAAAAGTTCTCCAGGACTGTTTGGTTGTCTTAATATTGAAATAAACACAAATACAAGTAAAATCCAATTCGCAATATCAAACTGCTTCTCATTTTTCTGATAAAGGTTCTGTAGTTTATTGAGATACTCCATACAGAATACTCCTCTCTGTGATTCTAAATTTAATCTGTCAACACTCTACCACAAATAAAAATTCCCGCAACACCAACATATCGGTTACGGGAATTAAAAGTTGACAATAAGAACTGCTACAAACATACAAACATTCATTAAAAGCCAGATTATTTGTTTGTTTTTTTCAATATATTTTATTACTGTTACAAATTCAGGACTTGCTTCCTTGTATTGTTTTGCTAGTTTGTTTTGCATCAAATATGAAACAAAAATACACATAAGCATAACAGATGTAATGAGAGACAGTATAGCACTGTAATCACTACCAGTTCCTTGTGAATCTACAAGTATAATAGCAAAGATAAGCAGCCCAGCATTCAGTACATTTTTGTGATAAAACCACATATATCTACAAATGTCTTCAAGAAAGCTCATATAAATCTCCTCTCTCATTTTTTTGTGAGTGAAAATCTTTGTCTACATATCACCATAACACATATATTGCATACATACTAAATTGTGCATATTTAGTTGACTTATTCTCTACTTTTGCGTAATATAACCATCAAGCTCTTAAAGGGCTTTTTATTGAGTTTTTGAATATGACAAGATCACTTAAAAAAGGACCATACGTTGATGCTAAATTAGCCAAAAAGGTATCAGACAAAAAAGCCGAAGACGTTGGTGTTATTAAGACATGGGCTCGTAATAGCCAAATTTCTCCCGAAATGGTTGGATTTACTTTTGGTGTACACAACGGTAAAGATCACATAGAGGTATTTGTGAGCGAAGAAATGGTTGGACATCGTCTTGGTGAGTTTTCTCCAACAAAGAAATTCCTCCGACACGGTGGTAAGATTCAAAAAGAACTTGACCAAAAGAAAAAAGAAGCAGAAATAACCGCAGCTAAAGCAGCAAAGACTGCAGCTGATACAAAATAAATATTATGAAAGCACGACTTAAAAATTACAGACAATCACCACGAAAGGTCAGACTTCTTGCAAACGCTGTGCGAGGCAAATCAGTCACGCATGCACAAACCGTTCTTTCTGTATTACCTAAAAAAGCAGCACTTCCACTAAAAAAACTTATTATGTCAGCTGCATCAAATGCAAAACAAACAACAGGTATAGACGAAAAAAAGCTAATGGTTGATACGATAGAAGTTAACAAGGGACATGTCTTTATGCGACATAAACCACGTGCACGCGGACGAGCAACACCGATACGAAAAAAGACAAGTATCGTCACACTAACTCTCAAGGAAGAAACTAAAGCCAAAAAAACTAAAAGCTAACAGCTAATAACTAACACCTAATAAAATGACTCACATTGTTCACCCATATGCACATAGATTAGGTATTTTGCGAGATTGGAAATCGCGCTGGTTTAGTGCCGACCCTAAACGATATCGTGAAGGAGTGAAGTGTGACACCGTAATACGAGAATATCTTGAAAAATATCTCCGAGGAATGTATGTAAGCGACGTACTGATAGAGCGAGGAGAGAAAATGCTACGCGTTATTATTAAAACCTCTCGCCCTGGTGTTGTTATCGGAAGAAGTGGAGAGGGTGCAATTAAAATTAAAAAAGAACTTACAAAGATAATCAATAAATTAAATTTGTCTGAAGAAGCAGAACTCAAGATTGATGTTGAAGAAATTCGTTCTCCGGAGTCTCATGCGTCTATTGTAGGACAAATGATTGCAGAACAGTTAGAAAAGAGAATGCCACACCGAAGAGTTTTGAAACAAACAGTAGATAAGGTTATGGCAAACCGTGATGTGCAAGGAGTCCGTATTACTGTTGGTGGACGTCTCGGAGGTGCGGAAATGTCACGAGTTGAAAAAATAAAAAGAGGAAGAGTTCCACTACAGACATTTCGTGCAGATATTGATTATGCACGAGTAAAAGCATATTTACCATACGGAGTCATTGGTATAAAGGTATGGATTTACAAAGGAGATGTTTTTTCTGACAAACAAAAGGCAATAAAAGTATAAAAAACTATTATGTTATTTCCCAAAAAAGTAAAACACCGAAAGTGGCAAACGCATCGCAAAAACCCAAATAAATTTGGTGTAGCTACCCGTGGTGTCACGCTTTCATTTGGGACATATGGATTAAAAGCGACAACACAAGCTCGAGTCCGTTCAAACCAAATTGAAGCATCACGACGTGTGATTAGTCGCACACTTGGAAAGGTGGGAAAGATGTGGATTCGGATTTTCCCTGACCGACCATATACAGCAAAAGCAGCTGAAGTAGGAATGGGAAAAGGAAAGGGTGACTTGCAAGGGTATCACGTAGAAGTACTTCCGGGACGAATTTTATTTGAAGTAGACGGAGTCCCTGAAAAAGTAGCACGCGAAGCGCTCCGTAAGGCAGCGGCAAAGTTACCAGTAAAAGGAAAGGTAATAAGCCGATAATATTTTTATGTTATACAAAGATTTACAAAAAAAGAATGATACAGATTTACAAAAATTACTTGTTGAAAAACAAGAGAAACTTCGCGGATTTCGTTTTAGTATGGCAGGGACAAAAATGCGAAATGTAAAAGAGGGAAGTGAGTTACGGAAAGAAATCGCAAAAATAAAAACCGAACTAAACACACGAACAAATATCTAATATTTTGAATTATTATGAACACAAAAACAACAAAGACATCAGAAAACAATACAGAAGCAAAACACAGAAAAGTGTTGAGTGGTGTTGTGGTATCTGATAAAATGCTTGATACTGTTGTTGTTGCAGTTACGCGATACGTGAAGCATCCAAAGTACAAAAAATACATTAAACGAGTGAAACGATACCACGCACATGACAAAGGTAATACACACAGTGTTGGAGATAAGGTGCGTATTGAAGCGTCACGACCAATATCAAAAACAAAACACTTTGTAGTTGTGTAATAAAATAGATATGATTCAACCACAAACATTAGTAAAAATAGCAGACAACTCTGGTGCAAAACTCGGAAGAGTATTCAAGGTACTCGGTAGTTCAAAGAAACGTTATGCACGTATTGGTGACTTGGTTATACTTTCTGTACAGATGGCAGAACCACGAAAGTCAGTAAAGAAAAAAGATGTATTACAAGCAATCGTTGTGCGACAAAAACAACCACTTCGCAGGCGTGATGGCTCATACATTCGCTTTGACGAAAATGCAGTTGTTATTGTAGAGCGCGGTAAAAAAGAACCAAAAGCAGGACGTATCTTTGGACCTATTCCACGAGAGATAGGAGAGGTTGGATACCAAAAAATTGTTTCACTAGCACCTGAGATTGTTTAAAATATCATGAAAATTAGAAAAGGAGACAAAGTAATAGTTGTATCAGGAAAAGACCGTGGAAAAGACGGTAAGGTGATCCGCACTTTTCCCGCAAAAAATATGGTGGTAGTAGAGGGTGTGAATATAAAAAAGAAACATCAACGACCAACAAAAGACAACCAAAAAGGGCAAGTTGTAGAACAAACATCTCCTGTGCATGTTTCAAATGTGATGCTTAAAGACCCTAAAACAAACAAACCAACTCGTGTGGGATATTCCGTGGAAAAAGGCAAAAAAGTACGCATTGCAAAAAAAAGTGGCACAACACTAGCTTTCTAATACACATATACTTATACATAAATTATGATTCATACCGAAGAAAAACAAAAAAAAGTATTCACCGAACTCAAGAGTGCTTTTAGTTATACTAATGTAATGCAAGCACCTAAAGTGACCAAGGTGGTGATTTCTGTAGGAACAGGCAGGGTCAGTGATAAAAAGAAAATTGAGCTTATTCAAGATAGGCTTGCTAAAATTACTGGACAAAAGACAGCACCACGGGGTGCAAAAAAGTCTGTCGCAGCATTTAAGACACGACAAGGAGACGTCATTGGTTTTCAAATTACACTTCGTGGACAAAGAATGTATGACTTTCTGGATAGATTTTTAATGGTAGCACTTCCTCGTACACGAGACTTTCGAGGTATTGCAGATACTGCGATTGACGAAATGGGCAACATTACCATTGGTGTTAAAGAGCATACAATCTTTCCAGAAACTGCCGACGAAGAACTTAAAGACATTTTCGGTTTTGCAATTACACTTGTCTCTACCGCCAAAACAAAAGAAGAAGCCCGTGCATTCTTTGAATACATCGGCATCCCCTTCAAAAAAGTCAAAGAGAAGAAATAACTTTTATGTGCTAAAAAAGGGGACTCCCAGCACCCACGCATATACGTATACAAAACCAAAAAAAACTCTCTTAACGGGAGTTTTTTTGGTATACTGTTTGTATGACTGAAAGAAACAGAATAAAAGTAGGCGTATTGCGCGGTGGGCCTTCTAATGAATACGAGGTATCACTCAAGACGGGCGGAAGTATTTTACAAAACCTTTCACAAGAAAAGTACCACACGACAGATATTCTTATAGGTAAAGATGGTGTATGGCATGTTCGTGGTATACCAACCGAACCGGCAAAAATATTAAACAAAGTAGATGTAGTTTTTAACGGACTTCATGGTGAATACGGTGAAGACGGAACGGTACAAAATCTCTTAGACATATTCGGAGTGTCGTATACTGGCTCTAAACAACTTGCTTCCGCAGTAGCGATGAATAAATCACTCACGAAAGAGTGGATACAAGGACTCAAAATACAAACACCACGACACGAGATATTACGTGTCACCGATGGATTAGAAGAACGTATCGCAAAAATTTTTAAACATCTCGGACCTTCACTTGTAGTAAAACCATTAACAGATCGGAAGAGCGTCGTGTAGGGAAAGAGTGTAGATCTCGGTGG
>CAYZCN010000017.1:0-13358 GCA_964476975.1 uncultured Candidatus Saccharibacteria bacterium | reverse complement strand
GGACCTATACTGGGTAACGTTTCAAGCTCTGTTCTTTCTTTTGGTAGCTGTCCACCATATTCTCTCACCACAATCTCTGCGCACTGTTTGAGTAACTTCGCGCGTCTATTATACCCAAGCCCTTGCCACAAAGAGAGGACTTCGCGAAGCTGAGCGTCTGCAAGTGTTTTAAAATTTGGGAACTTTTTCAGGAACGCTTTGTATTTTGGTATTACGCGGTCAACTTGCGTTTGTTGCAACATTATTTCAGAGACAAGAATGCGGTACGGATTTTTTGTCTTCCGCCATGGCAAATTGCGTTTATATTTTTTGTAATATGAATATATTTCTTTTTGAAACTTGACTGTTTGCATAATGCTACAATACCAAAAAAGTCCGCTACTGCGAACTTCTTTGGTATTATGTTTTTTATATTTACTTAAAAATTCCGAGAAATGCCTGCCACGCATTTGCAATGACGCTTCGTTCCCCACTGTCGGACTGATGTTCACCATCAAATGTTCCGTCAGAAGGAGGAGCGTTTTCGCCTTCAGGGAAGTCAGGGTAGTTGGGATAATCGTCAGGGTTAGGAACAAACTCACCTTCTGGAAATCCGAGATGTTCGTCAGGTGGGGCTTGCTGTGAGCCGTCATACTGTTCTGGGAAACCACCACTTTCATCAGGAACAAGCCGTCCAAAGTCTTGGGTGGCTCGTTCAATGAAACATCCTCGTATTGCCGGCTCTATTACAGACGGGTCAAGTTGCCCGTTTGCGATTCGTTCTTGAAAGTCGCCCCCGAGTTTACCTGCGACACATCCTGCAACTTCCGGTGGAATAGAGACATTGAAACCACTAGTTGAACGCTGTGTTTCGTGTAATAGTGGTACGTCGTAGTCATCTTGTCTTAATTCTGGTCTATCAAAATCGTTTCCAAAATCATCACGATGAGTTGGTTCTCTAAAATCTTCTCGTGGTCGGTCAAAGTCAAAATCTTGTCCGTTATGAATCGTCTCATCACGAATCTGTGAAGAAAATTCACTCGTAATACATTCTCGCATTACACTCTCTATCAATCCGCGGTCTAATTCACCACGAGACATTCGTTCCTTGAAATCCGCACCAAGCTTCTCTGCGAGACACTCTCCGGTACGGAAGTCAATCGGCGGAAATCCGCCACCGGATGATGGTACAAAACCACTTTCAGATGGTCGGCGTTGTACGTCAATTCCTTCAGGTTGTTCCACGCCAAGATTATCGTAGCAACGTTTCAACACCTCAGTATCCTCGGAAGTAAAGTTACCCCCATCACCATCTCTTAACTGTGCGTAACGTTCAAAACTAAGCTCCGATGAAAGACATCCTAGCACTGCTGGTGTCGCGTCTCTAAATGTGTCATACCTGTCCTCGAACCTACCGTCTTCAAACCCTCTTCCAAACTCGCCATGTTCACCACCGTCAAATCCTAGTCCTCCAGGAAATCCGCCAAACTGCTCAAAACAACGCGGTATTACTTCTCCTGCGCCAACCCCAAGTCCCGAAAATCCACCTTCGCGCAATTTTTCTTTAAAGTCAGCACCGAGTTTCTCTGCAATACACTCCTGCACTGGAGCAGGGGCGCGCTCAAGATCTCCTATAAACTCACTGGGGTCTGGTCCCATACTTTCAAAACAGTGCCGCATTTGCTCTCCTAAATCACGAGATGGCATAAATTGCTCACCGGACTCAATTTTAGCTAACACTTCTGCTCCGACTCTGTCTCGCAAACATTCTCTCACTTCAGGGGGTGCTTGGGAAAGTCCTTCACGCGCACGATCAAAACCACCACGCACATGCTCTAAGTCTTCGTCAGAAACAAGACCGTGTTCTTGTGCAAATGCAAAACATGCTTCTTGATGTGCAGGGTCATTACAATAGTCTTCACACTCTTGTCTTCCACGACAATCCCCAGGGCCTTTTCCGCCAGTTTTTTTAATCATTTCAAGCTCTTCAGGAGGAATAAACCCTGCTTTTTCTGCAAAAGTAATACACTCATCAAAGTGATCCGGATTTTCACAATATGCTTCACATTCTCGTTCTCCCACACAACCGCCAGGAGTTTCTCCATTTTTCAAAAGTTCAATAAACTTCCTTGCCATCTTTAATTCTTCGGGCGGAATAAGTCCGGCAGCTTCAGCAAAAACAATACATTCTTCAATATGTGCCTCATCATTACAGTAAAGCTCGCAGGAGTCTTTAGACGTACATCCTCCGGGAAGTACCGCACCACCTTCAAGTGCACGGGATACTTTCCGTGCTTCTTCTAATTCTTCTTGGGGAATAAGGCTGTGCTCTTCACCAAAAGCAAGACATTCTTCAATATGATTAATATCTTCACAGTATGCCTCACATGTCGCCTGCGACGTACACTCACCCGGTCCGACGGTGCCTACTTCAGCAAATTTTTTTGCGTGTTCAAGTTCATCTTCTGAAAAAAGATTATGCGCTTCGGCGAAAGCAATACATTCGTTAATATTATCAAAATCATTACAATATTCTTCACATGCCCCCCTGTCTTCACATCCCCCTAATTCAGCAACAGGATAAATAACCGACGCAAATGGGTCGTCTTGCTGTGCATACGCAAATGCAAACATTCCAAAGCTGATAAAAAGTCCGAGAAGGACAATAGAAAAAGCGATACGAACTCGCGCATTAATACAAAAAAAATTAGTCATGATACATTAAAGGACGGTATATAAAATACGTGTGTCCGAATTAGTTACTAAAAGGATTTTGAAAGTCATTAAAAGGATTGGATTCCACCGATCCAAGAGGGTTCGCATCAGGAATGTCTTGTGTCACATCCTCTGCTGCCTGCTGTTGTGATTTATTAAAAACATCACCACCAAAACTTTCCTCTTCAATAACCTGGGTATTATTAACATCTTGTTGTGATGCATTTTGTTCCAACCACCAAAATCCCACTATGCCAAGCAATGCAACAAAAACGATTCCCAAAAGGAGTGGGAAATGTTTTTTTTGAGCATCACCGACACTGTTATTTTGTTCTTCTATCATATAAATACAGTATATCCCTCCCTTACTACAACAGCCAACAAAGGATGTGTGGATAAAAATACCCCTCACTTTACTAGAGTGAGGGGTTAAAACTTTTTTTACGTCAACCTTGCTGATACATCACCATAACGAGTCCAATAGACATAATAACAATACCGATAAGGTTTACCATACTAAACTCAATCGGAGGGAAGGAGCTTGAAAAGACCTTTCCAAACACAACTGTTGCAACATACACAAGTGGCGTGCCGATAGAAAGAATTGCCCACGTAAGTCCTGGATTTGGAGCTTGGAGAACCGATTGAGAAAGGAATACATTTCCCATCCCGCCAAATACTATACCCAGAACAACAACTGTCAAAAATGGTATGAGTGGTTGAAAAAGATCGCTCGAGCTCATGGTGGGAGAAGTGTGAGCGAACAATGCGAACGCCAATATGACACCCAAAAACCATCCGAAGAAAAAAGTTTCGCCACTAATCCCGAACTTCTTCTGAAAGAACATCATAAAAAGCGACAATGGGACCATGAGGCTAAGTGCCATAAATGCCTTCAGCATCCACGACCAATTTTCAGCAAATTGCAGCATTGCAGTGTCTCCTTATTTTTTTGAATCTAGAAAAACAATACAGTATCTCACACCAAAACACAATCTTTTTCTTTTTAACGTCAAATATAGATGTACCCGCTTAAATATTGAATTAACTCAACGTGTTGAGTTAATTAAAATGGCTTAAAATAAGACCAACGGACATGCTCACAATCTCAGAATCACCGGACATCCAATGTTGAGTTATTTATAAACAATACTAGGAATGTACGCTGGAGATCCGTTAATTTGTCTTTATAGTGATAAAGAAAAGTACCATATGTGTTTAGACATTACACAATGTCCCGTCATTGACTTCTTATTTGAATATGATATACTTTACATAGAATATACTATCAACGTAAACGGGAGACGGAAATGACTTTCTTGTTTGACTACATCAAAAGTACTTCGACACCTTCGGACACATTCGAACGATGGATGGGAGTGTTAGGACTGTTAGCACTTGTCATGTTTTTTGTCGGCGTAAAAACAACATCCTCAAACCCCGAGGTTATATTTTTTCTGTACGTACCCCAGATGATTGTGGGATTATTATGGATTGTGTGCTCGATTTTCTACGCATTCATACTAATGCTTGGATACAATATACAAGTATTGGGAAAAGTTTCCCTTTGGTGTCTGTTGCTGGTATTTATAAACTCAATATTTTTTATAGAAATTGTTGTTCCTTCAGAACGGACGTTGTTTTTTGAAACGATTGCAAATATCGGATTCGTAGCACACGTTTTGACAATCTTCATTCCAGTTACCAAGCCATCCAACGACTAAGTTTATTCCAACCCGCACTCTTTTCGGAGTGCGGGGGATTTTATTTGTTACTCTTCTATTTCGCACTATTTCGCCCGCGGCCACAGTTGTGATGCTTTAGGATATATTTTGGTCAGTGGGTGCAAGACGCAGTCATGTTCTCGCGCAGGGCAGACTGCACGACCATAATCAATAAGGTAATACGTGATGAGAAACCAATATTTTTTAGGAATAATTTCCATCAAATCCTTTTCAATACGCACTGGATCGCGGTAGTCTGACAAGTCAAACCGAATAACAAAACGTCGTACATGCGTATCCACCGCTATTCCTTCCACGATATTGTATGCATTTCCAAGTACAACATTTGCAGTCTTTCGCGCAACGCCAGGAATAGTAAGCATTGCTTCCATTGTTTTTGGAAGCTTGCCATCAAACTCCTCTTTAACGACCCTTGCAGCAGTTAAAATATTTTTTGCTTTATTACGAAAAAAACCAGTTGATTTAATGTCTTGCTCAAACTCACTTAAATCAACATTTACATAATCTTCAAGCTTTCTGTATTTTTTGAAAAGCTCTTTAGTAACTTCATTAACTCGTTTATCAGTACATTGCGCAGAAAGAATAACTGCAACGAGAAGTTCCCAATTATTAGAATACTTCAATGCCATCTTTGCTTCTGGAAAAAGTTTACTCAAAACGAGTATCATCTGTGATACTCGTTTTTTGCGTTCGTTATACTTTTTACTCTCCATACATTTTAACAAAAGTACTATGCGTCAGATAAAAGAGAGAGCGTCATTCGTTGTTCCTTTGGTTCAAAGAGAACAATTTTGAAAGAGTATGACATTCCAAGCTCAAGTGATTGACGCAATGCCTCTTCGTTTTCAAATTCTGATATGTGCACTAACCCTGCTACTCCTTCCTCAATAGATACAAGTGCACCATGTTTGTTGTATTTAATCACCACACCAGAAACTATTTTGTCTTTCTTATATTTTTCCTTTGCACCTTCCCATGGATTTTCTTTTAATGCCTTTACAGAAAGTGAAATCTTTCCGTCTTTAATTTCAATAATTTGTACACGCACCTTTTCCCCAACCGAGAAAAAACTTTTTGGATCCTCTACGAGACCCCAATCAAGTTCAGAAATATGCACAAGACCTTCAAGACCTTGTTCTAGTTTAACAAAGACACCGAAGTCAACAGAACCAGTAACTTCTCCTTCTATGATGTCACCGACGTGGTATGCGTCAATTATTTTTTCTTTGTCTTTTTGCTCCTGATCTTTTTCAGAGAAGATGAGCTTTCCTTCTTTTGCGTCAGCGGTAATAATAGACATGGGTATTTTTTCCCCAACAAGCTTCTTAAGTTCCTCTAGTATCTTATCTTTATCACCGTCTTCAACGCGTGGGTAGTGTTCTGTTTTAAGTTGGGATGCGGGTAAAAAACCAGTTATGCCTTGCCACTCTATAATAAGCCCTCCTTTGTTTGCCTCTTTCACCGGAAGGTCAAAAACGGTCTTCTCTAAGATTGCGATTTCTGCCTCTCCCCAAATTAATGCTTGACGTGCTTCCTTAAGTGAAAGTTCGCAGTAACCATCTTCGTTCTCCTCCTCAACCACCTTCGCTGCAACAGTGTCGCCAAGATTAACTTTTCGTAAAATGTCAGATGCATTTAAGAACTCGCGACCATAGATAATACCCGTACCAAATGGATACAGGTCAATAAAAATTTTAGATTTATCAATAGAAATAATTACTCCTTCAACAAGGTCACCGACTTCAGGAGGAGTAGGACTCTTGCTTAAAAGAGTGCTCATAAAAGAATCCTTCTTACTACGTCGTTTTAATTTTGCTTCACTGGAATCTGTTGACACAGAAGCTGTGACGAGAGAGTCCGTAAGTGTTGGAATAGTGTCAATGTTATTTTCTAATTCCGTTTCTGTTTGAATTGCCATATATACTATAATTAAACTAATAATAATGTGTACCTTATATTCTCAAAAATAATCCCGAACATCCAGATACAAACTAGATACGGAACAGATACATGAAAACCAGTATATGCATAAAACACCTTTTGTGCAAGCACTACTACACCTTAATTATGCCACCATCCCATTCCAAGACATTAAGAACCCGACTCTTAATGTCTTGGAATGGTTAAACGTATTTGTATAATTAGTATGCATTTGTTGATTGGCGTCACATGTATAAAAAGAAAACCCCGAGAAAATACTCGGGGTTGGGTGCGGAAAAGGTTAGGGTAGAAACAGAAATACCCATCAGGGAGAGAGCCAGCTGCTGTTCCGGTGCATTCAAGGCTGTATGTCCTAGAAACACAGTGCCGAACGCTGGACGCTGCTGCAACTCTCTTCCCTGCGGGCTCCCCAGACGCTTGGTGGGAATTATGCGTCCAACCACGGCCCAAAACCGTGTGACGCGATTTTTTCAACCATTTTGCCCTCCTTTTTCACCAGTTTAAACTAATTCAATACTATCATAGTATTGAATACTTGTCAATACACCACAACTCTGTGAGGCGTATTTCAAGAAAGAAGTGACTTAAATACTCTTTCTTTCATATCCTGTGCAATAATACCCCAGTCATATTTTTCTGCAACCATTTTTTGTGCATTACTCACTATCTCTTCCATAACATTTGTATCATTCAAATAACGCTCTATTTGATGTGCGATACCTTCAGGGTCTCGTGTCTGTACTGCGCGTCCCGTTGGTGGTTTATCAGGGTTACAATCGGGGTCAAAAAGAAAGTCTGCAATACCTCCCTTCTGTGTCGCAATAACCGGAACACCTGCTGCCATTGCCTCAACGAATGAATTGCCGAATCCCTCAGAAAGCGACGGGCGTATAAAAATATCGGATTCGTGTAGGTACTTCGGTATATCTTCATACGACACTTGTCCCACAAAGTGCACTCTCCCTTCTACCTTTTTTATACGAGCAAGTTTTTTTAGTTTTTCTTCATCTGGTCCAATACCAAGTATGACAAAATGTATATTTTCAGAAAGCAGTGCGAGTGCGTTGATAACATCATCAAGAGCATTCTTAGTTACCAATCGTGATGTGGTGACAAGATACACATCACCTTCTTTTTTGTGAAGTATTTTTTCTCCAGACTGTTTTTGTGAAAATAACCTCACGTTCACCGCATTGGGGACAATCTCTATAGAGCCTTTATACCCCATATCTCGCGCAAAACGTCCAAGGTGTGAAGAAATAACTTGAATAACGTCAGCACGGGTAAAAATTCTCCTAAAAAGCGGGCGCGCAAAACGTACTTTCTTTTTAATGTATTCGATTGGATCGCCCTCTTGAAGTGTGAGAAGATATGGAACACGCGGATGCATCACTTTAAAAAAGAGTGCACCGAAACCAGCATAATTTGCCATCATTGCCCAGATGCCGTTGTACTTATTTTTTCTATGAAGTCGCGATGCAACGACTGTAGACCAAATTGGAAAGAGGAGTTTGTTAAGTTTGTGAATTGGTTTAGACAAGTCACTAACGTCTGTTTTTCTTGTCGTAAATCCAATGCGATGCACGGTAATGTTTCCGAGCATCTCAACCTTAGGAAGTGCGCGGTCAAAACGAAGAGTGACCATATCAAACGAAATGTCATCTGAATCAATACGATCGGTGATTTCTTTCATTGCAACTTCAGCCCCCCCGACAAAAGGGTGGTATGCGAGTGAAAAAATAAGTACTTTTTTAGACATATTTTATACCGCCTCTATTTAACAATGCTCGCAATATACGTTTCAATACTTTTTTTAGGGGACCACCCGAGTGATTTTGATTTTGATATATCTATACTTGAGTCCATTCTGTTACCCTTACGTTCAGGAAGTGTTCTAATATCGTCACTAAATAATTTTGCAATGTCTAAAATTGAGTATACAGTTTCTGCTCCAAGTCCGTATCCGTCTCCCTCTCCTTTCTCACCAATCACAAGAAGTCCCTCAATAATGTCATCAACGTGTGTAAAATTCCTTTTTTGCGTACCAGGAGAAACAACCGTTATCGGTTGTTTGTTTTTAAACTGTTCCTTAAAAATACCGATGACGGTCGCATAGCTTCCTTTGGCAATTTCCCGTGGTCCGTAAACATTATAAAAATAAGTGATGGCATACGGCACTCCAAACCACTCACTGTAATTATTCACTAACTCGGTATTACTCGCCTTCGTCCACGCATACGGACTCTGGTCACGTCCCATACCACCATCACCAAATTTCGTACTAGAACCTGCATACACGATTTTTACGTTGTTTTTTCTACAAAATTCAAGAACTGCAAATGTTCCTGCTTTATTAAAGTCCCATACAGTTTCCATATCATCAAAACTTTTTTCCACGCGCGCGTATTCACCAAGATGATAAACAATATCAACTTTCTCTGTGATATGCTGCGTGATATCTTTGGTATGCCCCTCAATGTACTCGGCTCCATCAATATGATTATCGCGTGAACCGGTAAAATAGTTATCAAGGGAGATAACACGATTAGAAGTATCTTTTACTAACCTCTCAACAAGATGCGAGCCAACAAAACCGGCACCACCTGTTACTAAAATTGTTTTTATTTTGGACATAATCTATATAGTATACAAAAAGAGGTCTTCTGAACCTTCGTTATAGATAACATATATTTGGACGCATAGGTAACCTACTTCTTACTAAGTACTGCCTTAATAAATGCAGTGAAAAGAGGATGTGGTCGTAGTGGACGAGCTTCAAATTCGGGGTGGAATTGTGTTGCAACAAAAAACGGATGCTTCTTTGTGGGGAGTTCGACAACTTCCATCAATACTCCGTCAGGTGAGGTTCCAGAAAAAACCATACCTCCTTTTTCAAGCGCCTCTATGTAGTCTGGATTCACTTCATATCTATGTCGGTGTCGCTCTTCTACTGTACTCTTTCCATATATTTTTTGTGCAACTGTTCCTTTCTTAATCTTTGCGGGATACACACCAAGCCGCATCGTACCACCGTAGTCGCTCTCGGCAAGCTTCTTTTTCTGTTCATGCATAACATCAATCACCGGATATTTCGTAGTATCATTAACTTCCACGGTATGTGCACCCTTAAGTCCTAGTACGTTTCGTGCGTATTCAACAACTGCAAGTTGCATACCATAGCACAATCCGAAATACGGAATGTTATGTTCGCGAGCATATTTAATAACGTTCAGCTTTCCTTCAATACCAGATTCGCCAAAACCGCCTGGAACAATAATGCCTTTATATTTTTTAAGCGACGCTAACTTTTTTGTATTTTTCTCAAAGTCTTTTGCATTAATCCAATGAATGTCGGGCTTCACGCCAAGCGCATAAGCAGAAAACTTAATTGCTTCAATCACCGAGAGATATGAATCCGAAAGTGTGAAGTCTCCCGTGTCAAAATATTTTCCAACAACCGCTATCGGTACTTTTTTCTTTGGCGAACGCGTGGTTGCGACAAAGCGACTCCATTTCTCCATATCACTCTTTCTGTTTTTGTGTGGTAGTTTTAAAAGTGACAAAACCATATCTCCGAGTTTGTCTTTTTCAAAATTAAGCGGTACGTCATACACGCTTTCAATATCGGGCGCTGACACAACATGCTCTGGGTGCACATTACAAGAAATAGACAACTTGTCTTTTCGTCTTTTGTCCAGTGATACTTCACTTCGTGCAATAATCATATCTGGCTGTACCCCATATGAGTTCAACATACGCACCGCGTTTTGTGTTGGGCGTGTTTTCATCTCACCAAGCTTACCCGGAATAGGTAGGAAGCTGACCATAATAAACATTACATCGTCTGGGTTTTTCACCTTTAATACACGTGCGGCTTCTATAAACATTATGTTTTGATAGTCTCCAATGGTTCCACCAACTTCAATAACTGATATATCCGAACCACTCACACGTGCTGCGTTCTTGAACCGCTCGGTAATCTCATCACGAATATGAGGAATTGCTTCAACGCATTTGCCCTTATAACCAAGGTTGCGCTCCTTATTGATAACATGTCGATACACCATCCCACTGGTAATATACTCTTCTTCTTTTAAAGACTGATTGAGAAAACGTTCGTATGTACCCATGTCTTGGTCGCACTCAAGTCCACTCTTTAGTACAAAGGTTTCGCCATGTTCGGTGGGGTTCATTGTTCCTGCATCAACATTCAAATACGGGTCAACCTTAACAAGGTGAGTTTTGAAACCTTTTGCATGCAAAATCTGCCCTATTGACGACGTTGCTATACCCTTACCGACGCCGGACATAACACCTCCGATGACGAATATGTATTTATGTTTTTTCATGATAGATTTTGTTAGTTTTTTTGAACGAAGCGATGAAAATGTGTTACGAAGTCATCATCCCCGTCTTTTACTCACCGTAGGTGAGAAAAGATAGGAATTACCCTTTATTTTTTCTGCATGCAAGCAAAAGAGGGGTTTTAAGTAAATTTAATTCACTTTATTCATAAGATTTCCTAAACTTTCAAATATTTTCTTACTGCCAAGAAACTAGATATCGCGCCAAGTATAATGCCAGATCCAACAATAATAACAAAAATACGTCCAAAGTTACCAACAAAATAAGTGAAGATGTTGATGTTACCAAAAAACCGTTCTGTCACTGGTCCTAGCCATATTGTCAATGGATACAAAAATATGAGTGTGAGAAATCCTGCAGCTGCGCCATACAAAATACCCTCAAAAACAAAAGGGCCTCTAATATATGAATTATTTGCACCAACAAGTTGCATTACCGCAATTTCATCTTTTGAAGTATATATTGCAAGCCGCACTGTGTTAAATGTAATGATTACTGTGGCAATAACTAAAATAATAGTCACTAGAAATCCAAATGTCTCCGATGATTCTATAATTTTGGTCAAATTATCAATCGCAGCTTTGTTTTGAAAATAATTTACCTTATCAATAATGTTTGTCTTATCTTGTGCAAGCGCACTGTCACTCTGAAGAAATGCTGCAATACCTTTATATTGTGAAGTCTCAACAGCTTTTATGTTTAAATTAGCACCGAGAGGGTTCTCTCCAAGCTCTTCAAGTGCTTGGAGTGTAAGCTGGTCATTCTCATGTCGTGTCTTAAACCGTTCTAATGCGTCTGTGCGCGAAACATATTCTACTGATCTTACCTCCGGCAATGTCTCAAGGGATGTTTTAAGTGTAAGAATCTCTTCTTCAGGCGCCTCAGTTACAAAATATACGTTAATATCAACCTTGTCTTTAATTTGAGCCAATGACGACTCCAGCATTACACCAACAAAAAGAAGCGAACCGAGTACGAACAACGTTACGGTCATCACTAAAATAGACGCGAGCGAAACAAAGCTGTTGCGCCAAAAATTTACAAAACCTGATTTAATTATTCTTTTTATATCTGTCCACATAATAAATTTTTTTAATTTAAAGAACGTACTGACCTGACGGGTCATCACGAACAACACGTCCTTTGTCCATAGTAATCACACGTCCTTCCACAGAGTCAACAACACCCTTATTGTGTGTTGTGAGTATTACCACTGTACCTAGCTCATTTATTTTTTTAAAAATTTGAACAATCTCATATGTATTAATCGGATCAAGATTGCCTGTTGGTTCGTCAGCAAGAATAATGTCCGGTTGATTTACAATTGCGCGAGCAATCGCTACGCGCTGACGCTCTCCTCCTGAAAGTTCATGTGGGAAGCGACACATTTTGTCTTCTAAGTTTACGAGGTCAAGAACATACGGCACGTCAGACTCAATTTCATCGTCAGACTTCCCTGCAACTTCCATAGCAAATGCAATATTTTCATATGCTGTTTTATACGGAAGTAACCGGAGGTCTTGAAAAATGGAACCAATACGTCGGCGATAATTATTTAACAAACGTTTATCAAGAGAATTTATGTCGGTAGATTCAAAAAACACCGATCCCTCGGACGGTCTTTCTTCTGCAAGAAGCATTCTTAGTAATGTTGTTTTTCCAGCCCCAGAGTGTCCAACAATAGAAACAAACTCACCAGGGGCGATAGAAAAACTCACATTCTCCAATGCAAATCGTCCCTCACTATAAATTTTTGAAATATTGTCAAAATAAATCATACCAAAAAAAATAAATACTGAATTACTTATATTATAAACTAATTTTACTCCAAATTTTTCTCTGCGTCTATAAACACTTGTATGCCTCCGCCCAGCACATCTTCCACATCCCGTACCTCCACGTTAGTACGATGGTCTTTAACCATTTTATACGGATGAAGAACATACGAACGAATCTGACTTCCCCATTCTATGCTTGTTGTTTTAGAAACAGACAACCCTCGTTCTTCTTTTTTTCTATCTTCTTCTTGTTTTTTGTGTAACTTACCTGCAAGGTATGCAAGCGCTTTCTCTCTATTTTGTGCCTGATTACGTTCTGATTCAACGTGAACTGAAAGACTGGTCGGTTTATGGACTATTCTCACTGCTGTCTCTCGTTTATTTACATTTTGCCCCCCTGGACCACTTGAGCGAGCAAACTGCACATCAAGGTCGTCCGAATCAATATCTATATCTTTAAGTGACGGTAACTTAGGTACTACCTCAACCATAGAAAACGATGTGTGTCGCATCTTTTTTGCATTAAATGGTGAAATGCGTACGAGGCGGTGTACGCCAGATTCGTTTTTTAATGTTCCATACACTCTCTTTCCTTCAACTTCAAAAGTAATGTTTCTTAAACCGCCATGTTCTGTTTTGTGCTCATGTAATATGTACGACGACCACCCCTTGTCATTGACATACTTTTGATACATATCATAAAGCATACGAGAAAAATCTTCAGCGTCGTCGCCACCTGCTCCTGAAAAAATAGTAACGACTGCATTCCCTCCGTCATACTTTCTTCCACCCTCCGCCTCTGCCTTTAGTTCGTTCAATTGTTGTATTGTCTGTT
>CAYZCN010000016.1:0-13609 GCA_964476975.1 uncultured Candidatus Saccharibacteria bacterium | reverse complement strand
TGTTCCCTTAAGTGGGGTAACGAACGCAACCCTCGTTGTCTGTTATACGTGTCAGGCGAGACTGCTCCCTCACGGGAGAGGAAGGTGGGGATGACGCCAGGTCCGCATGTCCCTTTGATGCCCTGGGCTGCACACATGATACATTGGTCACTACAACGGGACGCAATATCGTAAGATGGAGCAAATCCTTTAAAGGTGACCCTAGTTCGGATTGAGGTCTGCAACTCGACCTCATGAAGTCGGAATCGCTAGTAATGGCAGGTCAGCTACACTGCCGTGAATACGTTCTCGAGCCTTGTACTCACCGCCCGTCAATCCAAGGAAGCCGGGAGTGCCCGACGTCCGCCTTTATGGCGGCCTACGGTAAGTTCGGTAACATGGGATAAGTCGTAACAAGGTACGGCTAGCGGAAGCTGGTCGTGGAATATATCCAACGGAATAAACCCAACTTTTAATACTCAAATGTATTATGTGTTCGGTTATTGGTTGATATCGCCTCTACGGCGATAAGAGCAATGATGTTGTACTCATCTCTACATCTGACACACGGGAAAGACCGAGGTTGAACGGAACAAAAGAAAGGACAGATTTTTACGAGCTTTTAGTTTGTAGCTGTTAGCTTTTAGGAACTACAAAAAACTACTGAATTAATTCAGTAGTTTTTTGGTGTGTCAAAAAGAAAAAAACGGCGACTTTTTGCAAAGTCGCCGCTACCTTAAAAATTTATTGTGTGCAAAATATTTCAGGAAAATGGAAGTCAATACCTACCAATTCCCAATCTTCATCTGGTGAAATGTTTTTTTGATTTCTGCGACGCATATTACGTTTCCGGGTTCGTTCTTCGGCACGGTGTCGATTGCACAACGCTTTATTGTTGCGCGTTTCTCGTGAAGTACCACTGTTCCGTTGCGTTTTTGTATGCGCATTATAGCCTTGACACATCAAGCATTCTCCAGAGTCGTTCCACTATTTCTAGGTAGATTATAGCATATTTTTACGTTTAAGCAACCGTGAACCGTGAATACAGTGTGCAACGCCGAGCGTTGCACAGTTGGTATTGCTGATACGGATATACAATTTGTTGATATGCATGTTTTTTTTTGTTACTATTTTGCTATTACTTACTCTTCGCATCTTTAGCGAAGTAGGGTACGATTAGTTTAAATAGTACTCGTTCGCAATGTGCGGCTGTAGCTCAGGTGGTTAGAGCGTTCCTCTGATAAGGGAAAGGTCCCAAGTTCGAGTCTTGGCAGCCGCACATTGTAAATGATAGAGCGATGAAACAGTGCTTAGGCACTGTTTCATTAACAAGGGAAAGGTCCCAAGTTCGAGTCTTGACGCGCGTTGTTTGAAGGTTTAAAAAAATAAAAAGTATGTCATTAGAACAAGAGCCACAACAGACAGAAGGTGTATCAGAAGTCACCCCAGAAAGGAGAGATAGATTTATGGAGCTAATGGAGTCACGACACAGGAATGCTAGAATTATTCTTCAAGTAGAAAAAATTTTGTCGTCAGAATTACCACCAGACGAGCGCCTGTCCTCTCGGACATTCGAAAACCAAAAAGCTAAAGAAGATGCCCTTGAAGCGTTAGATTCTATTTTAGCTCAGTTGATTGAAGATGGTTATGGTTTTAGATCAAACCGTGTAATAGATATGGTTGACAGTTATTTTGATAAGAAAATTGAAGCCCAAAGAGAGGAATTAAAAATAAAAGAAAGTTTGCTAAAGGAGGGAAAAGACCCGTCTCCTTATGAGGTTGGTTTGAAGTTGTTTCGTGACAGAACAGGCAAAGACCCAGTCGGAAAAGTCTTAGCAAAAAGGCAGGAGGGATATTTTGTTTTTGAGTTTTCTAATAACGACGACTATTCTGAATTTAGCGGAATTAAAAAAAATGACAGCTTTGGATGTTTTTCTCAGCAAATAGAAAATATACCCACTGATGTAATTTTGTGTACAAAAGAACACACTTCTCTAAATCTACTACTTCACGAAAGGCAGCATTTCATCAACAATTCTGTGTTGGGATTTTTTTCAGACTTGGAAGACACAAAGATACTGCAAAAAAGGAGTTTTCCTAATTTAACAAAAGACACTGAGTTAGTGGATGAGCAAACAACCAGAAAGGGTTTGGCGAAAGTAAAAGACGAGGTAATTGCACGTATTCGTGACGACTCTGATGCATTTCGTGCCACCAAATTCTTTGATTCGGACACGTATTCGTATCTACGGAAAAATCTTTCAGAAGAAGAACAAAAAGAAGTTAGTGTGTTGTTAGGAGAGATATTAGTTGAGTTAAATGGTCTTTTTAAACTTTGTGAAGATTTACATGTTTTAGAAAATAGAGGAATTTTAGTTTATCATCTTATTGATATTCCACTTATTAAATTTCCTGAACGTATCAAAGCAATAGTTAAATTTTATCGTGCGAAAACTGAGAAATTACGTTTACTTATACCAGTTCAAAACTGGTTTAAATACGAAATTAACGAAGAAGATAAAAATCGTTTAAGGGATTTAACTGATGAGCTTTTATCTAATCATAAGTATGCATCCAAGTTACTTTTTGAAAACATTGATTTAAGTTATGACGAAGTTGAAAAAAGATTACAAAAATTAGAGGAAGAGGGTATAAAATTACGAGAAGAATATAATACGTTACTAGAAAGCCAACCTAATAGTCAGCTTTTTCTTAATGACGAATTTTCTCGAAAAAAACATGCAGCCGAACGTGGCCTCCATGAAGATGCAACGTGGAGTGAAATTAATACATTTGACGCAAAAAACGAGAGGCGTAGATCATTTTAGTTTTTATAACACAAAAGACACACGCTCTCATTATTTACTCTATTTTATTGACAGTGAGTTGTTTTTTGCTATACATAGTACAGAGAGTAAAAAAAGAATTTAAAAAATGAAAAATCCAAAACTTATTATTTTTGCTTCGGGCTCAAAAAACGGAGGTGGTTCGGGATTTGAAAATCTCGTAAAGTGTTCGCAGAGAGACGAGCTCAATGCAAACATTGTAGCCGTTGTGTCCAATCACAAGCAAGGTGGTGTACGAGAAAGGGCTGACCGCCTTGGTGTTCCTTTCGTACATTTTTCTGGTCCGTATATTGCTCCTGAATATAAGAAAATAGTAGAGGACTCACAAGCAGAATGGACTACACTTTCCGGTTGGCTGAAAATAGTTAAAGGACTTGACCCAACAAAGACGTTTAACATTCATCCGGGCCCATTACCACAATTTGGTGGGGACGGAATGTATGGCCACCACGTTCACGATGCAGTGTTTGAGGCATATAAAAAAGGTGAAGTTACACACTCTGCAGTAAGTATGCATTTTGTAACAGATGAGTATGACAGAGGTCCTGTTTTCTTTGAGCATTCCGTACTAATCCTTAAGGGCGACACTGTAGAGACTCTTGGTAAGAGAGTTAATGATATCGAACACCAGTGGCAACCACACATAACCGACATGGTTATAAATGGAAAGATTGTATGGGATGGGAAAGGTGTATGTACCCAAATCCGACCGAGTAGTGGTTTGTGATTTTTCTCTGAACAGTGCAATAATACCAGTGAGTGAGGTTGGACCTCACTCATTTTTTGATTACTTGTCTTTTTTATGTTTACGTGGTACAAAATAATAAGAAAAGAAAATCTATATTTTGATTGAGGAATGTTTCAAATGGAAAAAGTAGCCGCGACTGTCTTTAACGGATGTATCAGAAATTTTAGTAACTTTAAGGAGTTTGCTTCCAGATCTCCGTATCTGGAAAAAGAGGAAGAAGTGATGCTGTGGCGCACTCTCCGTGGCGATGGAAGTGTCTCTGAGAAAGATGAGGCGCGTGATAAAATTATTATTGCGTATCTCCGCATTGTTGATAAGGAAGTGGGTAAATATTATCGGTTTGCTTCAGGGAAAAGACACATTGAAGATCTTACCTCTGAAGGAATTCTCGGTCTTTTTGAAGCAGTTAAGCGCTTTGATTATGAACGTGGTTCAAGTTTCACCACTTATGCATTGTGGTGGGTTCGTTCAAGAATGACGGAATGCTCAATAAGGACGAATTTCCCTATTAAGGGAGTCCATACATCTGCTAAAGGAAAAAACGTTTTTCGAAATCTAAGCAGATGCTTTGCCAAGTACAGTGTTACCGGAGAATATACTCCAAGAGAAGTACTTGAAAAAGTTGCAAATGAGTTTGGAGTAACACCTGAGTATGTTGACTCTATTGGCGCATATCTTAAAGGTGAGCTATCTCTTGATAGACCATTATCGACAGAACAAGGCCTTCTTTATGAAGCGGACACATATTTAGACATGCTTGAAGATGACACTCCCTCACCAGAGATACAAGCGATGAGTAATATTGACACACGTCACTATATGAGAGTTGTGGAGGATGTTTTGCAAATGTTTTCAGAACGCGATCAAGTTATTTTTCGAGCGCGACGTCTTCGGAATACCGCACAAACACTCAACGAGCTTAGTAAGAAGTTTAAAATTTCAAGAGAACGTGTGCGTCAGATTGAAGTGAAGATGTTTGAGACAATTCAGCAAAAAATAGTACAAAACGCTGTTGCGTGAAGTATATCCAAAAGAGAGTTTCTATCGTTGAAGCTCTCTTTTTATGTTTTCAATAAACAGTATTAAATGTGGTATAGTAGAAAAGTAACGAGCAAGGGTACACTTTTCTTAATCCCCACTTTTTCTCACCCGCAGTGAGCAAAAGACGGGGATGACTATTTTGTAAAACTCGCTTCGCTCGTTAACAAAATCTATCATGTCGCAATACTACAAACCAAACAGAAATCCAAATTGGAACTATGGTGGTGGACGATGGCGCTTGAGTCGTTCAAAGATTGACCTCTTTAAGTCTTGCCCGCGTTGTTTTTATGTTGACAACAAGCTCGGTACCGCACGTCCTCCAGGGTATCCCTTTAATCTCAACAGTGCTGTTGACCACCTTTTAAAGAAAGAATTCGATATTCACCGAGCAGAAGGCAAACCACATCCGCTTATGAAAGCATATAACGTTGACGCTGTACCGTTTCAACATAAAGATATGGACGTATGGCGAGAAAACTTTAAAGGAATATCATGTGCACATAAAGACACAGGGTTCACAGTTTCTGGTGCGATTGATGATGTGTGGGTTACTCCAGAGAACGACCTTATTATTGTTGACTACAAGGCAACGAGCAAGGACACAACCCCTACACTGGATGCTGACTGGCAAGATGGATATAAACGACAAATGGAAATATATCAATGGCTCTTTCGACAAAACGGCTTTACAGTCTCTGATACAGGATATTTTGTATATGCAAATGGAAAAAAAGACGCTGAAGCGTTTGATGGAAAGCTTGAATTTGAAATTGTCGTGTTGCCGTATACTGGTTCAGATGAGTGGGTAGATGACACACTTAAGGATATTAAAAAATGTCTTGACGACGATATGTTTCCGAAAGCAAGTGATGACTGTGATTATTGTAGGTATAGAGAAGCAGCAGGGAAGTCTCTTCTTAAAAAACATAAGGAAAATCAAGAAACCAAAAAATCTAAATCAGCAAAACTTTTTTAATATATGTCTTTCTCCCAAAAAGTTTTACAAGTTGTCTCCAGCATTCCAGAAGGAACAACCTTATCATACAAGCAGGTTGCAGCTCGAGCTGGAAGTCCGCAAGCACATCGTGCAGTTGGCTCAATTATGAAGAAAAATTTTGACAACATGATACCGTGTCACAGAGTCATCTGTTCTGATGGTGGTATCGGAGGATACAATCGTGGCGTGGAGATGAAAAGAGCAAAGTTAAAAGCAGAAGGTGTATGGTCAAAACAAGCAAAGACACAATGAAAAAAGTTGAGGAAGAACTCCACCAACTTACACAGTCCCCATTGTATACATACCGTACCGAAAACAAATACATTCCTGTTGTTGGTTCTGGAAGCGATAAGGCAGACATTGTTTTTATCGGTGAAGCGCCCGGAAAAAACGAAGCAGAAACAGGAAGGCCGTTTTGTGGTGCGGCGGGAAAGATATTAGATGAGCTATTAGCATCGGTTAGTATTTCTTGCGATGACGTGTATATTACCAACATAATAAAAGACCGACCACCGCAAAACAGAGATCCATCGCCTGATGAGGTTGAAACATACGCACCATTTTTAGATAGACAAATTGATATTATACAACCAAAAATGATTGCAACACTCGGTCGCTTTTCAACAGAATACATTATGAGAAAGTTTGGTTTAGAAAACAAAATAGGATCAATGGGTGAGATGCGCGGACGTTCATTTCGTACACAGACGCCCTATGATATCGTTCATATAGTACCTCTGTACCATCCTGCAGCGTCACTATATAATAGAAAATTAAGGGACACGCTTTTTGAAGATTTTAAACAGTTAAAATTGTAGATGTACAACACCTACGATCACACAATTTTAGATATGATTTTTACACAAAATATAGAAAGAGCAATACGAACCGCCGCTGTACTTCATGACGGACAAAAACGAAAGGGTGAAAACAATCCACCAGTGATAATTCACCCGTTTTCTGTTGCCTTTATAATTTCTGAGTATACGAACGATGAAAATACTATCATTGCAGGATTGCTTCACGATACGATTGAGGACACAGATTATTCTTATGAAGAATTAGAAAAAGAGTTCGGTACTGAAGTAAGGGAAATTACTTTTGGTGTTTCAGAGATACAAAAAAAAGATGGCAAGTGGGTTGAATGGAGGGAGAGAAAGGAAGGCTATATCGAGACGCTTTCAAATGCCCCAGAAAAGTCACTTATAGTTTCATCAGCTGATAAGATACACAATCTATCTTCTATGATACGAGAACGAGAAAAAGAGGGGGAGAAAATGTGGGAAGTGTTTATTCCTGGACGTGATGCACAGCTATGGTTTTACGGTGAAGTGTTAAAGGTTGTAAAAAATCGTTTAAAGAATGAAATTGTTCAGAAATTTGAAGAAGTGTACGCGGAGGCAAAAAAGATTTTTTAGTAATAATTGTTGACAAATTCAATAAAAAATCTATAATATATACAGAAAATATGAAAGAAGCAAAAGGAAACAAAGTGAAACAATTGAAATCAAAAGAGCTCGGCACTGAAGAGATTCAGTGGGACTTGTCCGTGTTTTATGATGGGTTAGATGACCCACAGTTAGACAGAGACATACAGATGTATACTGAACAATGTAAGGTGTTTAGTACTTCTTTCAGAGGTAATCTTGACACCAAGCTTGGTGATGCGCTCATTGTGTATCGTGAATTGCGTGAGTTGAGTGCTAAAATTTTTGTCTATCTCTTCTTGCGTTTATCTGTGGATGTTAATGATGAGGAAGCCAAAACAAAACAAGACGAGGCAGAAATAACATTGTCTGAAGTAGAGGGTGAGTATCTTACTTTTTTTGCTCTTGAAATCATTGATTTGTCAGAAGATGTGCTGCAGAAACAAATAGAAAGCAGTGACGTTGTAGCTCACCATCAACCATACCTTGAAGACATTCGGAAAGAAAAACCATATGTGCTAAGCGAGGAGGTGGAAACAATAGTTACACAGACGTCCCCGTTTCGCTCATCGTCGTGGAGTTCGTTTTATGAGGAAATACTCGCAGACCTTCGCTTTCACTTTCAAGACAAAGAGATGTCGTTAATAGAAATACTCAATATAGTGTCTGAAAGTCCTCATGCAAAAGTGCGTGCAGAGGCACTGCGTGTTGTTAATGGTGTGTTACAGAAAAATTTTTCAAAACTTTCTGCTCAAACACTGAATATGGTAGTGGGTCAGAAGCGATTTTTTGATAAAAAACGTGGATATACCCATCCTATGCAGACACGAAATATTGGAAATAAAATATCTGATGAAATTGTGAGAGCGCTACATAGCTCTGTTGAGGAAAAGGCAGCTCCGCTAATGCGACGTTTCTACAAACTCAAAGGTGCACATCTTGGAATAAAACCAATGTCGTGGAGTGACAGAAATGCTCCAATGCCGTTTTCAGACTCAACCAAAACTCCTTATGGAGACGCATTGGAAATGGTTATTAATGCATACAGTGGGTTTAGCCCAACACTGGCGGACATTATACAGGATATGGTTTCTAACCACAGGATAGACGCTCACGTCACTTCCAGTAGGATGGACGGTGCATTTAGCTACTCAATGGTTCTTCCAGATTCTAAAACGACCTCTCTTGTCTTTTTGAATTACCTTGGTTCAAATAGAGATATAATGACATTAGCACATGAGCTTGGTCATTCCGCTCACGGAATGCTCGCAGGTAGGGCACAAGGGTTACTAATGCAACACACAGGCATGGTTGTTGCAGAAACAGCGTCTGTGTTTGGCGAAATGACAACTTTCAACGCAATTAAGAATAAACTGACTAAAAATGGAAACACACAAGCTCTGCTCGCACTTATTATGGGTAAACTTGATGACATAATAAATACCTCTGTTAGACAAGTCAGCTTTTCCTTTTTTGAACAAGAAGTGCATAATGCTGGAAAACGTCTCTCTCCTAAAGAGCTTTGTGAAATCTGGATGAAACAGACGAAACGTTTATACGGAGAAGATGGTGATGTATTTTCATACAAAGATACGGACTCGTTGTGGAGCTATGTCGGACACTTTCATAGACCATTTTATGTTTATGCGTATTCGTTTGGTGAGCTTTTGACTCACTCTTTATATGCTCAACAAGAGCGATTAGGGGAAAAATTTGAGCCGTTATATATTGACATGCTTAGTGCGGGAGATTCCAAAAGTGTTTCTGAACTATTAAAACCTTTTGACCTTGATCCTTCTAACCCAGCTTTTTGGGACAATGGGATAGCTGTAAGTATTGAAGCGCTTCTTAATGAGGCCGAACAGCTTTCACGTGAAATGGGTGTTACGATACCCGTGTAAGTTTCTTGTTTCTTTGTGCAACAATAGGATCAGTGGGGTCAACGGGGTCCTGTGCACAGGTGTGCAACGCCGAGCGTTGCACACCTGCACACCTTCCATTATTGTGAGAACGGCATATAATATGCCGTTCTTTTTATTTATTCCTATAATTACACAACACCAACTGTGCAACGCTCGGCGTTGCACAGTTGTGATAAAGGGTTACAATGAGATCATGCGCTCAATACCTATTGAAGAAAATAACTATTACCACATATTTAACCGAGGTAATCAAAAACAACAACTCTTTTTTGATGAAAGAGATTATGTTCGTATGCTCTTTTTGATTCTCTATTCCCAATCTCCACTTATGTTTAGCAATATTGAACGACAGGTTAATTATTTTTTAAAGGATGGTCGTTTTAAAGTAGATAAAGATGTTGTGGAAGAAATAAATGCTCAAAGATATGTTGAACTGATTAATTTTTGCCCAATGCCAAATCACTTTCATCTAACACTTTTTAATAAAAAACAAAGTGGCATTTCTTTATATATGCACAGAATATTAAGTGCCTTCAGTAAGTATTTTAATACTAAACATAATTTATCAGGACATGTTTTTCAAGGTGCTTATAAGGCAGTACAAGTTACTGACGACAATCAATTGACATATCTTTCCTCTTATATTCATAAAAATTCAGGAGAATTATCAAAATGGAAAAACAACGAACATAAATATCCATGGTCAAGTTTTTGTGATTACAAAGAAAATCGCTGGGGGTTGTTACTTAAGCCTGAAATTATACTTGAACGATTTCAAAATTTTGAGTCGTATAAACAATTTGTAAAAGAGAGTATTGCAAAAGAAAAATTAGAAAATTCTCCAAAATACTTCACTTACTAACTGTGCAACGCCGAGCGTTGCACAGTTACGGCGTTGTACAGTTAGTAGTGTTTACGTTGAATGTTGTGATATACTGGTGTTTTGTAGCGCTTTATTGTGAATACAAACGAAATAAGAAAAAAATATTTAGAGTTTTTCAAAAAAAGAGGACATAGCGTAATTTCCTCTGCATCATTGTTGCCTGAAAATGATTCCACAACTCTTTTTACCGGTTCCGGTATGCAACCATTGTTACCGTATCTTCTTGGTGAAAAACATCCCGAAGGGACACGGATCGCAGATTCACAGAAATGTTTTCGTGCGGAAGATATTGAGGAGGTTGGCGATAATCGCCATACAACTTTTTTTGAAATGCTTGGTAATTGGTCACTGGGCGATTATTGGAAAGAAGATCAACTCAAGTGGTTTTTTGACTTTTTGACACAAGAGATAGGTATTTCAAAGGATAGATTATGGGTTACGTGTTTTGAAGGTGACGACGCTCTCAATCTTTCAAAAGATACAGAGTCTGTAAAAATATGGCAGGAACTTGGTATTCCCAAAGAGAGAATATATTTTTATGGTGCAGAGAAAAATTGGTGGAGTCGTGCAGGAGTACCAAGCCACATGCCGACAGGAGAACCAGGTGGACCTGATTCGGAGATGTTTTATGAATTTACTTCGGTAGAGCACAACGACGCGTTTGGTAAAGAGTGTCATCCAAATTGTGACTGTGGGCGGTTTATGGAAATTGGAAATTCAGTTTTTATGCAGTACATTAAACAAGAAAGTAGTAGTTTCAAAGAATTAGAGCAAAAAAATGTGGATTTTGGTGGAGGGCTAGAACGTATTGTTGCTGCGGCAAACGATAACCCTGACATTTTTGAGATTGACATCTTTGCACCAATAATTAAAGAGTTGGAAAAATGTTCTGATAAATTATACACCGATATTAAGCTCCAAAAGTCGTTCAGGATAATTGCTGACCATATTCGCGGAGCTGTCTTTATGGTCGGAGATGGTGTACTTCCTTCAAATACCGAAAGTGGATACGTATTACGTCGTCTTTTGCGGCGTTGTGTGCGACATATGGATGTTATTGGTGTAGGAGAAAATATCCTCCACACGCTCGTTGCCAAAATAGCGCAAGCGTATGCTGATGAGTATCCAACACTACTTAAAAAGCAGGAAATTATAATACAAGAAATACAAAAGGAAGAACAGAAGTTTAAAGAAACATTATCAAAAGGATTGAGAGAATTTGAAAAAAGATTACAGAAAGGGAGCATAACAGGTGAGGATGTGTTTACCCTTTATACTTCTTACGGATTTCCGCAAGAGTTAACACGGGAGCTGGTTGAGGAAAGGGGTGCAGAAATAGTGGGGGACAGTAGTGAACTTTTCAGAGAACATCGTGAAATATCTAAAAAAGGTGCAGAGCAAAAGTTTAAAGGAGGACTTGCTGACCACGACGAGATGTCGGTGAAGTACCACACGGCGACACATTTGTTACAAAGCGCACTTCGCGAGGTGTTGGGAGATCAGGTGTATCAAAAAGGAAGCAATATTACGGGAGAACGTTTGCGTTTTGATTTTTCACATGACACCAAAATGACTGATGAAGAAAAACAAAAAGTGGAAGATATTGTTAATCAAAAGATACGAGAAGGACTAGAGGTTTCGTATGAAGATCTCGCCTTAGAGGAAGCAGAAAAACTCGGCGCTATTGGGCTTTTTGGTGAGAAGTATGGTGACTTGGTCCGTGTGTATAAAATAGGAGATTATAGTTTGGAGTATTGTGGAGGACCACACGTTAAAAATACCAGTGAGCTTGGTAATTTTAAAATCAAAAAAGAAAGTGCGGTATCCGCGGGAGTGAGGAGGATAAAAGCTATTTTTTAGTTTATCCGTTAGAGATTTTTTTCCCTCGCTGCTTACTAAACTTTCCAAAATTTTCTTCAAAATATTCTTCAACAGCCCACAGTACGGTGAATACAAATAGTGTAAGGACGGTAGTGAATACCGCGAGCGCGTACAGTTGATATGCTACAGTAATACCAATACCAGCAGCAACCCAGAGCCCTGCCGCTGTTGTGAGTCCTCGTAGTGTTGCGTCGCGAAATATGATGAGTCCCGCACCTATAAAACCAACCCCAGTAATAACTCCGGATGTGATACGTAGCGGGTCAAGACTTGCGAGCGTGGGGAATTCTTGCATATATGCAGTTGCACCAGTAATAAAGAGGCATGCCCCCATAGCGACGAGCGCATATGTTCGCATACCTGCCGTTTTTCCTGCGATTGACCGCTCAAGTCCGAGCACCATACCCAAAAGAGTAGCGAGTGTTATCTGTAAAAAAAGAATTACATTTTCATTTGTAAATATTTCTCCAATTTCCATATTTTTAATGTTAAAAGCTAGTAAATGGTGACCTAGATAAAAATTATTCAGGAAGTGTTTTAAACATGGACATAATTCGCTTTCCGTCTATTCCAATGATAGGTGTGTCAATACGCATATTAAATGCACGATCACCGTCTTCGTTGTGAAGTATTGCGTAGTAGTATGTTTCGGGCATTGTACTTCGTAGTAAGTCTACCGAACCATTCTTATGTTCTCCTTCAGTAAATCGTTGTGCGCCAAGAATATTGCCTGGTGCACCGCCACTGTCTTCGTAGATTGCAACCCAACCATCTTTTTCAAAAATTACAGCATCAACCATAACACGTAATCCAGAAGTTTGATCTCCTACTGAGATTATATTATTAGCAGTTCGTATTGTCTTGAGTTCTTCCAAACCTGTCGATTTTTTATTTGTGTTTGTTGAAAAACGTTCGTCAGAGAGTAATGTCCATACAGACATTCCACCTATTCCTATGCCTATAATAAATGAAATAATTATTTTTTGATTCTGTGTCGTCATATCTTTTAAGTAAATATACAAAAGTATATAAGCAATTATATAGGTTTTTACATATCACACAAAGCGCTACTTTCTGCTATCGCATCTTCAATTTTTCTTTTTGGAATTCCAAGTGAAAAGAGAGCTTCACCACCCCTACAGAGCGTTCGGCATAGTACTATCTTGTTTTCTAGAAGCACTCTTTTTTCGTCTTGAGAAAGTGAGGTTAGTGCGGTGATGGGCTGAACCTTCGTTTCTTCAATGAGTTCCCGTAAATTACCTTTACCAGGGTATCCCCATGAAATCATAGTTAACCCAGCGCACTCCCCATACCGTATTGAATTTCTAGTAAATTTTGTATTAGTGATGAGCCATCCTTCTTGTATTACTTTCGCATTAACCGAACCCTGCACCTTTTTAATATCTTCAAATCGTGCGTGCACATACAATGCGTCCTTAAGGTCAGATTTTATGCCTTGTTTGTTGTGAAATTTTAATTCTGCACCGATACATTTTTCTTTGTTGGATAAAATAACGTCAACTTCGTGTTCTACGCAAAGACCCTTCACTATCTTGCCTACATTTGTAGAATATCCCTTTGTTTTAAAAATTTCAGCAACAAAGTTTTCAAAAGGGAAGCCCGAAGGCCCGAGTGCAAGAACTGCACGTTTCATAGAGTAGCGAGCGGCAAGGGGCTGTCCCGTTTCTTTTAATAAGGAAAACGCACGACGGTAAATTGCCGTAGTTGTTAGACCGTCAGTAATCTCTTTTTGTATTTGTGTTGTTATGGATTCAATAACATCGTCCGGTGCTCCCGCACGACGTAGTGATGATTGCAAGAGTTTAGGGTTAAAGGGCACCTTACTCCCATCCATTTTAACAATATATATTTTTTTATCTTGCCC
>CAYZCN010000015.1:0-14038 GCA_964476975.1 uncultured Candidatus Saccharibacteria bacterium | reverse complement strand
GATTTTTAATATGATACCTGTACCACCTCTTGATGGCTCAAAAGTACTTGCAGCTGTGTTATCACACGGTGCGTATCAATCGTATATGCGTTTCCAAGATATGATGATGCGATACGGAATGGTTGGTATGCTTCTTTTCTTTTTTATATTTATCCAATTTCTCTGGCCAGTCGTGAGTACCGCAGTTTCCTTTCTTTTTGTGCTCATTACCGGTATTTCGTTTTAGATAAAAATATATCGTATGGGCGCACCAGGACTTGAACCTGGGACCACGAAGGTATAAGCTTCGCGCTCTACCAACTGAGCTATACGCCCATGCGATATGTTTTTATGACCCTTGTTAGCACAATAGTATATTAGAAAATTCTTTTTTTCAACACCATCCCTCATACTAGCATTGATTGTGAAATGTGGTATAGTGCAGTCAGAATTGGTCTTTAATAATAAGACCGTTATCATCTGTCATCTCAAAAGAGAAAGGCATACCAATGAAAGATACACATTCTGATACCTTGTATCGCGCTGCCACAAATCAAGGCGGTGTCTTTGTTGCAAAAAGCGGTGCATTGATGTGCATGACTGGCAAACATACCGGTCGAGC
This sequence comes from uncultured Candidatus Saccharibacteria bacterium, assembly GCA_964476975.1. Lineage (GTDB taxonomy): Bacteria > Patescibacteriota > Minisyncoccia > Phycocordibacterales > CAYZCN01 > CAYZCN01. Next base: position 13,437 of record CAYZCN010000015.1, on the reverse strand, counting down.
ACCTCATGACAAGTTTTTTGTTGAGGACGATATTACAACTGATAACATTCACTGGGGAGAGGTAAACAAGTCAATTAGCGAAGAGCAATTCAATCATCTTGAGTTACTCGTGTTACGTCATTTGGGACACAGAGGAATGTTCTCACAGGACTTGTTTGCGGGTGCTGATGACAGCTATCGTCTTTCGGTTCGTGTCTGCACCGAGTTTGCGTGGCATGCACTTGCAACGCGACATTTGCTTATTCGTCCTACAAATAAACAGCAATGTGGTTTTGAGCCCGAATTAACTATTTTTCACGCTCCGACTTTCTTTGCTAACCCAGATTTGCACGACATTCACTCTGAAGCGTTTGTTATCGTCAATCTCAAAAAACGAGTAGTACTTATTGGTGGAACGTCATATTTTGGTGAAATAAAAAAAGCAGTTTTCACCGCGATGAACTATCTGTTGCCCGACAAAGGTGTTCTTCCGATGCATTGTTCGGCAAATGTGGGACCAGAAGGTGACACTACACTTTTTTTCGGACTCTCGGGTACAGGAAAGACAACTCTTTCTGCTGACGGTGTGCGAAAACTTATTGGTGACGACGAGCATGGATGGTCGAACGATGGTATTTTTAACTTTGAAGGTGGGTGTTATGTAAAATGTGCAAACCTGTCAGAAGAGAAAGAGCCGGAAATTTGGAGTGCGGTCAATAGACATGGCACTGTGATTGAAAATGCAACAATGGATGCCCACGGTGTTATTGATTTTGATGATACAAGTGTCACTGAAAACACACGTGCAGCATATCCGCTTCGTTTTTTAAAAAACATTAAAAGAAACGGAAAAGGCACACATCCTAAGAACATCGTTTTTCTTACCTGTGATGCATTTGGTGTTTTACCTCCGCTTGCTCGACTGACTGATGCGCAAGCACTCTATCATTTTTTGAGTGGGTATACTGCTAAGGTTGCAGGGACTGAACAAGGAGTAGTAGAGCCTCAAGCAACGTTCAGTGCGTGTTTTGGTGAGCCGTTTATGCCGCGCTCTCCGTTAGTATATGCAGGCCTTCTTTATGAAAAGTTGAGAGAGCAAAAGCCGACATGCTGGCTCTTAAACACTGGATGGACTGGTGGTCCGTACGGTATTGGAAGTCGTATAGATATTACGACAACTCGCAACTTACTGGAAGCTGCACTAAGTGGTGCACTTAACGATGTTTCTTTTGAGAGCGATCAGTATTTTGGACTTAGTCACCCCTCTACATGCCCAGGTGTGGACAACGCTCTATTAAAGACTTTTACTCAGTGGAATAGTGTGGCTCGCTATCACGAAAAAGCAACAGAACTTGTCGGTCTTTTCCGAAAAAATTTTAAGCGTTTTGATGACATCAGACCACTTGAAGTTTCTAGATTTTGAGAATTTTAACGCCCTGTATTCATGCGGGGCGTTTTTTTGTAAAAAGATTTTAATGAACATACCAATGAACATACCGCGGTATGTTCATTGGTATGTTCATTACTCCAGCATACTGGAGTAATTTTGAGTTTTTTTACGTTCTAGGGGACTCCTAGGACATTTGCATATCTAGGCTTTATTCAAAATGGAGATCGGAATATTTTTCGTCAATATGTTTTTGTATTACATTATGTTTTTTTAGGAGCGGATCTTTTTCAATAATTTTTTTTGCTTCGGTTCGTGCAGCTTCAACCATTTTTATATTTTTCATTGCCTCCATCGCGATATCCGACATTCCCCACTGCCGTCTTCCCCCGAGTTCTCCGGCACCTCGGAGCTTGAGATCGTGTTCTGCGAGTTCAAATCCATTTTTTGCAGTCTTAAGTGCTCTCAGTCGGTCGCTCGTGTTCTTGCTTTTTGAGTCGGTAAAGACAAAGCAATACGCTTGATGAGAACTTCGGAGGACTCGGCCACGGAGTTGGTGGAGTTGTGCAAGTCCGAAACGGTCCGCACCTTCAATGATAATAGTCGTCGCATTTGGAATGTTTACTCCAACTTCAATGACCGATGTTGCGACAAGAATCTGTATCTTATTCTGAGAAAATTGTTCCATCGTTTCTTCTTTTTCGTTCGGTCTCATTTTACTGTGTAAAATGTCTACGGCGTACTCTTTAAAAATATTTTGTTGCAGATGTTTCGCTTCTTCTTTTACAGATTTTACACGGAGTGCTGTTGCCTTGGTTTCGTCTGGTTCATCTATTCGTGGACAGATGACGTATACCTGCCTTCCAAGACGAAGCTGTTCGCGTGCTTTTTCATAGGTTTGTTCTCGCGCATCGTTTGTAACCATTTCAGTAATGATAGGCTTTCTTCCAGTCGGCATTTCGTCAAGAAGCGTGAGGTCAAGATCTCCGTAGATGGTGAGCGCGAGTGTTCGCGGAATAGGAGTTGCTGTCATTGAGAGAAGGTGTGGAGTAACAGCGTCTTTCCTTACAAGTTTCTGACGTTGCATTGTTCCAAAGCGGTGTTGTTCGTCAATAATGACATAAGCAAGGTTTTTGAACTGTACTGTTTTTTGAATGAGCGAGTGCGTGCCTATCAGAATGGGTATCTCTCCATTCTGAACCCATTTTAAAAGTTGGGTTCGTGAAATATCGGTCGCTTTTGTCGGATCAACTTTTGAGGGGAATTTTTTACAACCACTTGAAGTAATAAGACCAATAAATACAGGTGCGCTGACGGTGTCGTTTCGTGGTGCGAAGTATTCTATGAATGATTCAAAGTGTTGTTTGGCAAGGATTTCGGTCGGTGCCATATAGGCCGTTTGTAAGTTGCCGAAGTTTTGATTTTTGGGAGGGGTTGCAGTAACGGCGTAGGCTGTTGTTGCGGCGACTGCAGTTTTTCCACTTCCGACGTCACCTTCTAAAAGACGCGACATTGCTGTTGGAGTTTTGAAATCGTCAAGAATTTCTTTTATTGCATTGTCTTGGGAAGTAGTAAGCACAAATGGAAAACGTTTTACGAATGTTGTAACGTTTTTCTTCTCAACAGGTATGGTAAATGACGGCTCTTCATCATGCGCATGCCTTTCTTTTTGTTTAGCTACTTGAATAAAAAAAACTTCTTCAAATGCAAAGCGTTTACGTGCGGATATGCTATCGCGTTCTTTTTGTGGTGTATGTATCCATACGAGTGCTGTTTTGAGTGAGGGGAGGTTGTAGCGTTTCAGAATTTCTACGGGAATTGGGTCGGCGAGCTCGTCTAAAATATCACTACTCAAGATTTTTTGTATTTTGTGGTAAAACCATTTGGAAGTTATACCTCTACTGTTTTGGTAGGTGGGGTAAAAAGAATCTAAATGAGGCGTGGTAGTAAAAAGCGAGTCTGGTGTTTCTGTTGGGAGCACTTCGGTTTTTTCAATTTCTGGATTAGCTACGTAAAGGTTTTTATCAGAACCAGTTATTTTGCCAGTAAGTTTGACCGCACTGTCATTCGTAACCATTTTTGCAATATATGGCTGATTGAACCAAATGATTTTAATTTTTCCTGTGGCATCTTCTATTGTTCCTTCGGCTATTGGACGATTGCTCCGAAATGCTTTACGGGTTTTAAGTCCGGTTATTTTTCCATACAGAATCGCAACGTCATCTTTTTTGAGGTCGGAAATATTTTTAATATCGTTAATGTTTTCGTATTTAAGAGGAAGATGAAACAGGAGGTCGTGCAGAGTTTCAAGGCCGAGTTTTTTCAGTGCTTTTTTTTGTGATTCAATAAGTCTAAAATGTTTTTGTATTGCGTCGCTGGGTAGCATATTTTTTAGTATAGCAAAAAACCCCACAATATTTGTGGGGTTGTTTTTATATTTTTTTAGGAGGCGGAAGAAAATGTTTGATTGCTCCGGAATTTTCCTTCAGATGTCTGATTTCGTCACTTAATCTTATTTCTAGACCATCTTGACCTATTCCGAAAGAGTATCCACCAGCAACCTCCCAAAGTCTTTCAAGTAAAGATTGTTCTTTTAAAATAGACTTTAATTTTTGAAAAGCACCCTTTCTGTCTTGAGCACGAATACTCCCCACGACCCAGCTTCCCTTACTTGGGTCTGAAATATTTACAATGAACGTTTTTATACGAAATTTATCGAACATTTCTTCTTCGGTCATTTAGTAAAACTCCTTTTTAGTAATATTCAGTTCTTGCACAAGGGTACATTAGAACGCAGACAAAAGCAATGATATGTTGATTTATTTACCATTAAAGCTCCAAATAGTGAGAGCTAGTGTTGTCAGTAAAATAGGAATATCTCTAAAAATAATGTCCATAAGCGCCCAGTTGAAAACGATGATGCCGAAGAGATAGAGTGTGGCGATTGCGCTTGGAATAAAAATCTTTTTTCCAGCAAGTAGCCACATTCCAATAAGTATTTCGGAGAGTCCAAACATACCAAGGAGTATTGTGTCACTCGGGAAAAAATCTCTGACAAAGAGGGGGAAGAAGCCAATCCATGCAAGCGGATTAAAGTACGCCGCGATTGCGGGGTAAATAAATGCAAATGCAACACCAATACGGAGCAAGAGGAGTATTATTTCGTTGCGATTTTTGTCGGGATTCATAACCGTTATTATTTAACGATGACCCTCCCCCAATTTTGTGCTTGTGTGTGGTCGTGGTAGCCCCATTCACCCACTTCGTTAAAAGTAAACGAAAATGTTTCGCCTGTTGGTTGTGCGGTGCATGCATCAAATGAGCTTCCGAGACAGTCATTCTCGGAAGTTTCTGGATAGACAGTATGTGTTGGGTGCATTGCGGAAGCGACCCACATACCGCGCTTACTATTGTTTGTCCACGTTACCGTTTGTCCTTTGTTCACGACGATTTCTTTTGGTTTAAACCCACTGTTGGTGTAGGATATTTCGTTGGTGGCAGAGACTTCTTCTGTTGTCGTGTTTTCCTCTACTTCTGGAGTTGTTGCAGAGTCATTGGGAGATAGAAAAAAGATAATTGCACCAACGATAGCTATTAAAAGAATGATTTTGAGGATTAGTTTCTGTTTCATGGTTTTTATGTTTATGTATGACTTGATATACGTGCAATTATATCATATATCTTGTTATCCACGTCTGTCTTTTGTGTTTGTGTGATATGTTGGTGTGTAGATTGAGAACGAAAAGGAGAACGGGATGAAAAAAACAAAAGGCAATATGATTGTCATCACCGGTTGCATGGGAAGTGGTAAAACGGAAGAGATGATTAGGTTGTTGAATAGGGAAAGGTATGCAAAGAAAAAAGTTGCTGTTTTCAAGGCCTTGGTTGATGTTAGATCAAAGGATAAAATCACTTCACGTAATGGAAGCGAATTTGATGCTACAGAGATTGAAGATCCAAGGAAAATTGTTCAACAAATAGTAGGTTGTGACGTTGTTGCGGTTGATGAGGTTCAGTTTTTTGGAACAGATCTCATTGATGTTATAAATTCAATTATAAACTCTGGAAAACATGTTTTTGCGGGCGGTCTTGATACTGACTTTCGTGGAGAGCCATTTGGTATTGTTCCACATCTTATCTCGGTGTCCGACACTCATATTCACCTTAATGCTATTTGTATACAGTGTGGGAGTGTTGCCGTGAGAACCCAAAGACTTATTGACGGTCAACCTGCGCCGTATGGTAGCCCTATTATTCAAGTTGGCGGTGATGAATCATACGAGGCACGGTGTCGAGAGTGCCATAGCGTGCCGAAATAGTGTGAGTGTATCTTTTGTGTGTGATACCACAACACCTCCAGTGCAACTGGAGGTGTTTTTTATATATTCTTTAAATTTTTATTCAATCTTATCGATCAAAGATTTTATCGCATTGAAATGATTTTCTATAACTTCTTGATTTCTGAATGATTTGGAAAATTCTTTCAGATTTCCTATTGATCGAAGTAGAGATTCTTTTGTTGGATTTTCAAAATCCCCATCAGTTTCTCTGAATGATTTTTTTACTGCTTCAGTCACCATCCTTTTAATTATATCGCTGTCTTGCTCCTCAATTCCCAAACTGTCTTTATGTGCCTCAATAAAACACCTCACAATAGCGTCGCGCACCATAATCGGTGTTATTTCTTTGGTAGTATCAACTCCATATACATATTCGTCTGACATATTTTTATATTTTAATTTACTTACTTAGTATATAGTATAATTTACATTTTTGGAAATACTATACGATGAGTTGTGATGTGTTGTTACTTAAAAGGATTGGTTTGATTTACGTACCGTTATTGCATTGTTTCCGCGTACTAACATCATGTCTTGCGGGTATATTTTCGCATGGATTTTCCAGTGTATATCCGCGCAGTTCGTGGTACTTTTCTTTTTGTTAGTAAGTCTCAGTCTTAAAAGTATCTGTGCAAACTGGAGTTATTTGATTCGATGCATTACACGGCATAAGGGTACAAGATGCATCTCCTCTCAATGTTGCCCTATAACATCTATTGCCACATTCATCCGTCCAGGCCTTACAACTTAAAGGTATTGAAACTGTATTTGTTACCGTAACACTTACCGTGTCAACAATCGTGGTTGGTACCGTAGATCTCGGACCACCTCCCGTTCTCACCCTTACCTTATATGTACCCGGATTAGTATATGTATGCACTATCTTGTCTGGAGTCAGACACATATCGTACGGAGCGTAACAACTAACAATCTCGCGTTCAGAACCGTCGTCAAAGCCAATTGTATATGGGTATTGAGAATTTCCGCCATAATTTGCTTCAAAAATAACTTTCAGACCGTCTGTCTTGGTTACCCAGAATTTACTACTCAAATTAGCTGATTCGCTAACTACTATTGTTTGTATTGCAACAACATTACAATCAGCCTCTTCACAATTACCTTGATTGTTGTAATAATGCCTTCTCAGTTTCGCAACGTATGTTCCAGCAGAAGTATATGTATGTGTTCGATTTATCGAAGAATATGTTGTGTCTGGATTACATGAGCCGTGCCCGCATCCTACATCTTCTGATATGTTTCCATCTCCGTAATCTATAGAATATCCACCGCTAAAGACTCCTCCTGTAAATCTTACGGTCAGTGGAGTATCTCCACTATTAGTAGACGCATTAAGGTATTCTATGTTAGGTACCGGAACTGCATCATCCCCGTTTACACATACTCTTTGTATAGCAGCACGAGTCGCAGGTCCAACTCTCCCGTATCCTGGAGTGTAGCTTTGCGCTATTTCGTTTTGTGATTGCCACATCTGAACAGCATTTAGAGTTTGGAATCCGAAATATCCAGTAATCTCTGGGTACGTATATGTACCAGTGTTCCTTAAGAATATCTGTAGTGCTGAAACATCTGGACCACTAGTTTCATGCCACAAATCTCTGGGGAGAGATGGACATTTAGCTGTTCCAAGTTCTGTGAGAGTAGTAACTGTAGTTCTTTGAATCGCATTTAACTGTGCCTGCAGCTCAGAAACCATTTTTAGTAGGTTTTGAATTTGTGCTAGTAATTCGCTTGTGACATCAGCGTGACTGATCGTCGGATTTGCGAAAACTGCAACAAGAGCTAATGTTACGAGCATTTTTTTGAACATAGGTGTTGATTAAGGTTGGTAAACTCTTATAGGTATTATGTTACTATAATAACATATGTAAAATTATTGGTGCCGTGCCTCTGTTATCCACAGTTGGTATCTTTTAGGTTTCAGTGCTGTTATGTCATACTTACCAAATGAGACTAACACTTTCTCTTACTGTGGGAGTATTCATACTCCTCACACCATTTTCTGGTTCAGCGCAGACTGTAAACGTATCTGGACTCCTAGAACAAATACAGTCACTGTCGGTAATAGTAGAATCTCTTCAAGCACAAATTGATGCGTCCGATAGCACAGAATCAGTAGTAATCACTAACGACCTCTATGTCGGTGTGAGTGATACTACAACTAGTGGAGAAGTATCTAAACTACAGATATTTCTTCGCTCAACAGGAGACTACACATATCCAGATATAACAGGATATTTCGGTCTTGTAACACGAGACGCTCTAAAACGTTATCAATCACGAAACAACATAGTTTCTTCAGGAGACGAAGTCACTACCGGGTATGGTTTTGTCGGCCCGAATACGAGAGCATATATTCAGAAGCATATAAGAAATACTAATTTTACACTGCAACCAACTACACCAGCAATGACTGGCGATAATTATTCGTGTTTTTTAAATAGAACGGTAATCTTTAATGGCACAAGCCGTACATTCTTTAGTGTTCCTACTGCTGATACACCAGATACATGTGGTAGTAAATCCCAAATTAGAACTTGTACCAATGGAATTTTGTCGGGAGATGCTGCATATAAATACAATAACTGTTCTGATCCACTAACGTGTTCAATATCAACAGAAAAGTCACCACTACAAGTTGGAGAGACCTTGGAAATGAGTTGGGAGTCTAACGGTGGACCTTTTGCGATTCTCTCGAACAATATCGGTCTTAACAGAGTCGTTGCACCAACAGGATCTCGTACCGCAGACACTTCGGATATTAAGCCTCAAACCATTGACTACAGACTGCTTACCCTTGGAAACGAACGAGGTACTGTTACCACATGTACTACAGATGTTGTGGTCAAAGCTCCTTCTCCTATCCAGTCATGCACCCTCGATGGTGTAACAATCGCAGATGGCACAAGTCGCAACTTCTTTAGTAAGAGAAATGTTACGTCACCAAACACATGTGTTGCAAATAAACAGAACCGTACCTGTAATAATGGGGTGCTTTCAGGTTCAAATGTATACAATAAAAAGTCTTGTTCTAATCTAGATGTAAATACAGCACAGAAGCCAAATATAATCTATATATTATTAGATGATGCGGGTTATAACGATTTTACCGACCCAACTATTATAAAACCAAACATAGAAAGGTTTGCAACGGAAAGTACTCGATTTGAACAATTTTACACCAACCCTATGTGTACCCCTACGCGTATGTCACTCCTATCTGGAAATTGGGCTCTCAAGTATGGTATACAGTGGGTTTGTGGTTCAGATGCAGTGTATGGAATCCCTAGTTCTCACACGACACTACCTTCTCTACTCAAAAGTGTAGGTTACAAAACAGCCTCGATAGGTAAGTGGCACTCAGGACAAGGTAGGCCCGAATATAAGATAGAGAACAAATTTGATTATTCTGTAAAAAGTACCGCTATAGTTCAAGATGGTTATATGAACCCGCAATATGTGGTAAAAGGAGCTCTTACGTCGAAATTTAATGGTAAGCATGCTAGTGATGTAAACGCGGACTATGTCATCGACTATCTTAAAAACAAGACGAGTAAAAATAAACCGTTTTTCATAAACTACTGGCTTAATGCACCACATTCTCCCCATCAACCCAGCGCTCGATGGGCATCAAGATATGGAAACCCAACGGATAAACCAACCTTGTATAAGGCTCTATATAGTCAGGCTGATGAAAACATAGGGCGTGTATTAGATTTTATTGACTCTGACCCGTATTTGAAAAAGAATACCATTGTCTTGTTGGGTAGTGATAACGGTGGAGCAGAAAAGCCGCACCCAAAGAGGCTTGGAGGCAACGGTGCTGTTCGAGGTTTTAAGACAGATGTATTTGAGGGTGGAATACGATTACCGTTGTATGTTCGTTGGCCAGAAAGGACGCAGGAGGGGGTTCAAAACAATACTATACTTAGTGTTGTTGATATACTTCCTACGCTTGCAGAACTTGCGGGAGCAACCGCTCCATCAAACCTACCGGGTAAGAGTTTTGCTGGTATTATTAAAGGAACAGCTAACACTATTCACCGGGCCACCCCTTTGTTTTGGTCTCATAAAACAAGCAACGAACATGTCGACACTACAGATGGAAATGTCCATATCAGTTATGCTGTAAGAGATGGTAAGTGGAAGCTAGTATATGAGCCACTAGACAAAGTTACCTCGTATCTATTTAATATGGATAGGGGAATTAAGGAGCGTGGCAGTGATGATATTTCTGCAAGCAACCCCGCAAAAACCAGGGAGTTAGAAGATAAATATCTACAGTGGTATCTACGCACATCACGTATATCAACGGATATGCTGTCAAAGGTTGGCAGCGTTACTGCCTCATCCGGTACATATGCGTTCAGTGGTTCAGGAGGCGCTGTTAATTTAAGAAATAAGCTTGCATTCAATACTACAAGACTTGACCTTACGTTTATTGCGCGGATAACTCCAAGTGGAAGAAAGGGGAAGAATAGAGTGATAGCACGACATGATTCTAGCTGGGAGTTGAAACTAAATAGCAACAACAATCTTGAATTGACTACTACAGGAAGTGACGGCACTACACGAAGAGTAGTTGGTTCTACAATATTCGAAAATGGAGAAACATACGACGTCGCGTTCTCACTGTATGCATTCAAGAGTTTAGACACTGTTGCTCGTTTATATTCTCGCAAGGCTTCAGGTACAACACCTTTACTACTTGAGTCAGAAAGTGAAGTTAGACCTCCAAGGTCTAACGACAACACGGTAACTGTTGGGGCAGGAAGAAATAATAGCACCAGTATGTTTATAGGAGTTATCAAAAACGTGAGAATGTATAAAGCACCGCTTACTAGTGCTCAAATATTACACGTTGCTAGCAGTGGGAGTTCTGACATTACTTCGTGCTCATTAGGTGGTTCTACGGTTAGAAACGGAAGTACGGTAACAGCGTACGCAACTGCAACTGTTCCTTTTGGTAATACATGTACGTCGCAAAGACGTACCTGTAATGATGGTACTCTTTCAGGTTCGTACAAATTTGCCACGTGTTCAATAGATACTATAGACACAACAACTATCAACATATCTTCTTTAAATTTCTCTAAACCAGCTCAAAGAGTCGCAATACCAAAGGTAAAGAGCAGTCCGCCATTTGAAGAAGCACTTTCTAATCCTCACATTGCGAAACTAAACGTAAACGGAACCCCGTATGTATATGTCATTATGCGAGCCGCTATAAATGGAGGAAGCAGTAAAAATGAACTACAGCTTGCAAGAATTCATGCTTCGCGGTTTAGTTCTGGTGATTCGATAGCGCCTTGGTCATCTTGGGAGCGTATACCAAGTAGTGTTTTTGCAATAAAGCCACCTCCAGGTAAGGGTGTACTTGGTGCTAGTATCGTTGCTGTTAACAACAAGTTGCTTGTAGTGTATAAAGAGAAGCTACAAGAAGATGTTGACGGACGCATTGTGTTAGTCGACCCCGCAAGGTCTTACAAAACGATTTGGAACAAACGCCTTGAGAATATTAGTGGATTTGCTGGTCCAGGTAGATCAACCACTGGTCTTACTCGCGTCACACAAGACGCTCTATCAACTTCTGGTAATTATTTCAAGAGCAACAAAGGGAGAGTGATTATTAGTTTTGGTTGCAGAGAAGGGAAGAGTTCAGCATCGGCATGCCTAGAAAATGGAGTGAGCTGGAATGGATTTGCTATTCAGGAAATTACTCTGAACTCTGCAAACAAGATATCTTTCTTGCCAGTTATCCGAGTGTTTAACGACGAGACACCTTCAAATATAAATCCAAGTCAGTGGTTAAGACGAGGAGGTTCTGTATTTAGGAAGCAAAATTTTGGTGTTCACAATGGCGGCTCAGATAAGATGATTTTCTCTGTAAATTACAATCGAGTAGGTGAGAGCGATGGCCGGAAGGCAGGTCAAGATTATCCAAGGTATGCAAGTTTTTTTGAAATCCCAAACATATCTTCAGTGTTGGACAAGTCAATTGCTAATAATGGTAATGACATTACAAGTAAAATGCCAGCACAAAGGACTTGGCGAAATAACCTAGTTGCTGACTCGGCATGGGATCATGGAGCACAATGGCACAATACAGTATATATTGATGTATTTAATAGAAATAAAGTCTTTTCACTGTACGAATCTTGGGGCGCTGAATACCCACAACTTGCTAAGACAAGAAATTCACTCTATCCAGGAAGTTCGCGTGTTGAAGTGAAATCTGGGCAATCTGAATACTCTAAGAGTTGTAATCAAATCTGTGGAGGAAGTGACTCTTTTGGAGGAGGTGTGCGAAAAAAGTTTTGTCTTTCTGCCTCAGTTGTGGATTCCAACAGTATTTTACATGGTTCAGAAATACTGCATGACCAGACCATAAATTCAGTGCGAGACCCTAAGACAGGAAGACCTGTAGCAGGTGCATATATCTCGTGTAGTGATATAGGTTCAAATGATAGTCAACCACAGGATTTGTTCGTTCGTAAAAAGACGATTCAGTCTACCGATAAAGGTAAAACAGTCGGTTTCTTTGTTAGGGCTCAGTGTAGAGCATCGGGCGCAAAGGGGTACATATGGGCTGATAGATATAGAACGTCTAGTAATAAAAATGTATTTAATATAGGGTCATCAAAGAAATTAGCGACAGGAGATGAGATTACCTACGCTTGTTCTACTGTTTATAACGAAAGTAACTTTAAGAGAAATGTTGTGGTAACAAACCAAAAAAATACGTGTGATAGTGTATGTGCTGATTTAGGACATGGTGACGGCACTGGATTTAGGCCATACCGTTCTAAAATATCAGGCATTGGTCTCGCACTTAACTTGGTAACCATAGACCCTCTTACCAGTCTTATACGATACAAATATAGAAATTATAATGATGGTTCTGCATGGAGTAATCCTTCCTCGTTTAAATTACAGTGTGTATGTGGGCCAGGTAGAAATATGAAAGCCCACATGGCAGGAAAGGTGGCTGATTAGTTATTCAATGTATTTTCAAGGAGATTTGTTTTTCCTCTGATGTAAGTACTCAGCTTTCGCCTGTGTCTATTCAGGATTCACTATTCTTGTACATTTCCTTTTCGTTGAATGGTAAGTATTTTATATGGTGCACAGGCGTAAGTTGAGCAAATAACTTTAATATAAATAAAACTTTATGAAAATTTTTATAAAAGCTAAACCTGGCGCCCGGGAACAGAAAATAGAACAAACTGACGAAGCACACTTTACCATTTCGGTGAAAGAACCGCCTGTGCAAGGTAGGGCTAATCAAGCAATTGTGACTGCGCTTGCAGAGTACTTTTCTGTTGGGCACGATCAAGTACGCATCATCTCCGGTTATACTAGTCGGAATAAAACAATTGAAATTACGGAATAATAAAATAAACAAACAGAAGCACCGAAGCAGTTAACGTGAAGCTACAAAGGTGACTGAGCGGACAACACGGAGGAAGAGGGATTCGACGATGCGTCACTAAGTTTTTTGTTTCGCTTCGCTTACAAAAAAACTAAGTGCGCTTCGTCTAGGCTCGCCCCAAATGTTGCTCCAAGTATTCGCAACGGGCTCCGCCTTTCGAATCTCACCCCGCACTCAACAAGACGCTAATTTTAAATACCTCAACCGGTATTTAAAATTATCGTTGCGGAGGAAGAGGGATTCGACGATGCGTCACTAAGTTTTTTGTTTCGCTTCGCTTA
>CAYZCN010000014.1:7795-14594 GCA_964476975.1 uncultured Candidatus Saccharibacteria bacterium | reverse complement strand
CGACGTTCTGTTGCAAGAAACACTAATACCCCACAAAATATTCTTACGAAACTTGTGAAAGATAAAAGTTTTTGGTTGCGACGTGCGGCACAGCGTCATCTCAACACACTATCTAACTCTATCTGAAGCTATGTAATTTGTTCTTTGTTTTTTAAATCCCCCGAATTTCGCTTGCGAAATTCGGGGGTTTTTACTACCTACACCACTTATATCGTTATTTTGATGAAGTCAAAATGCACAAAGTAGGGCGATATGAAAGGTAGTGGGAGGTGTTTTATTACGTTCGGTTGTGAAACATTAACTGTTTTTTGAAATATGATAACGCAAAAAATAATACAATACACAGTAAGGTGAAGACAATTTGCATATTAAAAAATAATGGAAGTGAAACACTGTAAAGTGAATCCATAAAAACACCCCAAACAATAACTTCAAAAGCATCACACAGAAAAAGAAGAGATATCACTACAAAAAGTGTGACCCACCATGGTAAGAATAAAACACTTACTAAAACAAAAGCGTTTAAAAATATTCTCTGAAACCAGTGATTATGCAAAATGGTCATATCTATATAAAACTACTATGAAGAAATATCTTTCACTTCTTCTTTTCTGATTTCAGACTCAAGTTTTAATTTTATAGGCACTGCTTGTCGCATTTTTAAAATATTCACCCAACCGAGTTCTGCTATATTGACCGAATTCTTAAATAAAATTTTCTGAAATGGCTGTGTCGGATCAATAATAACTTTTTCAACAATACCAAATAACTTTGTATTTATCCCTGGCATTATTACGTCGTCACCAACCTCTATACCTACCTCACGAGGAAGCTCTACTATAAAATTACCTCCACCACGTCCAATTGCCACAGCTTCGATATATTGATCGCCAAGCATTACTCGTGTTTCAACGCTCTGGGTTGAAAAAAGTGTTACAACAGACGTATTTGTAAACACATTCTCCACGACACCAACGACAACATCAGACACGACGACGTATTCACCGCCGACAATGCCGTCGAGCGAACCAGCATCAATAACGATGGTGTCATAAGGTGATGCTCCTGGATGTGTGAGTACTGCTGAAGTAAGAAATACTTCGTCTGTGGAGCGTCCAAGTAATTCCTTTAATGCACGATTTTCTTTTTCAAGAAAGTACAAACTACGTGCTTTTTGTTGTGCATTTTCTAATTTTTCTTTTAATGTGTTATTTTTTAAAATAAGTTGCCTTTTGGATACAAATGACTGTGACGTATTTGTTAGTTTATTACTCGTCATCTGCTCAAAAGACCACAGCGGTGTCGCGATGGAATGTGAGATACGTGCACTTGTAGTCGGGAAAAAAACTTGAACACTGATACCGAGCAAGGCGAAAATTACCAATGTAATAAATTTTGGTTGTAAAAAACGAGACTTTTTTTTATGTTGTCGGAGAAAGTTGTTCATCGTCGTCAGTAATAAGTACTTCGCGATAGTCTTCAATATTTTCTAGCATAATACCTGTTCCACGGACAACTGCAGTAAGAGGGTCGTCTGCAACGTGCACTGGTAACTTTAATACGTCACTCAACAAGTCTGCCATACCTCTGATAAGAGCGCCTCCGCCGACAATGTATGCACCGCGTTGCATCACATCTGAAAGGACTTCCGGTGGCATTGTCTCTAATACTTCTTTGGTCGCATCAATAATATGACTGATGGATTGCGAAATTGCTTCGTGAATGTCGGAGTCAGTAATCACTACTTCTCGTGGAAGTCCTGTAATGAGGTCACGACCACGTACGGTGGTTTCAAGTGGTTCATCTTCTTCAAATACCGAACCGATAGCGATTTTTAATTCTTCTGCAGTCTTTTCTCCAATGAGAATTTTGAACTCACTCCGAATGTACGATACGATGTCTTCATTAAGTTTGTCTCCCGCGATATGCACATTCTTGGCGCGCACGATGCCGTTGAGTGCTATTGCTACGATGTCGCACGTGCCACCACCTATATCAATAATCATACTTCCGAGTGCGTCATGTACCGGAAGACGAATACCTATCGCTGCAACCATCGGTTCTTCTACTATATGCACTTCGCGTGCGCCAGCGTTTTTGGCGGCGTCACGCACAGCGCGAGTCTGTACGTTTGTTATTCCTGATGGCACACCAATAACCACACATGGACCGAGAAGTTTTTTGACATCTTTTTGTGCTTTGTTTATAAGATATGCGAGCATTTCTTCTGTTATCTCAAAATCAGAAATAACACCGTCCACAAGTGGACGCACTGCTTTTACGTGTCCAGGAGTTCTTCCGAGCATTTCTTTTGCGTGTTTTCCTACTGCAACAACTCGTCCTGTCTTTTGATTCATTGCAACTACCGACGGCTCATTGAGAACTATTCCCCGTCCACGCAAATACACCAACGTATTGGCAGTACCGAGGTCAATACCTACGTCGTTTGAAAGCATATTCCGAATTTTTGATGTAAGTTTTTTATACATGAATAACATACTATTTAAAGATTCAAAAATTTCAATATTTAAAACGATGATATTTAAAGATTCAAAAGCTCGTCTTCGGTCATCATTTCAGTTTTTCCTGTTGCGCGTTCCACTACTTCTGTCTTACCTTTGTCTATTGTTTTTTTGCTCACAACTGCGCGATATGGGATTCCTATCAAATCGCTGTCGGCAAACTTTGCTCCTGTGCTCGTGTCGCGGTCATCATAAAGTACTTCAACCCCACTGTCTGTGAGTTTTTTGTACAATGCATCAGCATAAGCGTTTACTTCATCATCACCTCCGAGAGACACGAGATGTATTTTAAATGGTGCGATACTTTCTGGCCACACAATCCCCTTGTCATCTGAAAGTGTTTCAACAACTGTTCCCATTAGTCGTGTAAGTCCTATACCGTATGAGCCCATATGTACTGATTGCTTTTTGCCGTTTTCGTTAATGTAAGAAAGTCCTACTGCATCAGAATATTTGGTACCAAGCGGGAATATATTCCCTACTTCTATTGCTTTCTTTTCTGTGAGTGCTTTTTTATCTAAACCAAGCTCTGCTACAACTTCGTCTGTGTATACTTCTTTATTTATTGCACGTTTCTTCTTTTCGTCTACGTATATCGTGTCCTCACCTGCGTCTGATACGGTTTGGAATTCATCTGTGTAACCACTCGTAAATGAACCTCCTGCTGCGACAGTGCGATAGGTGATTTCTCCAATGCCGACGCGGTCAAAAATTTTGGCGTACGCTTGTGCGGCGCGTTCGTAAAAATCCTTGAACGCTTCTTCGGTCGTGTCAAAAGAGTACATATCTTTCATCAAAAATTCTCTTCCGCGCATGATTCCGCTCTTTGCACGAAGCTCGTTTCGGAATTTTGTTTGAAATTGATAGATGTATTTTGGAAGATCTTTGTATGAAGCGATATGTTGTTTCAAAAGATTACTCAATGGCTCTTCATGTGTGTTTGCGATGCCGACTTCCTCGTCGTTTTTTAATTTTGTCTTGAACCAATTGTCTACCATCTCATCGTCCCACCGTCCGCTCTTTTTCCAAATCGCTGGATCTTGAAGTGTGGTCATATTTATTTCCTGTCCACCAAGTGCATTCATTTCTTCACGGATGATGTTTTCTATTTTATTGAGCACGCGAAGTCCAAGTGGAAGATAGGTGTACACGCCTGCCATTTCTTTGTGCACAAAACCTGCACGGATTAAAAGTTGTGCATTTTTTGCCGTTTCGTCTTTTGGTGCTTCTCGTCGTGTTTTTGTGAAAAGGTGTGATTGTCTCATATGTTTAAAAATAAGAATAAGTACACCCATAATATCTCAAAAGAGCGCTGTGGTCAAAATTATCACATGTGCAAGGGAATCCCTTGCGTATGTGTGAAATGCTTGACCCCCACAACCTTTCATATCGCCCTACTTCGTGCATTTCGACTTCGTCAAAATAACGACATAAAAGGTGTTGGGGTTGACAAATAAGTTGCGATATGATAGGATTAAGGAATGAGGGGTTGCCGATGAGAGCGTTGATTCGGTAGCTCATACCCCTCAAATAAACTCTTTCGCATGACCGAGCACGACTTGGTTCCGAAATGTGATTGAGGCGATTTGGCCGGCCGGTTGGCGAGACCAACCGGCTTGCGAGAAAATCGTAAAAAAATGAGCATGAGAGTAGGTAGAGGATACTCGCCTCTCTTAACCCCCCAACATCGCGCGGTGTTGGGGGTTTTTATTTTTTCACTTAGTCGTCGGCTGATTAAGTTAGTTTTTTACTTTGACGTAAAAATATGTGTGTGCTATTGTCAAATCAGAAATATTTACTTCAGTCATAAGGAGGTGGAGTATGCGGAAATTGCTTTTGGTTATTTATATTATTTTCAATACTACATATCTGATACTTCGTCGTGTTGTGCAGAGTGTGACCACACACCGTCCGTGGACAAAAAAGAAGTTGGTACGCATAACAGTCAATATGTCAGATACAGACATATGGCAGTTTATGGTTATTGCATATATCAAAGAATATGGAGTTGCGCGTGCACGAATAAATACACAAGACATCAAAATGGCGTATGATTCGTATCGGTTCACAAGTGCAAAAGAGTATGTGCCGCCAGAATGGCTTCTCGCTCATGCACAAAAGATAATTAACTCACCTGAACTCTATGATCCAAAAGTTCAAAATCTTTCAATTGAACAAAAAACAATTTTGGTTGGTCGTAGTATTCGTCAACTTAAAGAAAACAAAGAACTTGCTGATGAATTGTGGCACAAAGTCCGTGGCACATAATTCAAACCCCTTGAACACGATATGTGTTCAAGGGGTTTGAAACGGCTCAACGCGTTGAGCCGTTTAAAATTGCAGGACATCGGATGTCCTGCAATTAAAACTTGACAAAAAGTGTCCTAGGGGACTCCTGGGACACTTTGTTCTCCTAGGACACTTGTTTTTGCTAGCTTCCTAATTTCAAAATATCTCCGTACGTAACGACGATCATAAGTAAGATGAGTAGGATGAAACCGAGGGCATTTACGGCGTTTGCGATTGAAGGTTTTATGGGTGAGCCCTTGATTGTTTCTATGATAATGAAAAGGAGTCGTCCACCGTCAAGTGCTGGGAATGGAAGAATGTTTATCACTGCTAGGTTGATAGATATGAATGCTGTGAATAGTAAAAGTGAAACTACGCCAAGCTCTGCAGCACTCCCTACTAAACTCACTATCCCTATCGGACCAGCGACTTGAGAGAAGTCTGCGCTCCCTACTGCAATATCCGTAAAAAATCCAAAAAGCCCAACCGCGATGAGTCCTGTCATTTCGTACGTAAAGCGTGCGCCTTCCCAGAGTGCGATATGTGGAGCAAATCGTTGCTCTCCCACAAGACCGAGTGAAACACCTATTGCGGATTGATCGGGATTTTCGGGAACAATATTTTCTTTTGGAGTAATAGTAACGGACATTTCTTCATCTCCTCGTGTGAACGAAAGCGTAACTGGCTGTGTACCGTGTGCACTCATATAGTCAATGAAAGCACTTCCGGTGAGTGTGGTGAGGGTTTCGTTTTCGCCTCCTTCTTTTTCTAATCCAGTTATCACATCTCCTGCTGTGAGACCTGCTCTGTCTGCTGGTGTATCTTCTAATACATCAGCTATTACTAAACGCACATTTTGCGCAGAGGCGATTTCGTCTTCTGAAAGTGATGTCGGCATTCCTGTCATAAATATTGCCGAGAAAATTACCCATGCGAGTAAAATATTAAAAATGACACCTGCGGTGATGACGGCAGTTTGTACGAGCTTTGGTTGGTTTACAAAACTTCGCGCACTTTCGGGACCCGAAAGAGAATCTTGGTTTGGATTTTCGCCAAAAATCTTTACGTATCCACCAAGGAGAAGTGCTTTGAACATATAGCGTGTCTCGCCACGTTTTATGCTCCAGAGAGTCGGGCCGAAACCAATACTAAACTCATCAACACGTATTCCAGCGCGTTTAGCAACGATGAAATGTCCGAACTCGTGTACGAGAATAAGGACAACAAGTATGATAATAAATAAAAATAGTGACATTGTTAAATATAAAAAAATTTTAATGGTCTCTTTTGTTCTTTTTTTGTCACAACGACAAAGCTGTTAGGACTTTTTTATTGCCTATTACTTTCTAGCTCCTGATTTCTTTCTCTTTTCGTTCCATTACCTCATCTAGTCCACTCTGTGCGTCCTTTATCATTTTTTCCATTTCGTCTTTAAAGCGAAACTTATCGTCTTCGCCTATTTCTTTATCTTTTTCTTTTTTTTGAATGTCGTTCCATATGTCGTCACGAATACTACGGAGCGAGACGCGTGCGTCTTCGTGTTTGTCTTTGAGTAATTTGAGCAATTGCTCTCGTCGTTCGGAAGTGAGCTCGGGGAAAATTACCCGAATCCCCTGCCCGTCTGAAACAACTGACATACCGAGGTCGGCGTCGGTTATTGCTTTTTCTATCTCTTTCAATTGGGAAACGTCCCATGGTGAAACTTTGAGTGTTCGTGCGTCCTCTACTCCCACGGTTGCCACCTGTGAAATGGGAAGTTGTGAGCCGTATGATGACACTGACACGGTGTCCAAAAGTGCTGGTGTTGCGCGTCCTGTCCGCACACCGAGATATTCTTTTTTGAGCCACTCATTTGTGTCTTCAATTTTTTGTTTTAAATCTGAAAAATCGTAGGTCATAGTATTTTATCTCTTTATCTGTATTGCTATTGTAACAAGCGTGCTTCTAATATTCAACACTCCTGTCCGAGTATTTCTTTGTCCAACACG
>CAYZCN010000014.1:0-7695 GCA_964476975.1 uncultured Candidatus Saccharibacteria bacterium | reverse complement strand
AAAAAGAAATCCCCCGACGCAGGTATGCGTCGGGGGTAACATTATTCCGTGGGCATAAAAGAGCTGAGTATCCACGGATTTCTCAAACGAAAACGAATGTCTTTGAGTAGTCCTTCAGTAATAATTTGTTGGTCGTATACATCAGATTGCAGTTGGTCAATTTTTTCGACAAGTGCCATCAGTGTTACCGACGCTTTGATTTCAGGATACTTTGCCAAGTATACACTGATTGCGACAGGACTGATGTTCTTAAAGACTTCCTTTTCGTGTTGAGGATATTCCTTCGCCAGATGTTGAACAAACTGAGCAGTCAACGAATCGGCTTTTGTCTGATTGATTACCTCCACTCGCTTGACTTCAGTAATGCTTTCAAAGTCATGAATTTGATTGGAATAAGAAACACCTGTAGTAATTACAAGTATAAAAATAACTAAACATGCAATTACAGCGAAAAAAGATCCGAACGCACCCCAATCACTTCCGATGTATTGAACTCTTAACATTTTGCTACGAAGGTAACACAAAAAAGAGAATATTGCGAATATTGCTCCGATAATAAGAAAAAGCATATTGTCTGTCTCCTTGTTTGATTGAACTGTTTTGTAATCTGTGACCAAATTAGCACAACGATATGTGGTTGTCAATATGTAGTTGTACTGTCCTCAGGGTCCCCTAGGACATTAGTCAATGACGAGAGCGAGGTGTTCAAGAATCATTTTGATTGAAGGGGCACGAGTTTGAAGGAACTTTTTGCAGTCTATAACTTCTTGAATTTCTTGTAATGATTTTTGTAGAGCGTTTGTGGTGTTGCCGTCTTTGTCTTGTTTTTTATTCTGATTTCTGTTTTGGTTTTTGTGTGTGACGTATTTTTGATACAATGCTTTTTCAAGATTGTTTACGAATTGTATCGCTTCCCTTTTGTCCTCTGCGTCGTCTACCCTCTTGAGCATTTTTTTGATTATTTCCATACGCTCGCCCTTGCTCGCAATTAAAAACTCTTTGACTAATGCTGACGTCGCTGTGTTTCTGTTATCTGAAAGTATTTCGCAACGTGAGCGAAGTGTGGGGAGAAATGTTTCTATTGAAGACGCGATGATGAAAAAATGTGTGCCCTCAGTTGGCTCTTCAAATAATTTCAAAAGTGCATTTTGTGCTTCGTGAGTCATTGTCGTACATGAGAGTATTGCAATTTGTATTACATCACCAATATTGTCTGAAAATGCTCTTTTGTTTGCCCACTCGGTAAGTTCGCGTGCATCGTCAATGCCAAATGTTGCATGCTTCTTATGTATGAAATCAGGATTACTTTTTGTTGAGATTTTGAGTGTGTTTTCGCAAAATACTAAAAGCTCGTCACGGAGTGTGTCGTGGTCGCCAACAAGAATGTATGCGTGATGAAGCGTTTTTGTATTTTTATATATTTTTGTGATTTCTTCTATGACCATATGTACATATTCAATGATAACAAAAAAAGGGCGAGGATTATATCCTCGCCCGTGTCTGTACTTGAACAAATGTATTACTTCTTTTTCTTTGATGTTTTTGTTTTCTTTGTTTTCTTTGTTTTCTCCGGAACAACCAGACGCTCTTCTGCGATAGATTGTGCAACGTCGTTCGTTGACCTGTCTTCTGTATCTGAACGCTTGAATATTTCTTCAAGTGTTGTGCCGATTTGACCAAGTCGCCGAAACAAATCATCGCGATCAAAGTTGTTGAAGTGGTCATACGAAACATCAATGAGCCCGCCAGAGTTAATCACATAATCAGGTGCGTAGAGAATATTTTTCTCGCGCAGTTTTTGACCAAATGAGTGGTCTTTGAGCTGATTGTTTGCAGAACCTGCAATAATATTTGCAGAAAGTATTTTGAATGTATCTTCGTTTATGACCGCACCTAACGCACATGGTGCAAACACATCCATAGGCATAGAGTATATCTCGTCTGGGTCACACGGAGTTGCACCAAATTCATGTGCGACGCGTTCACGAAGTGTAACGTCAATATCGGTAACATATAATTTTGCACCTTCACTGTGAAGCATCTCTGCGAGTTTACTCCCAACACTTCCACATCCTTGAATCCCGACAACAATACCGCTTAGTGTCTTCAATTTGAAATGATGCTTGACTGCGCTTCGTATTCCGACCATAACACCGTAAGCGGTTACCGGACTTGGATCGCCGTCTCGCATTGTTCCATCGTCTGTTTCTTTTGGTTTGATACCGACGATGTAGTCAGTCTCTTGTGCTGCGATTTTCATATCCGCGACACTAATGCCGACGTCTTCACCGGTAACGAATTCGCCTTCAAGTGTTTGGACGAAGCGTCCGAATGCACGAAGTTGTTTTTCCCATATCTGTTGTGAGACTCCGTGTCGCTTACTAATAACTGCTTTGCCGCCGCCAAGTGAGAGACCTGCAAGCGCACTCTTGAACGTCATTCCTCGTGAAAGACGGAGGACATCAGTAAGACCTTCTGAATCAAATCGCTTATACGACCAATAACGGCACCCACCGAGAGCTGGACCTCTTTTGGTATTATGGATTGCGATAAATGACTGTAAACCACTTTCTTTGTCGTAACAATAGAACACTTTTTCGTGATTATCATAACCCTCAACATCATGAATAATACTTCGTGAGTAATTTGTGATAAGCAACATAATCGTGCCTTCCTTTCCATTGATTGTGATATTGTGTGATTTCTACCAATATGTTCTGAATTTGTTGTACCATATAATATTTTTTAATGCAAAAAATTGATGTCCTAGAGGAGTCCCCTAGCACATTTTTGTCAAGTTTTGATTTGCAGGACATTGGATGTGCTGTGTGGAGGATGTGCTGTATGGGATTTAAATATTTCAATATTTAAAAATTTAAAACGGTGGAAAAATAGTTACGATATGTAAAAATCTGCCTGAAATACATGCTTTAGAATGGGTGTTTGAACGGCTCAACCGGGTTGAGCCGTTGAAAAAATCGGCATGCTTTCGCATGCCGATTTTTGTTTTTTATGATTTTTGGTATTCTTCCCAAAGTTTCATAAAATTTTCTTTGAAAACTGCCATTATGATTTCGTCCCAATAACGACCTTGAAAATAAACTTGCTGTGCGAGCGTGCCTTCTTGTACATAACCACACTTAACAAGGTATGCATGACTACGTTCATTGAAGCATATAACGGAAGAGCATATTTTGCGCAAATTTAATATATTAAAGGCATAGTCAAGCAGAACCATTTTTGCATCAGTTCCATATCCCTTACCCCAATACTCTTTTTCACCAATAAATGCACCTGTAATCGCAATTCTATCTTTCCAATCAATATTATTAAATCCCATTATTCCGATTGGTTTTTCTTCAACAACAATCATAAGCATAATATTATGATCTGTTTCTTTGTGAAGGTTATTAATCCATTCATTTTCATTTGCTTCCATTTTTGGAAGATAGGTTTTGAGGTATTGAGTAACTTCAGGATCGTTAATCCATCGCAATATCAGCGAAATATCTTCCCTTAAGATTGGGCGTAAAACAACTCTCTTCCCTCTTAGGAATACGATTGGTTTTGCTTTGTCTTCTCTGGTCTCTTTAGTCTCTTTAACTTCTTGGGTCATTGGTAGTCTCCTTTGTGTTGTGAAAGAACAATTTACTGAACAAAAAACTCGGCTTTTGTTCAGCCGAGATGTTTCTAACTACAAATAAAAAGTTTGTTTAGGAGGTAGAAGTATCACGGCTAAATAAAAACGTTGGTGCTGGCACAAGAATAGACTCGCACGCTGTCGTGCTTTTTACGTTTTTATTAAACATATGATAATTCTGTTTCATATACATATATACTTTCATATTATTTCAATTCTGTCAAGAGTCGGCGAAAATTAAGGCTGTCAGATGTGCTGTGTGGGATTTAAATATTTCAATATTTAAAAATTTAAAACGGCGGAAAAAATAGTTACACAAGGATGGATTAGTTGGAAAAATCCCCCGAGCATCCTATTGGTGCTCGGGGGTGTTGTGTTAGTCAAAGTTGCCTTTTACTTTGCCTGGATTACCTTGTTCAAGATGAACGGTAACAGAAGTATCAAATTTTTCTGATATCTCTTTCGCAAGTGATTTCATCATTTCCAGATACTGACTTCCTTGCACAGTAACTATTACACTATTTTCAGTAGTAAACGTAGCTATGCCGACAATGACAGTTCTCGGAAGATTCAAAAAACCGAGTAAATCTTTTCCTGCATTACTTGTGTCTTCATACACGAGACGATACGCGGTCGTCTCGTTTTGCAATTGCATAATACGCTCTGAAATGTGCCCGTCGTGGTTAGCAAAACTAAATCCTTTTTCAAGAAAAAATTTTCCAACTTTTACTGAGAGTGCGTCACGATAGTCGGTAACGACAACTTTTCTACTCATTTTCTTTTCCTTTCATCAATAATATTCTGTGTTTAATATATTGTACTTACCACAAGAAAGCAACCAACTCCCGAGGCGTAGCTTCGGGAGTGTGAAAAAAACTCAAAAAATGTCATCGTTGAATTGTTTATCAAAAGCACCAATTTTTTCTTGAATTTCCGACACTTTCTTTTGTGAGAGGTATCTTTGTCCAAGACTAATAAGAATACGTTGTGTTTCAGTACAAGACGAACCGAAGTCATTCACATACACATCAACCAACGTCATTATTTCTTCTTCGGTCGGAATTCTTTGTGCATATTTACAAATCATATCCTCGGCACACCCGTACCAACCCCGTTGCACGACTTCATGTATCACTAACTCGACTACTTCTTTTGAAATACCTAAACGCATTTCGGCGCATATCATATTAAGGTAATCATGAGTGCGAAACAGTTTATTTTTTCTGTTGTACTTGTAATACACTGCGAGTAATTGCTTAATCGCCCATGCTCGTGTCTCAAGTGATGCTGATCGTAAGAGTAAACGAATTGCCCCTTTCGCAACACGTTCATTTTCTATTTGTACTGTTATATTGTCACAGGCATCATTTGCTTCAAAAAATTCAATGAACCACCTCACACTCACTCTGATGTATTTGTCGCCCAAAAAGGGTGTATCGGATTTCTCTGTTTGGCTCTTTTGTTTCGTTTGGGTCATTTAGTGACACCTTCCCTGAATTGTTTTGAGGTATGTAATCTACTGTATATATAGCACAAACTACACCAAAAACAAACTAATGGACATCGGATGTCCATTAGTTTGTGATTACGCAAGTCATACTAGAGTAATGGAGTAATTAGACGATATAAAATAGAGCATATCAAACACTTGACATTCAAAACCCAATACTGTAATATATCTGCTTAATCAAGTTCGTACTGAAAGAAGTACTGGAATGTGCTACAAACACGCTCTGGGTCGGGTTTAATCTTCAATTTCGTATGTATTATTGATTATTTTACTCGCTAATTGTTATAGCACAATGCAAGAAGGTACTATTGCGCGAAAAATGGACGGCAAAGGTTATGGTTTCATCGCCCGAGAAGGTGAAGAAAAAGACCTTTTCTTTCACGCCAACGAACTTCAAAATGCTAGCTTTGATGAAATCCAAGAGGGTGACAAAGTTACATTTGAAGTTGCAGATGGTCAGAAAGGACCAAACGCTGTTAATGTAAGTCGCGCGTAAACTTATATCAAAAACACCCCCGAGGTATTCGCCTCGGGGGTGTTTTGTTTCAACTTCATGTTTCATATTTGGTGCTTCTTGCACCGACAACTGTACGGTTTGATGTGTTCATCAAAATATTCCTTACCATAATCATAGGTAAGCTCCTCACCTTTTTTGATTTTCTTTATGCTGTAAATAAATACTTTTTTCCCTTGTATTTCTGTTTCGCAATTTGGATATGGATTGCATGAATGGTTAATGTATCGCGCAAGATTATTGCGCGCACTGCCGTCAATCGTCCATTTACTATTAACTGCGAACAGATATTTTCCCCCTTTCTCATCTGCATCATCTGACGACAAGAGTGGTCCAAAATATTCAACAATAAAAACACCCCTTGGTATGTCCTCGCCTGCAAAAAGACCGAGTCCTGCACTTGAACGTTTCCGTATAAGGATGTATTTTGATTTTCGTGGTGTATTTTTTGTTTGTTTCGTTTTCATATTGTGTATCCACTTTCATAAAGTTACAAATCAAGATAAAATTAAAAATATGGAAGGAATTGAAATTATTGCAGGGTTTTTAGTTGTTGGTCTTGGTATCTATTTATTCACTCGTGGATTTTAAAATAAATAATAGATATGATGAATCCAAAAAATAAAACAATAATCATTGTAGTGGTCGCAGTGTCTGTTACACTCTTTATGCTTCCACTCCTCAAATACTTGTAACACATACGACAATGCAAAACAACGAACAACTCAACACGCTTATGGATATTTTTCCAATTGAGAAAATTCTCTGGATTGTCTTTTTGTGTGTTCTTTTTGTTTTTGTAATTTATAGCATTATTGTCGTGTATCATTGGTTTAGGTACGCATTTAGTACGCTCGGCATATATCCGCTTTTCTTTGTCTATTTTGGTGTTTCTTTTTTTCTTATTAGCACTATGCTTGTGGCACTCATTAGTATGTAAGAATATAAAAGTAATATGATTAAACTTGAGCACAACGAAAAAATAATCAAGAAAATACGTAAACATTGGTTTGTGCTTTTTGAGCACCTCTTTGTGCTTTTTCTTGTATTTCTTGCGCCATTTATCATTCATGCATTTGTTGCTGGTACAGAGATTGCATTTGGCGCAAATACTACTGTGGTACTTGAGCTTGGTGCGTCACTGTATCTATTTCTTGCATCTTTATGGGCGCTCTTAATTTGGATGAAGTGTATTGCTATTTGGACTGACTACTATCTTGATATGTGGGTGGTTACTAACAGGCGTCTGATTGATATAGAGCAATATGGATTTTTTCACCGTGAAACTTCTACACTCCGTATGGAGCAAATTCAAGATATCACCACAGAGACACGTGGTATATTACCAACTATTTTCAACTTTGGTCATATCTATGTGCAAAGCGCTGCAGAGTCGCGTGAATTCACTATTCGCGGTATCCCTAATCCAAGAAATATAAAGGAGCTTATTTTTAAACAACACGACCGTATGACCGAAAAAGAAAATATGTTTTCATAATAAAACTATTGTACCCCTTAAAAACTATTGGATACCCGGTGTCCAATAGTTTTGATTTTTATTTGTTCTCCACCCCCAAAATTACCAAACGCCGGGCGTTTGGTAATTTGGAGATACTTGCATATTATAGTAAAATGTGGCACTATAAAAAGTAGATAGTATTTGAAATGTTGTATGTGATATACATATGACACAGAAAACAAGGGAGCTGTGTTTTGAAAACAGATAAACGTAACGGACACTCTAGCTTTTTAAGCGGAGTTGTCGTAATTTTTTTACTCCTTATCTCTTCATTGATAGTTTTTGTTTTATGGAGAGATGTAGCATTGTTTTGTTCTACTGGTTTGTTCCTTTATGGAATTGGTGTGGTAATGAATTTTGTTGCGATTGTAAATAATGGATATCGTATGCCTGTATTTTTGGAACATATTAAACAAGAACATATTTTGAAAAGTTTTCAAAAAAACCTTTCGATATCAAAAACGCACTGTGTCGCAAACGAAAATACAAAATACAAAAACTTTTGTGACTTC
>CAYZCN010000013.1:0-15961 GCA_964476975.1 uncultured Candidatus Saccharibacteria bacterium | reverse complement strand
GAAACACTGTGTGAGAAAATGAAGGAATATAAGAAAGGAGGAGGAATTGATTATTCGGTTTGTTTTGTGAGTGCAAAATATATTGATACACGAGGGATTGTTCCTGCGATACGTGCAGCACTTGCATGCGCATTAACAAAATTTGATGTGTCGCCTGAGGACTGCACGGTGTTACTTGATGGAGGTCTCACTGCGCCAGAGCATTTTAAATATCAACAAACTATTGTGAAAGGAGACGAAAAAGAGCTTTCCATTGCACTTGCATCTATTGTGGCAAAAGTGTCTCGTGATAATAAAATGGTTCGTTTTGCGAATGAGGATCCGAAGTATGCAAAGTATGGATTTGAAAAACATAAAGGGTATGGCACCAAACTTCATTATGAGTGTATAGATACGCACGGAATGTGTGATTTACACCGAAGATCTTTTTTGAAAAAATTAAAATAACTTACCTCACTACTCCAGTATACTGGAGTAGTGAGGTAAGAAACTACAATGAACATACCAGTGAACATACCACGGTATGTTCACTGGTATGTTCATTGTCTTTATGTATTGATTTTTTTACAATAGTATGTAGAATATAGGTATGTCAGTTCGAATGCGACACACCCGTGAACACACGGCAAATAGACGATCCCATCACAAGCTTGCAGAGCCACGTCTTTCGGTGTGTCCTGATTGTAAATCGCAGGCACAGTTACGACATAAGGCGTGTACTAATTGTGGACGATATCGTGGACGTGTTGTGATAGATATGGCGGCGAAGGTTGCAAAGAAAAACAAAAAAGCACAGATGCAAAAGAACAAAGAAGCGGAAGGAGTGGGGCATAAGGGAGAAGTAACACATGACGAAAATGTGGATACAAAAGAAGTATCCAAGGAGCAGGAAACAGCTGTACTTTCAGCTGAAGAGTTATCTAAAAAGTAATCTATCTCGCTACGGCGGGGTATGGTTTTCAGTTTTTAGTTTTGTTAGGTTCGGTTCCTAAAAAGCTAAAAGCTAAAAGCTAAAAGCTAAATCATGGCAAACAGACACCTTTCACGTTCAATAGTTCTTCAAACATTATTTGAATTAGACTTTGAGAATAAAAAAGTCAATGTGAAAGATGCGCTTGTTATTTTAGATCGTAATATAAAGGAATTTGCTCCCGGCTCGGGAGATTTTTCTTTTATGCAGATGTTGCTGAAGAATATTATTGCAAAACAGAAAGATGTAGATAAGGTGATTGTGAAAGCGGCTCCTGAATGGCCACTTGAAAAAATTTCTATGGTTGACCGTAACGTGCTTCGCCTTGGACTCTACGAACTTTTGTTTGCGGATAAAAAGGAGGTGCCAGCAAAGGTTGCTATTAATGAAGCGATTGAGCTTGCGAAGGCATTTGGTGGAGAAACAAGCGGGCGCTTTGTTAATGGTGTACTTGGTGCGGTATATAAAGAGATGGGTGAGCCCGGGAAAGATGAGGTTTCAAAACGAAAGATAAAAGATATTCCATTTGAAAAAATGCCGATAGAGCGTCTTGGTGGTGCGGTGGTGTATGCGCGAGACAGCGACGACGTGTATCTCGCACTTGTGCATGACGTCTTCGGGCACTGGACCCTTTCAAAGGGACATGTTGAAGACGGTGAGGACGAAAAAAAGGGAGTGGCGCGGGTGATTAAAGATGAAATTGGGATTGCAATAAAGCCAACTGAGCAGATTGGTGAGAATGAATATGTTGCAACACATCCAGAAAAAGGTAAAATACGAAAGCAAGTTTTTTATTATCTCGCTGAAGCGCCGTTTGATGATTTGAAATTAAAAGAGTCTGGTGGACTTGATGACGCGAAGTGGTTTAAGCTCACAAATATTTTGGACCTTAATTTTTATGATGATATTTTGCCGACGGTGACAAAGGCGATTAATATTTTGTTGCAGAAAGATAAATGAGTTAAAGAGCAGAAGATAGAATACAGAGAGTAGAGATGGACGGATTGACCTCCACTACCTTTCATATCGCCCTACTTTGTGCATTTTGACTTCGTCAAAATAACGATATAACAGGTGTAGGGGGTGTAAGAAAATTTAATTCGCTTCACTCATAACATTTTCTAACATGGCTGATTTTAAAGATTTTGAAAAAAAAATAGGAATTACGTTTAAGAACAAAGACCTGCTGAAGCGGGCTTTTACGCATCGTTCGTATATCAATGAGCACAAAGGTCTCAAGATGGAGCATAATGAGCGCCTTGAGTTTTTGGGTGATGCGGTATTGGAGCTTGTTATTACTGACCATCTTTTTAATAAATATCCCGATAAACCAGAGGGAGAATTGACATCGTATCGTGCAGCACTCGTTAATACGGTGATGCTATCTCGTATGAGTATAAACCTCGCAATGAATGACTACCTACTTCTTTCTCGTGGTGAGAGTAAGGATACAGGGCGCGCGCGGCAATATATCCTTGCAGATGCTGTTGAAGCACTTATTGGTGCTATATACCTTGACCAAGGGTATACTGTCGCAGTATCTTTTATTGGTGAGCAGTTTTTTCCGATGACTGACGAAATGGTTAAAAAGAAATTATGGCAAGATGCGAAGAGTCGTTTCCAAGAAATGGCACAAGATGAGATGAGCATAACACCGTCGTACAAAACAATTAGAGAAAAAGGACCTGACCACAGTAAACATTTTGTCGTAGGAGTGTATCTTGATGAGGCGGAAATAAGTACTGGTGAGGGAAGGTCTAAACAGGAAGCAGAACAGGAAGCAGCGAAGAATGCGCTTGGTATGAAGGGGTGGGACTAAGATTTAAAGATTTAAAAAGTGAAAAACCTTGCGATATATCGCAAGGTTTTTTGGTGGGAATTGGGATTGTTTGGTATGATAGAACGATGGATTATGAAATAGGGAATATGAATTATATCACCTCATCCTGCCTCGTCGGCATACATTCGGCTACCCGCCGAGGAGGCGGGAATTATGAATGAGTGAGGCGTTACCCTATTAAATAAAATTTGTTGCACAAATTTTAAATTTTTCAAAAAAACTTATTTAACAGGGTGATGATTTTCTAAAATTCGCCCCGCTCATTAAGAAAATCTATCATGTATTTAAAAAGTCTAGAATTAACTGGTTTTAAGTCGTTTGCGAAAAAGACGAAGCTTGATTTTAAAACCCCTATATCTGCAATTGTCGGTCCGAATGGTTCGGGTAAGTCTAATGTGGCGGAAAGTTTTCGTTTCGTGCTTGGTGAGCAGTCTATAAAAAGTTTGCGTGGGAAAAAGGGTGAAGACCTTATTTTCAATGGTTCAAAAACAGTTGGTAAAATGAATCGTGGTGCGGTGAAAGTCGTGTTTGATAATAGTACGCGTTTTTTAGATATTGATTTTGACGAAGTAGCTATAGAGAGGGTTGTGCATCGTGATGGAAGTAATCAGTATTTTATCAATGACTCTCAAGTGCGTTTGCGTGATGTAGTACTTTTACTTGCAAATGCAAACATTGGCTCGTCGGGACATCATATTATTTCACAAGGGGAGGCAGATAGGATTTTGAATGCAAACATAAAAGAACGTCGCGAGATGGTTGAGGACGCACTTGGACTTAAGGTGTTTCAGTATAAAAAACAAGAAAGTGAGAAAAAACTTATAAAGACAAAAGAAAATATTACGCATATACAGTCACTTCGTAAGGAGATTGCACCGCACATCCGTTTTCTTAAGAAGCAGGTGGAGAAAGTGGAGAAGGCGCGTGCAATGCGTGATGAACTTGAAGGATGTTATCGAGAATATCTCAAAAAAGAGTCGGCGTATCTGACGCACGAGGACGCTCGTCTTGTGGAGGCGATGCGCGCACCGGAGGATGGTCTCAAGGTACTTGAAGAAAAACTACAAAAAGCAAAAGAAGTGCTCGCAACATCAAGTCAGCGAGACGAAAAAAGTGATACCGTCATTGCACTTGAAGAAAGTCTTTCTCGTATGCGTCGTGAACACGATGAAGTAACGCGTGAGTTAGGGAGGGTTGAGGGGCAAATTGTTTTTGAAGAAAAACAGCTTCTGTATTTGGAATCACAGAAACAAAAAGAGAGTGAGCGCACGTTTACTCTGTCGCAGGTGGAAGCATATGCAAAGGACACCGACGCGCTCATTAAAGAGGCGGAACAAGAGGAAAATGTGCTTGAAATACGCTTTATTTTGAAACGAATTAAGAAAGTGTTAGAGGAGTTACTTGTTACAGAAAGAGGTGTGGAAGTACCGAGCGAGGATGTAAAAATGCATGAAGAAGAGCTAGCAAAGTTGACAACACGTCGGAGTGAGATTGAAGTGCGTATCTCTGAAATACAAAATGAAGAAAATAAACTTCGGGCCGACCACACTAAGTTACAACAAGATATTGAGGCAGTAAAAGACGAAAATAGAGAAGCGGAGCGAATGATATTTACGCTGATGCGAGAGCAAAGTGAGCTTCGCTCTACGCTCGGTGTACTGCGAGCAAAAAAAGATACGCTGATGCGAGAGCAGAGAAATTTTGACGAAGAAATTACCGAAGGGACTGTGCTTATTGGAGCAATGCTTAAAACATTTGTTGTTGAGGTGTTGAGGGGAGAAAACGGAGAGGAGGTAGGTGCTGATATTATTCTTAACGAAGGAAGAAGTAGAGATGCACAAGAGAAAAAACGAAAACACATTGAAAGGTTAAAAATACGTTTAGAGGATTCAGGGGGTGGAAGTGGTGCCGAGATTGAGAAAGAGTTTACTGAAGTACAAGAGCGAGATAAATTTTTGGAGCGGGAGATTGTCGACCTTGAAACGTCTGTTGATTCTTTGAATACGCTTATTGGAGAGCTTGATGAAAAATTGAATACGCAGTTTCAGGAAGGTGTGACGAAAATAAATAAAGCGTTTCAAGAATTTTTTGCACTTATGTTTGGTGGAGGGAGTGCGTCACTTGCTCTTGTGCAAGAAAAGAAGAAAAAGCGAGCACGGGCTGATGTTGATGAGCTTTTGGATGTACCTCTTGATGACGACGAAGATGAGGAGATGGAGGCGCGTGAAGGAATTGATATTACGGTTTCGCTTCCGCACAAAAAAATTAAAGGGTTGCACATGCTCTCTGGTGGAGAGCGTGCACTGACGTCTATTGCGCTTTTGTTTGCGATGTCACAGGTGAATCCACCACCGTTTCTGGTGCTTGATGAAACAGACGCGGCACTTGATGAAGCGAATTCGCGTCGGTATGGAGATATGATTAAAAATCTTTCAGCATATTCACAGCTTATTTTAATCACGCATAATAGAGAAACGATGAGTCGTGCGGGAATCCTCTATGGAGTAACAATGGGTTCGGATGGTATTTCCAAGTTGCTTTCAATTGAATTTGATGAGGCGGTTGAGATTGCCAAGTAGTTTTTGAAAAACTTCCTAAGACACAGATTTTAACGTTGTTGCTTTGGGGCGACAGTGGTTTGATATATGAGAGAACACGATTGCACTACAGAACTATATAGGACTATACTTTGGTACTTCAGTCAATAATTTATGGCATATTTGTGTGGTATTGTTGATTTAGAGCCATAAAGTCTTGAATTGTCATTTATATTCAAGGCTACTAGGTAGATCTTTGACAGGAGGTAAACTATGGATAATCTTCGTGATAATCTTTGTCAAAATCATGAATTTGAAGAACAGATTTGTTCTAAATTCGTGGCACTTGAAGAACAGTTTCGGTCTGTTGTTGTAGGTCTCCCCACCTTGTTTGAAACCATTACAATAGCACTTGCTTCTGAAGCAAATACTATTGCAATCGGTCCACCCGGTGGCGGAAAATCTTTGACGGTACAGACAGTTGCTGCTGCAGTTGGGCTACCTCATAAGGTAATCCAAGGCACTCCAGACTTGTTGCCTAAAGACATTTTAGGTTTCGCAAGACATAAAGAGGACGGAACATCGGAATATGTTTCTGGTCCTATAACTGAATCAAACATCGTCGTTTTAGATGAAATGAATCGGTTACATCCAAAAACCATGTCAGCGTTTCTTGGAGCAATGCAGGATAAAGCAGTTTCAATTGTTGATATCAAAGAGCCAGTATCTCTCCCTCGCCCCTTCTTTGTTATGGGTACTAAAAACCCCAAAGAGACTGAACAGGGAACATACTATGAAGGCGCTGCGATGCTCAACCGTTTTGGACTGTCTTGTCCTACAGAAGCATTAACTGATGCAGAATACGAAGATGCAATTGGTCGCAACACCGAAGATAATCTTTCTAAGGTGAAAGTGGTCCTAACGAAGGACGACTTGCTTGAAACAATCGCATATGTTCGCTTGCAATCAAATATAAGTGAACATCCTGTAAAAAATTATATTGCGCGGCTCGCGTCTGAATTTCGTGAGCTTCTTAAACAAAAAAATGTTGAAGATGCAAACGAGATATCTGTGCGCGCAGGTGTTAGCTTGTGGGTTCTGTTAAATTCGTATCGCATTGTTTCTGGTGCGAAAACAATTGGACCTGAATCAGTGGAACATTTGATCCATCGTGTATGGCAACACCGATTGAATATGCAAGATGACGTAGAGGCGAAACATCTTATTGATGAATTGCTTTTAACAACCGCGTATATTCCACGCCCTTCATAAGAGAGGTATCACAATGTTTGAAGAAACAGAAGAGATACTTCGTTTCAGGAAACTCGTTCATGCGTTTATGTTTGGTGAATTGACCAGTAAGTACGCAGATGAGTCCGGTATTGATTTTGCTGAACTTGTTCGCTTTGAAGAAGGTGACAGTGAGGCGAATATTAATTGGCCGGTTAGTATTAATCAAGGAGAGAAATATATTACACGACGTGCTCCAGACAAGGAGCTTGAAGTGGTTTTTCTTCTTGATACAACTAGTTCTATGAATTTTGGATCTCTGAATAACACTAAGTGGAAAACGCTCTCGCTTTTTTTGAGTGAAGCACTCGGAGTTATAACGAGAGAACATCACCTCGCCTCTTTTCTTTGTTTTGATACAGACGGCGCACCTGTGCGTCGCATGGTACGGAACAAAGAAAAGAAAAAGCTATTAAAGCCAGGTGAAAGCGAAAATGCTTTGCAAAATCTTTGCGAGAATACTTCGCAGAGTGTGTTTGATATCGGAAGGGCAATTACATATTTAGACCGAGGACTTGGAAGAAATAAAACACTTCTGCTCATTGTTCTTTCGGACTTTATTGATTGCTCAACAGCTTATGTTCAAGAACTGAAACGTTTTTTAAGAAACAGACATGGTTTTGCGGGTTGTATTATTCGCGATTCAATGGAAGTTACGTTTCCTAAGTTGCGTTTTGGTGTGTTGAAACTTCGAGATATGGAAACAAATCACGAAATGTATACACGTAAACTTTCAGATGAAAGTAGAGCAATCCATCAGCGAATTTTTGCTGAAAAAGATTGTAGTCTTCAATCAATCGACTGCTTAGGCAGTTAATAAGGAGGTGCGTAATGCGCTCACGAAACATACTGATCCTCATCCTTGCGATGTGTTTGCTCATTGTGACATCAGTGAGTGCTTATTCGCAAAGTAACCCCAAACC
The DNA here is from genome assembly GCA_964476975.1 of uncultured Candidatus Saccharibacteria bacterium. Classification (GTDB taxonomy): domain Bacteria; phylum Patescibacteriota; class Minisyncoccia; order Phycocordibacterales; family CAYZCN01; genus CAYZCN01. The sequence goes on along the minus strand of CAYZCN010000013.1, from coordinate 8,401 downwards.
ACAACAGCAAGTGACACCACCTGCCCCACCGGCAGTGGTCGCAAAAGAATCGGCAAACAGACAGCCACGTCTTTCTAATTTTAGTCGGTTTCCTAACACGGTTGCACCCACAAAAGGTAATTCTGGGGATGTATTTGAGTTTGGTATTGAATACGTTGACTTTGACAATGACCCATGTGACCCTTGTGAAATTTGGATTGACCTTGATAAGAACGGAGCATACGAAGATGATGAAAAGTTCTCTATGGTTTTGGTTGATTTTTTAAAGAACCCAATACCCGTTGAGACCGTTGAAGATCGAGAGGCAGTCGTGTGGTCGTCTTGGAAGAAATTCTACTTTACTATGCAGGTTTTTAACGACAGTTTTGAATCTGACATTACGTATAAGTTTGTATTTTCTGACGGAGACCTACCGGCGTCAGGTAGAAGGTTTGTTGCAGAACAAACATTTAGTGTGGTTGCCGGCTTTGTTCCGATGCTTTACAGTGCGCAGGAAGAAGTTTTGCGTGGAGGAGTGTTTGAGATTACTTATGCACTATTTGCTCCATATCTTGAAATTGACGACATTGTCGTTGATTGGAAAGGTGTCTTTGATGCTATTCCGTATCTTGAATTACTTCAAAGTAAACAACGTAAAATAATCGCCTCAGACAGTCATGATGTAATTCTTATGACGTATACGTTTTCTGTAGATAGCGATATACCAGAAGGTGAACATACATTTACTATACCGCCCGTACCTTTTTCGTATCTCGATGAGATTTTTTGGAAGGACGGTGTTTGTTTCTTTGGATTAGAAAATGAAAATGGCGGAGCAAGGACAGAAACTAAACATGTTTCTGGTGACTGCCAATTTGTTTTTCCTGACACGACCTTCAGCACAACATCGATGATGATTGAAAATGTGAATATTTCCCAGTCTTCCGTAATGGTTGCTGAGGATTTTGAGATTTCGTTTTCTGTTTATACATCGAGTGATTATGTTGATGCTCGCAATACAATGGATACGTTTTTGCAAACTGTTTCAATAAATCCGTTTGATATTGTTGAAACAAGTAAGAACGAAGTTGTTTTTGCAAGTGGTGCAAGGCGTATTGATTATCGTCTAACTGCTGTGTTTTACGGCATTCCTGGCGTATATCTTATTCCTACTATTCAAGTTGGTACGAACTCAATAAAGGTGTCAGAGCCGATTAATGTTGTTTCGCACAATGCAACTTGGACTGTACCAAAGTCAAAGCAGGAGTATGACGAACTTAAGGAAGTTTTAGGGGAGTTAACTCTCCCCGTTAGAAGCATTTCTTACTCCACCGAATACTTTTGGTGGTATCAAGGTGCTCGTGCACTCGGTCTTGTTATTTTGCTCTTTTTACTTGTGAAACTCGGACAGGTTTTGTTTAAAGGTTCTCAAGGTAAACGTCGACGTGGAGAGTATCGCTCTCGAGTCGCGCAAACCAAAAGTAAATATGAACATTGCAAGACTGCTTATGTGGAAAATAACACGCGTGAAAAATTGGTAGAGCTTTATTATGCACTTCGGCATTATGTATTAACTGTCGGGTGTGTGGAGAATGCGCACGATGGACAACATGCCCAGTCGCTTATTAAGAATAATGACTTACAGGCCAGTGTGTCTGAAGTTCTTCTAAATGAGTTGTGTGAATTGGAGCTTGAATATACCAATGAGGGAATGAAGAGAGGAGTTAATCATGTTTAACATTAGTCTTGAATACCCCCTCTTTCTTCTTGTGTGTATACCTTTTTTCGCACTGCTTTATGTGAGGCGAAAAAAAGTTTCGGATGGAGCATTCTTTAGCTCCATCACTATCTGTACGGGGGTGTCTTTCGCACGGCAATTGCTAGCGGGCACCCCCTTTTTCTTTGTCATCTGTGCTTTTGTGCTTAGCACTTTGGTGCTTGCAAAACCACTTGGCGAGATTACGGTTATGAAACAAAAACAAGAAGGGTATCGTGGGGTATTAACAGTTGATGTGTCTGGTAGTATGAGTAGCATATTGCCAATCGCGATAAAATCAGCAACTGAGTTTGTAGAACAACGACCCGAAGATATATTTGCGGTTGTTCACTTCAATAATGAAGTGCTTTTCGGAAAGGGAACTGACTTTACACAACATAGACCGTTGGTCTATGACGCCATTGGTCGTTTGAATAAAACGGCAGGCGGAACCGCAATTGGTAAAGGTATCGTTGGATCGCTTACAACTATTTTGTATGACATTTGGCTTGTAGAAGAAAAAGGTAAAGAAAATATACCAGAACCTTCCTACGAGGAATACGAGACACGACTGTCTTCGGATAAGGACCGTGAAATCTTTTTAGAAGAGGTACTACAAAACTACGGGCTCACACAGGGTGCGTATGTGGTATTGCTTACTGATACAGCAAGCAATGCGGGTATCTCAATTAAACACGCGCTTTCACTAGCAATCAAACTTCGCATACCAGTATATATGATCGGAGTCGGGACTATTGAAGGCGGAAATCTTTCTAGTATGTTTGAAAAAACAGGTGGAGGGTTTTTCCGTGCATCGTCTGGAGATGATATTGATGATATATATAAAAAAATCAGTTCTCTTCAGTCAGATATTGTTAAGATTGTTTTTGTCCCAGAGCAGTTTAGTTATCGCCCAATACTTGCACTTGTGGTAGTAATTTTTCTTTTAAGTGCGTATGTTGTCAGCATAATCTTTCCAACTATTGACTAAATGTAAACTCGCCCCGCTACGTTGGTGGGGTAAAGAAAGGAGAACAAAGTGACTTTGTATCGTAGAATACGCAAAAGTCTTCGTTTTGTCGGTGTTGCAACGGTTCTTGTTTTGGGAATCGGACTTGCAGTTTATGGGCATACGATGATAACTACGACTAACACACTCAAAGACATCTCTGGTATTGTAATAACAAAAAGTAATGCATCAGTTTTAACGGGAAGGTTGTTGGCACTTAAAAATCGCCCAACAGTGAAACTCCTTGAAAACTCAGGTCTTCTTGACTTTGTTGCTGTGGACACACTTTCGTGTGGTATATATTTACAGCAAGGTGATTACGAAAATGCCGGTATCTCATGTATATCTGCTGCATCAACATCGTTTAATAAACGTGGTGATGTTTCCAAAGAGCTTTATGTTCTCATGGGTGATGTTTTTGTTAATTGGTCCGGGAAAGTTCCTGGTGCATTTGGTAAAGCAGAAAGCGCATATAAAAAAGGACGAGGTGCTGTGGGTGACACTCATTCACGCTCAGCTCTTGAGATACTATTTTTGCTTCGAGCTGCTCTAGATGGTGCTGAAGAAACAAAAAGAGATGGTGACGCAGAACCTTCGCGAGAAATACCCGAATGGGAAAATCAAGATAGTTCTGGTGATGTCCAGCTGTTTTAAGAAAGGGGTTATGTATGATTGTTTTTGCAAGACCTGAATTTTTCTTTTTGATTTGGTATCTTTTATTTGGGGGAATGTCTATCATTACACTTTTTGTGTTTTGGAGATTTAATTTTCTTAAAAAGATACCAAATTTTTACAGAGCGTGTACCTCGTCTACTGTTGTATTTGTAAAAGGAAGTATGCTCGTTTGCTCTACTGTTTTGGCATTTCTTGTATATCTTGGACCAAGTATGCAGAGAACAGAACTCGTTTCTGTGAGGCAGGGTATGGAAATAGCTTCTGTGATTGATTGCTCACGTTCTATGTTGGCACCTATCGGTGCAGGAGACTTTATAACAAGTCGTCATAAGGTAGTCGTGGACGCAGTGGATCAGCTATTGAGTGCTCTTCCTGACGACAGTAAAGGTGTCGCATGCTTTTCCGGGGAACTGCATTTGCGGTCTCCACTTTCAACGGACTATATTCGTGATGTATATTCTGTGCTTAATAAGATTAGGTTGCCTGGATTTGTTGAACGGTATGGTTCTGGTACGAACTTCTCAAAGGCGATTCAAGGATGTTTCGCATTATTTCAGAAAGATACACAAACCAAAAAAGTTTGTATTATACTTTCTGACGGAGAACAGATTGGTAGTGCTGGCGCTTTAGCTAGAGAGTTTAGAGAAATTGAAATGTCTACTAAGCGAGAGCGTCGTAGCATTGATGTTGATTTTTATCTCGTAGGAGTCGGTGACCCAACTGTTCCAATGCTTATACCAACTCGCGACAAAAATGGAAATCATAATGGGTTTCTTTGTTGTGATGAAGATGGTGAGATGTTAGAAACTAAACCTGATCTGGAATATCTTAAAAACATCGCAGCTGTTTTCGGGGGAACGTACATTCATGTTTGGGATGGAAGTGACCTGTTGGAAGAGCTTTCAGATATTATTGAAACAGAACGAGCAACTATCGCTGAGAGAGAAGAAGTAGTACAGCATGACATCTCGGAGTGGTTCTTTGTACCCATTCTTTTTATTCTGTTTCTGTGGTTTTTACTTCCTAAACGTTTTTCCCGACCTAACTCTAATGGGAAAAAATTAAAAAAGAGCGCTTAATCAATATTGATTGATTAAGCGCTTTTATTTTTTTGTATCGCCATATTGTGTTATCTAGGTTTTTCTTCGGTCCAGATAACTACATCGTGTACACTTTTATTAGAAAAACGGAATATGGTCAGAGTAATGGGCTCACCTTTGCCGATATTTTGTACTTGAAGGATGAATTGGCGCGGGTCTACGGATACCGCCTCACCGTTTAACATAAGTATGATGTCGTTTTTTTGGATTTCATCTTGTGATGGCCCACTTTCATCAACTACTGCAACGTACAGACCTGAAACCTCAACACCATTCACGTTATCGGGCGATTTGTACACCGCCTTTATTTGAGGGTTTAATTTAACAACAGTAATACCGATCCAGCCATTTCTTTCAACACCACCTAATCCAGAGAGAACAGCTTTGACCCAAGGTGCTATAACATTTGATGGGATTGCAAATCCGAGACCTATGTTTGTACCAGTTCTGGAAGCAATAATTGTATTTACTCCAATAACGTTTCCTGTCAAAACATCAAACAGTGGACCGCCTGAATTACCTTGGTTAATAGCAGTATCTGTTTGTATGAAATCGTGGTATTTGGAGTCGAGTCTTTCTTCTGTTTGGTTGGGGTTGCTCACGACGCCACAGGTGACAGTTTTCTCAAAACCAAGAGGTGACCCAACTGCGCAAACTTTTTGTCCGTTTTGTACTAGGTCTGAATCACCAAATGTAATCGCGGGCAACTTTTTTTTAATACCTTCAATCTGCAATATAGCAAGATCGGTTTCTTTGTGAATAGTTACCACTTTGGATGTGTACGTAGTGCCGTTCTTGAGTTCGACTGTGTATACAAACATTTTTGACAATGTCTCAACTTCGGTGATACCGAGATCTCCGATTAAAACATGACTATTTGTTACTATGTGACCTTCAGTACTCACAATAAAACCACTTCCCAAACTAACCTCCGAACCACTTGCGGGACGACCATCAAGCTCACGCATATGCCTTACGCGTATTGTTACGACTGACTGTGCGACTTGTTCGATTTGGTCCATACGCCTTTGTTGTAGAGCTTCGGCTAGTCCTTGAATGAATGTTGGATCTTGGAGTAGGTTGTTTATAAGGTCTTCGCGTTCATTTGCGTATGACAACTGGGTTGTTGTTATTGTAAGCAAAAAAGCTAAACATAGGCTGAAAAAGTTGGTTTTCCACATCATTTTTCTCCTTGTTTGTTTTATACAGCAACAGCTGGATAAATATTTTCTATTTTCAGTATGTCAAAAATGATGGAAAAAGCAATACTACTTAAGAGCTCGACTTCTAAGTGGTATGTCGTGAGACTTGGACTGGGTAAGAGTGTTAGTGTTTAGGAATTTAAAGATTTCAATATTTAAAACGACGAGAGATTTCAATATTTCAAGATTTAAAACGATGGAAGATTAAAAGTGAAAAACAGCGCGACAGGGTCGCGCTGTTTTGGGTTTGGTTGTCACCTCTTTATATATGCAGGAGCTCCCCTCGCGCACATTCTTCTCTACACACTTCCTTGCGGTGCTTGAGGGTTGATATTACTCGATAGCTTGACTTTTATTATAATATACTGTATACTTTTGATAGAATATGTTGAGAGTAAAAACTGAGATCCGAAACCCAGAAACCCCGAAACCACCAATGAAAGGAATTAATGATGAATATTAACATAGTAATGCCAGCACTTATGGTGATAGCCATGTTCACAATTTTTGTGGCGGTTACTACAATTCCTGTTGAAGAACAGAGTGAACCTTTTCAGGAAATAGTTGATCAAATTGTAGACAACTTGGTCTACATAAAAGATCCCAACACAAAGCTCTGCTTCGCGTTTTATCGGGCCGGACGATCTATTTCCAGTGTAAACTGCGAAGACGTACCTGGCGAAATACTCGAAACAGCTCGGTGGCCGTAAGTATCTGGCCACTAAAATGCAAAAAATTGCCCCGAACAAACTTGATTTGTTCGGGGCTTTTTATTTTTTTCCTCTGATATCTACTCGTCGTTTTCTTTGAGAAGCTCAATGCCGGCATATGCGCCGATACGCAAAACAAGCGCTGGACCTCCTGTGTAGGACGGGTTGTCTTCTCGGGCAAATCGTGCGCCGGTCCAACGGTCAATGTATGCGATTTCTTCTGGTGAGACCCTTTGTTTTTTTTCTTCCAACGCCGTGGTCCAAGATATCATATTCACTGAGATATCTCTCTTTCGTTGACGTTCCTGTTCTTCGGGAGAAATTTTACTGACGAACAGAAAACTGAGCACGAATACTCCCAGTAGAGTGAGTACCATCTCGCACTCCTGTGGTGGTTGTTTTTAACTCTAGTATTATAGTGCATTATGTAAATGATTTTGTCAATAGGTACAACTTGACTTTTTATTTGGATATGATATACTTTGTATAGAATATAATATGTCACATCAACGTCAAAAGGAGACAAAAATGACTAATAAAAGAAACACTCACCGCGGTGCTTTGTGGTATGTGGGGATTGCAATTATGAGCTTTTTGCTCATGGCACCCACGGTGTCTTATTCTCAAAACTTTGGTGCCGGTCTTATGCTTGGCATGACTATGGGTTCTGGAGATTCTCAGAGTTTTGGAGGCAGCTCTAACGTTCTTTATGCTGCTGGAGAGGAAGAATTTGAGGATGTGAATCCGCTTGAAATAAAGCAGGTTTCCCTGCTTTTGTGTATGGACGCAAGGGGGAACTACAAAGATTTAGACAGAGGGGTGAACCTCTCCCTTTCGGAAATCTTTGAGCGTGCAATCGCAACTGAATCCGACACACAACAAGAAAGGGTAATTTTGCGCGTAACTCGCGTGATTAGTGCAAAATTTCAGAAGTGTGCATATTATTGGTTTGATTACGTTGATTCGTGATTGAATCTGTTTTTACCCCCGCAAACACGAAGTGTTTGCGGGGGTTTTTCTTTTTTTATATTTTTTATACTATTGTCCAGTCTAGTGTTTTTTGTTCAAGGTTGGCGGAGGTGAGGCGAACGGTGACGGTGTCGCCGAGGCGGTAGCGTTTTTTGCTTTTTTTGCCGACGAGGGCGAAGTGTTTTTTGTCAAAAACGAAATAGTCGTTTTTCAGAGATGAGATTGTGATAAGACCTTCGGCTCCGGTATCGTTTTCGGCGACGTAGAGACCCCACTCTACAACACCGGTTATAGTGCCTTTAAACATTTTGCCGACGTGGTTTTGCATAAACTCTACTTGTTTGTATTTGATTGAGTCTCGCTCTGCTTGAGCTGCTTCAATCTCTCTTTCTGTTGAAGAGCTGGCGAGCTTTTCGTACTTGGCAAGTTCGTTTTGTGAGATAGGAGTACTACTTAGGTGTTTCTCTAAAAGGCGATGTACCATAATGTCGGGGTATCGTCTGATAGGAGAGGTGAAGTGCGTGTAGTGTTCAAAGGCGAGTCCGAAGTGTCCGATATTTTTGGTCGTGTAGATTGCTTTTGACATCGTACGTATTGCAGCTTGTGTGACGAGACTCTCTATGGGAGTGCCTTTTATTTTTTTAAGCATTGCATTTATATCTTTACCACTGATTTCTCCTTTGATATTGAATGGGTAGCCGACTGCTTTCAGAAGCGTTTGGAGTTCTTCTAGTTTCTCACGGTTGGGTACGTCGTGGATGCGGTAGATGAATATAGGGTCGTCGTTTTTGTTTGTATTGTTTTTGTGTGCAAGTGTCTCTACGTATTCTGCGACGAGGCGATTGGCGAGAAGCATATATTCTTCAACGAGTCTGTGAGTTGCGAGGTGTTCCTTTTTGTATATTCGTGTCGGCGCGCCGTTTCTGTCTAGCTCAAATGCAATTTCGTATTCTTCAAAAGTGAGTGCGCCTTTAGCTATGCGCCTTTTGCGTATTATCTTT
>CAYZCN010000012.1:9857-17624 GCA_964476975.1 uncultured Candidatus Saccharibacteria bacterium | reverse complement strand
CTTCAGCAGGTTTGGCAAGATTTACTATAGACGCTTCAGGCAACGTCGGCATCGGGACGACGACGCCAGCAGAACTACTAGAAGTGTCTGGAGGAGATATACGAGTTACTGATACGCTACCCAGACTTCGTCTGAATGAGACAGATTCTAATGCAAATGAAAACTACCAGATTGTTCTAACGGGAGGAGAGTTGCGAATGCAGACAAACAATGACGCTTTTGGGTCATCTGCAAACATAATGACACTGGAGCAAAGTGGTGAAGTGGGGATTGGGACAGTGAATCCAACGAGCTTACTTCATGTTCTTGATAGTATTAACGGTGTGGTAGCAAATTTTGAGAATGACAATACAGGGAATGGAGATGGTATAAATATTACGTTAGGAGTGGCAACACCAGCATCAGGGAATCATTACATCGACTTCTTAGACAGTGGTGGAGGTGTTGATGGTAAGATTCAAGGAGATGGCTCAGGCGGAGTCACTTATACGGGGACTTCAGACGAACGACTTAAAGAAAACATTGTAGATACTAAATATGGCCTGGACGACTTATTAAACATTCAAGTTCGAGATTACAACTTTATTACTGCACCAGGAAAAACTACTACAGGATTCATTGCACAAGAGTTGTATAACGTATTTCCAGTAGCAGCATTTCCTCCTGAAGACTTAAACGGTGATCCTAATAAAGATCCGTGGAGTGTTGCGTATGGTAAGGTCACCCCACTGCTAGTTGCTGGAGTTCAAGATATTGCTACCGTTATCAACTTAACTCAAGCAACGGGTACTGCTATAACAATAGATGTAAACGGAAACGTAGGTGTAGGGACAACGACTCCATTACACAAACTTCACGTAGCGGGAGATGTTGCAGCGACCGGCTTCATCAATGTCTCAAGTGGTAAGCTCAAGAAAAATATTACGCATTTGACCTCTGCTGACAAAGCGAGTGTTCTTGACACATTGCGCGATGTTCGTGTTGCTGAATATCACTATATATCTGAAGACGATACTGACCCGCTTCGCCTCGGACTTATTGCGGAGGAAGCGCCGAGCGAAGTGCTTTCTGTGGAAGGAGATGGTGTAGACATCTACAAACTTGCTACATTTACACTCGCAGGATTACAAGAGGTTGTCGATGATGTGGATGCACTTGATGTGCGTATCGCTGACATAGAAGCACGTATCGCAAGCTCGTCGGTATCTGAAATGCTTGAAAGCACAGGTGGCAGTACGCTTGTTGCGTCACTCGCAGAGATTGGTGGAAATATTATTGATGGTGTTTTGTCACTCGTAGAGCTTGCAGTCGGCACACTCCTTGCTGAAAATGTGGCGACTGACGACCTTGCTGTCGGTAGCACAGAGCGTCCAACTGGTATTACGCTCTATGATGAGGTTACTGGTGAGCCGTTCTGTCTCTCAATCGCCAATGGAGAAACAAAGACGACAACCGGAGTATGTGGTGTTGTACCAGTACCAAGTGCAGATACAAATACAAACATGAGTACAAGCACTCCAGAAATACAGACATCGGATGTTGATGCTGAAGCACCAGTTATTACAGTTATTGGAAATAATCCTGCTCAAATAGCTCTTAATGCAACGTACGTTGACCTCGGCGCGACTGTTGCTGACAACATTGACCAAAACCTCGGACTATATGCATCAGTAGATGGCACAGATGTCGGCGACATCAGCAACATCAACATTGACACCTCCGCTCACGTTGAATATATAATTGAATATCGTGCCATAGACCAAGCAGGGAACACTGGCACTGCAACACGTACCGTGATTGTTGGTGATGGAAACGTGATTGTACCAGTGGTTGAGGAAGCTGTTGAAGAAAGTGCTCCCGTTCAAGAAGAAGTTGTTGAAGAAGTGATTGAAGAAGAAACACCAGCTCGGGAAGAAGTGATTGAAGAAGAAACACCAGCTCGGGAAGAAGTGATTGAGGAAGACACTCCCGTTGAAGAAGAAGTAGCTTAAGAAACACCAACATCAACACAAACCTAGGACGTCCGACGTCCTAGGTTTTCAATCCGAATGTTATTTTTCTATAATTTGTGATCCCGAAGCTAAATTTTCGTCGGAAATAATTTTAAGAATTTCTTTTTCATGATGACTTTTTGATCCAAGTATTTCTTTTAAAAAGTACTGCTTTATTAGCGACGGGAAGTTTTTTGTTCCTGTGTAATCTAAAAAACTACTCCACCTGTATTCGTGCAACTTCTTCAGCGCACTTTTTATGTTTTTTATCTTACCTTTTCGCCACTCTTTGTTAGTGTAGTCTAGTGGATTTAGATGTATGTAGTAAGGAATGTGTATAAAGTGTGAGTCCCGTTCTATTAAAATTTTTTTGTATTTTCCTTGCCACAGATAACCTGAACGATCATATTTTTCATTAAAATATTTTGCGTAACCACCATTGAGTTTTTTCATAAATAAAGATAGGTTTGCTAAATCATTATCAACAGGAGACAACAGTAGGTGGTAATGGTTATCCATAAGACACCATGCGTGTATATGAACAAGAAGATTCCTATGCCTATGAATATTCTCGTACATTTTAGGTTGCGTTTTTGAATTTGGAGAAGAAGCAGAATCGTTAAAAACATAGAGACTTTTTACAAATCTCATCCTGTCACCGTCGTTGATTACGATGTTTCTTTTTTCAACACCTCTATTTATAACATGATAAAATTCCATACCTAATTTGCACTATTAACTAATTTTCACTATTTAAATTATTAAGATTAATGATATCACAACATAGGACGTCGGACGTCCTATGTTGCTGTTAGAAGTGTGGAAAACTGTTTAATTATGCAATTATGCAATTATGCAATTATGAAATTGTGGAAATAGATTGTATCGCTCATTGTTTAAAAAATGTTAGAATAAACTATTGGATTGTTTGATTGATTAAGTTATATAAGTTACAATTTGTCACCTAGGACGTCCGACGTCCTAGGTATTGAAAAAAATATAAAAGGACAAGGTGTTTAAATTTTAAAATACTTAAATATAATTTATTATTATGAAAAAAATACGAGTAGCCATAAATGGATTTGGACGTATTGGGCGGGCGTTTTTTAAACTTGCGTCAATGCGAGATGATATAGATATAGTTGCTATAAATGATCTGACTGACAAGGTAAATATAGAGTATTTGTTAAAATATGATTCTGTGTATGGAAGCACGGACAAAAATATTCTTGAAAAGTTTCGCGGTACAGAATTCATACAAGAGAAAGAGCCAGAAAAATTACCGTGGGGAAACATGGACATAGATATTGTTGTAGAAGCAACGGGGATTTTTGCGAGTTTTGAGAAAGCGAAAGTGCATCTTGGTGCGGGAGCGAAGCGAGTTGTTGTTACTGCGCCAGTAAAAGATAACCCGGAAGATGTGGGAGTTAAGGGAGCCACAGTATTAATTGGTGTTAATGAAGACAAATTAAAGACGTGCGACATTAGTTCAAATGCATCATGCACCACACAAGCAGGAAGTCCTCTTGTTGGAATATTGGATGAAGCTATAGGGATTGAAAAAGCAATGCTTAATACAGTGCATGGATATACGGCTACACAAAAAACTGTTGACGGTTCATCAAGAAAAGATCCACGACGAGGACGTGCCGCTGCGATTAATATTATTCCAACTTCTACTGGCGCAGCAATTGCAACGACCAAGGCGCACGAACAACTTGCAGATAAATTTAACGGCATAGCACTCCGTGTACCCGTCCCCGCTGGATCAATTGTAGATATTACTTTTGTAGCAAAACGTGACACCACAGTAGAAGAGGTAAATGAGGCGCTTGTGAAAGCAACAAAGGACGAGCGGTGGTCTGGTGTGTTTGCGGTGACCGACGAACCATTAGTTTCCACTGATATTATAGGGGATACTCACGCATCTATTGCAGATTTGTCTATGACACGCGTTGTTGGGGGAAACTTGGTTAAGGTACTGGCTTGGTATGATAACGAGATGGGATATACAAATACGTTGGTGGAACATGTTGTGAAGAGTGGAAATGAGATTTAAAACGACCGACGATTAGATTTAAAGATTTAAAATGAGTGACGAATGACGGCGAGATTTAAAACGAATGACGGCGAGATTTCAAGATTTAAAACACTTCACACCTTACGACGAACGACCAGATTTTACAATTTAAAGACTAAAACAGATGAAAATATATTTTGCAGCGGATCATGCTGGGTTTGAACTCAAAAAAACGTTGATGACGTTCGTGTGTGATGAGCTCGGTTATGAGGTTGAAGATATGGGCGCATACGAATTGGACAATGAGGATGACTATCCTGATTTTATCGCGAAAGCGGCGAGCGTAGTTTCCGATGCGCCCGAAACTGCGCGTGCGATTATTCTCGGCGGTTCAGGACAAGGTGAAGCAATGGTTGCGAATCGTTTTTCGGGAGTGCGAGCAGTGGTGTATTATGGTGGAAACGAAAAAATTATTTCCTTAAGTCGTGAACATAATGATGCAAATATTCTTTCGCTCGGTGCGCGTTTCGTGGATGAAAAAGAGGCTGTAGATGTATTGAAGTTGTGGCTTGAAACGCCTTTCTCTGGAGATGAACGACATGTGCGACGAATTAAAAAAATAGATAAGACAGTATGATTGAAGTTGTTCCTGCAATTATTCCAAAAAGCCACACTCACTTGTCTGAACAAGTAGAAAAAGTTTTTACATACGTCTCTCGTATTCAAGTCGATATTATGGACGGGAAGTATACACCATCTACGAGTTGGCCATATTCTGATACAGACAACTCTGCATTTCAAAAGTTGGTAGACAGTGGAGAAATGCTTCCTCACACCGACGTAGTAGAATATGAACTGGATATGATGGTTGAAAGACCCGAAGAGCATATTGACGAGTGGATACGAGCGGGTTTCAAAACACTTATTATTCATATTGAGAGTACAGAGAAGTTGGATGAAATTATAGAAACCGCGAAAGAAAGAGAGATAGCTATAGGACTTGCGTTTAAACCGTCAACATCTCTGGAAGGTATCAAAAAGTACGTTGACCGCGTTGCTTTTGTGCAGTGTATGGGGAACGATAAAATTGGGTATCATGGAGTGTCTCTTGATAGTGCGGTGTTGTTAAAGATATCCCAATTGCGAGCAATGTATAGAGAGCTTATAATAAGTATTGACATAGGTGTTACGAAAGAGACCGCACAGGTTTTGGTTGACCGCGGTGTTAGTAAGCTGGTTTCCGGGTCGGCTATTTATGGAAGCGAGGATATCAAGACGACAATAGAAACGTTTAAGCATTTAAGTATTTAAACATTTCAAGATTTAAAGATTTAAAACGACTGACGACGAGGTTAAAGAATTTAAAATAATACAAACATATTTGACATTATTTTTTATGCCACATTTGAACGACGACAAAATAAAAGAGTTGGAAGAACAAGCGAACGCCGTAAGGCAATCTATAGTTGAAATGCTTGTAGAAGCTGGATCAGGGCATACCGCAGGGCCTCTTGGTATGACAGACGTGTTTACGCTTTTGTATTTTCACATAATGAAACATGACCCCAAGGTTCCGGATATGGAGGAAAGAGACAGACTCGTTCTCTCCAATGGTCACATCTGTCCTGTGCAATATGCAACAATGGCACACGCAGGATATTTTCCGCTTGAAGAATTGAAAACATTACGGAAGTTCGGCTCACGTTTGCAAGGGCATCCGCATAGAGAATTTTTGTCTAGCGTTGAAGCAAGTTCGGGTCCACTTGGTAGTGGTTTAGGACAAGCTGTTGGAATGGCGCTTGCGCAAAGGATAAACAAGGGACGTTCAAACGGAAATTATATTTACACTCTTATGGGAGATGGGGAGTTAGACTGTGGAATTATTTGGGAGTCTGCAATGATTGCAGGAAGAGAAAAATTGGAAAATATTATAGGAATTGTAGATAGAAACGGAATTCAGATAGACGGATATACATGGGACGTAATGCCTCTTGAGCCGTTAAAAGAAAAATGGGAGAGTTTTGGTTGGCATGTTGTTGATGTTGACGGGCATAATTTTGAAGCACTTAATGAGGCGATAGGTGAGGCGCAGTCGGTCAATAATAAACCGTCGGTGTTGATAGCCCACACAATTCCTGGAAAGGGAGTTTCGGAGTTTGAGAGAGATTTTCATTGGCACGGGAAACCGCCAAATAAAGAAGAAGCGATGCGTGCGTTACATGAACTAAGAACACTCGGAGGAAGTGTAAAAAGTGAACATGAGTAATATGTTGGACAAAAATTTAAATAAAAAAATATTTGATACTGATGTTGAGCAAGTGCCACTTCGAAATGGATTTGGGGAAGGGCTTGTGCTTGCAGCTGATGCAAATGAAAATATTGTTGGACTTTGTGCTGACTTGACCGGTTCTACTCGAATGGATGCATTTGCAAAAAAGTATCCAGAGCGTTTCGTGCAGATGGGGGTTGCAGAGCAGAATCTCGTGGCGGTCGCCTCTGGTATGGCTGCAGGTGGTAAGATTCCTTTCATAACCTCATACGCAATGTTTAGTCCGGGGCGTAATTGGGAGCAAATACGTACAACGCTATGTTACAACGACAGACCAGTAAAGATAGTAGGAAGCCATGCTGGAGTTTCTGTGGGTCCTGATGGTGGAACACATCAAGCAATAGAAGATATGGCTATAACACGAGTTATTCCGAAAATGGAGGTTGTGGCGCCTTGTGATGCATATGAAGCTCGAAAAGCCACGTTGAAAATAGCAGAAAATGACTCACCTACATATATACGGCTTGCACGAGAAAAGACACCGATAATGACTACTGAAAAAACTGAATTTGAAATAGGGAAGGCATATGAAATGTGGAGAAGCGATAAGGTTGATGTTGTTATTATTGGATGTGGACCCCTACTTCACAATGCACTTGTTGCTGCACAAGAACTAGAGAAAGATGGTGTTGGTGCTGTTGTGTTGAATAATCATACTATTAAGCCACTGGATGATAAAAAAATAATTGAATTATCAAAAGAGGCTGGGGCTGTGGTCACGGTTGAGGAACATCAAGTCGCGGGTGGTATGGGTTCTGCTGTAGCAGAAGTGTTAGCAAGGGAGTGTCCGGTGCCGATTGAATTTATTGGTGTACACGATCAATTCGGACAATCTGGTGAGCCTAGTGAGCTTATTGAGCACTATGGTATGGGAGTTGCGTCTATAAAGGAGGCGGTCAAGAAAGTAGTCGCGAGGAAGAAATAAGTTTTAAAATTTTAAAATTTAAAGATTTAAAGAAGTGAAACAAAAAACCTTTCGATATATCGAAAGGTTTTTACGCTGTCGTCACAAGTCACTAAGTATAATTGTTCGCTACGCTCCAATTCTACTAAGTGCTCGCGACCCCGGCTCAGCTGTTCTCGCTCCCTATGGGTCACGAGAACATGCTTCCGCCTCGGACAGCTAAAAAACAGTGCGCAGGCACTGTTTTTCTTTACGCTGTCGTCACAAGTCACTAAGTATAATTGTTCGCTACGCTCCAATTCTACTAAGTGCTCGCGACCCCGGCTCAGCTGTTCTCGCTCCCTATGGGTCACGAGAACATGCTTCCGCCTCGGACAGCTAAAAAACAGTGCGCAGGCACTGTTTTTCTTTACGCTGTCCGCCCACTTGGACTTGAACCAAGGACCATCTCCTTAAGAGGGAGTTGCTCTACCAACTGAGCTATGGGCGGATATTCATTTTTCAAACTTTGATATTTACCAAG
>CAYZCN010000012.1:0-9757 GCA_964476975.1 uncultured Candidatus Saccharibacteria bacterium | reverse complement strand
ACACCTATGGGCGGATATTCATTTTTCAAACTTTGATATTTACCAAGACACCTATGGGCGGATATTCATTTTTCAAACTTTGATATTTACCAAGACACCTATAGGCGAATATCCACTTTTCAAATTTTGATATTTACCAAGACACCTATGGGCGGATATTCACTTTATACTAACAAAAAAATAACGTATACAAAACCTTTCGATATATCGCAAGGTTTTTATGGCAGTGTTTTATATTTTGTGTGTGGTGTGTACGTTTTTGTGTTCATTACAAATTTCGTGCGCGTTACAAAAACTATTCTTTGCTCATATTAAAATAGTTTATTAAGAATGTTATTGATGCCCGGAGTGGGAGTTGAACCCACATCCCTTTCGGGACAGAATTTTAAGTTCTGCGTGTATACCAATTCCACCATCCGGGCAGTTAAACCTCTATGCGCAGGTGCGATTCCCGCTAAAAATCACAAGAACATTATATACTGTTAAATATACTGTTAAAGACAGCATACAATATTCTTGAGGCTCGGGCGGGAATCGACCACCCATCACTAAGTATTTTATTTCGTTTCACTCACAAAATACTAAGTGTGTTTGGTCTGGGCTCAGCCCTCCTCCGTGCTTTTGGCACGCGGGCTTCCGCCCTGCGATTCCCGCTAAAAATCACAAGAACATTATATACTGTTAAAGACAGCATACAATATTCTTGAGGCTCGGGCGGGAATCGCACCCGCGCATGGAGGTTTTGCAAACCCCAGCGTTTCTACTTCGCCACCGAGCCTTTATTTACTAGTTTAATTATTATTTGATATTTCGTCAATTCGTTGACGATTTTTTTCACCGTAGTCAATTTCAAAATCAAAGAAGGGAAGTCGCTTTAATTCTGACTCTTTTTTTACATATGCTTTAAAATTTTTTCGTTGTCGTTTTGCAAAACCAAGCGCAACATTTTCCTTGTCTTCTGGATACACTGTAAAGAATACCGTTGCATTTTTAAAATCTTTAGAAATATCAACACCGGTTACTGTTATGAGTGTTGACCCGTCAGATTCGGCTCCCAAAAACTCCGCAGCGAGTTTTTGTATGTGAAGCGACATTCGTTCTTGTCTCAATGTCATAGTTAAAATAGTATACTAGTTACTACTTATAATCACACTTTCAAGCACATCTCCTCTTTCTATTTCTGTCTGCGCGTCTATCTGTGCCCCGAATTCATTTCCTTCGGTAACTTTCTTTGCGTCTGCTTTTTGTTGTTGGAGATTTACTACTATCCCGTCACCGACCTCATCTTCTCTGCGTATAATCTTTACTTTATCACCAACTGCAATAATTCCTTCAGTCACAGTGCCACCGAGTACTTGCTGTTTTTTTGTTTTGCTGAATGTTTTTAATACTTTTATTTTTCCCGTTACTTCTCGTATTTCTTTCTCCGGTGCTCGTTTCTTGGTTTCTTTCTCCACCCATTCTGAAAGTTTATAAATGATATCAAACAATTCAACAGCAATATCAAGACGAAGAGCAACATCTCGTGCTGACGCGTCCACTGTTGTGTGAAATCCAAGTATTGCAGTTCCTGTATTCCCTGAAGCCATCTTTACGTCGTTTTCTGAAATAGCACCAACTCCTCTTTGTACTATCTTTATTTGTACGTCTTCTTGAGGAATTTTTTCAAGTTCGTGCTCAATTGCGTCTAGTGAACCTTGTACGTCAGCTTTTAATATAATAGGTAAAACAACCTTTTCTTCGTCACTGTCGTCTATTTCTATCTGTTGTGATGCCCCCCCTTTTTTCATTTTTTTGTTTTCTTCTATTTTTGATTCCGCCTCTTTTTTAGACGTGTGTGTAGAAAAATGTTCTCCAATTTCTGGAAGGGTGTTAAATCCTATTACTTGTACAGGACTTGAAAATGTTGCTTCTTTTATTGCCTTACCAGTAAAATCTTCTATGATACGTGCCGGTGCTATGCTTTCTCCCACAACAACAAACATACCACTTTCCAATGTGCCGTCTTTGATGATAAGCGTTGCAGCGATACCTTTTTGAGTATCACGGTGTACCTCAATAACAAGGCCTTCTGCAGATTTTTTTTCTTCCCCTTTAAATTCTCCAAGTTCCGCAACCAGAAGAATCATATCAAGTAGTTCATCTACATTCGTACCTTCTTTTGCAGATATTGCGACGGAGGGTATGTCGCCACCGAGTCCTTCGAGGTATATTTCATGCTCTAAAAGATCGTTTTTTGTTTTGTCTACATTACTTCCAGCCTTGTCTATTTTATTAATCGCAATAACAACAGGAAGTCCACATTTTTTAATTTGTGCGTACGCCTCTTTTGTTTGTGCTTTCACCCCTTCGTCTGATGCAATAATGAGTATTGCGATGTCTGCGACCTCTGCGCCACGGTAGCGCATTTTTTGGAATGCTTCGTGTCCTGGAGTATCAAGAAAGGTAATTCTTTTTTCGTCACCAGATTCGTTTTTGTGCGTTACCTCATACGCGGAGAGGTGTTGGGTGATACCACCTGATTCTTTATCTACAACATTTGTTTTACGAATATAGTCAAGGAGTTTAGACTTTCCATGATCAATATGACCCATCACCACAACAATAGGAGGGCGCTCTTTCGTCTGAGACGTATTTTTTTGTGAGGACTGTTGTTTCATAATGTGAAAGTAACTTAGACATGCGACATCTTACGTTTGATAGCTTCTTTTTCTTCATTGGTTAATTCAAATTCGGATACACTATTTTTTATTGGTTTTGCAAAAACACTCATTCGCTCTCTTGCATACAAACTTGATAAGACAACACCGTCTCCTTTTTCGTTTAAGAGCGCAATCGCAAAGCTTTGATTACCACCTTCACCAGAGCCTTTGAAGGGGTTAAACCGTATTGTCTCTATGTTCTGTATACTTTGCTGTAGTCGTTGTTCAACGTTTTTGAGATATGTTTCTATTTGATTTTTAGATTTTTCAAGACTCTGCACATCTTTTTGGGTTGCAAAAATAGTCGTTTCTAGGCTTTTTCCGTCCTGTCCGCGTAATAGGTTCTTCATTCGTATTTCTAGTTTTACAATCCAAAAAACTGCGAGAGTGAGTACACCGCAGAGTATATATACAATAATGGCAAGGTCAATATTCATAAGGATTCATTATACATTCCTTTGCTTTTTTTGTAAATTGGTTGTATACAGTATACTTACTGTACGTGTTTAATATGATTTTTAATAAAAAGAGAAAAAATAGAAGAATATATTTAGACTACGCCTCCACCACTCCGTGTGATAAGGGAGTGCTTCGCGCAATGGAACGATTTTGGCGTAAGGATTTTGGTAATGCAGGATCGTTACACCGTGAAGGTGTTGTTGCGAAAAAAGCATTAGATGATGCACGGAGTGATATTGCAAAAACAATACAAGCACATAGTGACGAAATTATTTTTACTTCAAGTGGCACTGAGTCAAACAACCTTGCTATCTTGGGTTATGTGCGAAAGCTTGAAAAGGGTGGAATGAATCGCGTTGATATGCATATTGTAACAAGTACTATTGAACATCCTTCGGTGCGGGAAGTTTTTAGTGTATTAGAAAAAACTGGAGTGAAAGTTTCGTATGTTGATGTTGATGAGAGTGGGAGTGTTAACCCTGCAGATGTGTATGACGTCCTTACTTCGCAGACAGTTTTGGTGTCAATAATGTATGTGAATAATGAGATAGGCACCATTCAACCAATTGTTAAGATTGCAAGAAAAATTCGTCGTTTTGTAGAAGAGAATAGCACATCTAAATCTCGTTCACTTATTTTTCATACTGATGCGAGTCAAGCACCTCTCTACTTGAATTGTAGTGTAGATAGGTTGGGTGTTGACTTGATGACTGTTGATGCGCAAAAAATATATGGCCCCAAAGGGGTTGGTTTTTTGTATAAAAGAAGGGGGGTTCCTATTACTCCTTTATTGATAGGGGGACATCAGGAATATGGTATTCGTTCAAGTACGGAAAATATACCACTTATTGTGGGTCTTGCCCATGCATTTGTGTCGGCGAATTGTCGGAGAGAGCATGATACAAAACAAGTGACGACGCTTCGGGACTATTTTATTGAGAAGGTGTTACGAAAAATATCTGACGTGGAGCTCAATGGTGACCGAAAAGAAAGAATTTCTAATAATATAAATATCTCAATCAAAGGTGTTGAGGCAGAATATATTGCATTGGTATTGGACAGTTGTGGTATTGCAGTAGGTACGCGTAGTGCGTGTGCATCTAAAGAGGATAGGTCTTCATATGTAATTCGTGCATTGGGCAAGAATGATGTGCATGCGCGTGGAGCGCTCCGTTTTTCATTAGGGAGAAACACAACCAAAAGAGACTTAGACTACACAATCAAGGTTCTTGTGGAGAAGGTCACACTTCATCGAAAAAAGTCTATCTTGTCGTAACGAGATAGATTTTTCAGAAGAAATTTAAAAATTTAAGTATTTAAGTATTTAAAACGTCGGACGACGATATTTAAAGATTCAAGATTACCAAAATACTTCCAGTATACTGGAAGTATTTTTTATTGGTTTATCGGAAACTATTCCAGTATACTGGAATAGTTTCTTTATACAGTGCGACGTTTAATGTCTGTGTATAGACATCTTGAGCTTTGTATATTTGTGTGAGATTATATAGATATGAGTAAACAAACACTTTTTTCATT
Source organism: uncultured Candidatus Saccharibacteria bacterium (assembly GCA_964476975.1). GTDB lineage: Bacteria > Patescibacteriota > Minisyncoccia > Phycocordibacterales > CAYZCN01 > CAYZCN01. Next base: position 5,057 of record CAYZCN010000012.1, on the reverse strand, counting down.
TATATTTTTCTTTTTTATACTAATTTCACCTCTTTCTGTTTCTGCACAAAGTGTCGCTGAACTACAAGTGATGATTGACGCACTTCTTGCTGATGTCGCCGTGCTTCAAGCACAACTAGCAGATACGCAAACGCAAACACAAGGAGCCATTCCTTCTGAAAGTGTTTTTGTAACAGAAGAAAATGCTTTTGTATTTTCACACACACTTTCTCGTGGTACGCAAGATGATGAAGTAACCGAATTACAAAAGTATCTCGCTACATTTCCAGATATCTATCCCGAAGGATTAGTGACGGGTTACTTCGGTTTTCTCACTCAAAAAGCAGTACAGCGTTTTCAAGTGAAACACAGCATTGTAAGTTCTGGTACACCCTCAACGACAGGATATGGTCTTGTTGGTCCGCAGACAAGAAAAAAGTTAAACGAACATCATACGTTGAGTGTGGAAGTCAAGGAGAGTACTACTATCACCCCTGAAGTAGACATAGACGTAGTTGCTCCAATGATTTCAAACATACAAGAAACTAACTTCGCGGAAGATTCTATTACTATTACATGGGATACTGATGAGGCAGTAAAAAGTTATGTAGAATATTCGGGAGTTGAATCTATGGAGAACAGTAGTGTTGCACAAACAACCAATTTGGTTGTAAGTCACCGTGTAAATATCACCGAACTTTCACAAGGAACGACATACTATTATGTGGTATCAGCAACTGATACAGTAGGCAATATTACTAAGAGTGACGTGCGGTTTTTCTCAACAACTGCAAGTGTGGCTGAGGAAGTTGCGGTAAGTGATATTATTGGTCACTGGAGTTTTGATGAAATAAGCGGAGATGTTGTTGGTGATGTGTCGGGCAATAGTTCCGATGGAGTACTGATGAATACGAACCCGACAATTGCGTGGGTATCTGGAAAGATTGGTGGAGCATTAAAGTTTGACTCCATCAATGATTACGTTTCGATTCCGCATACGAGTACTTTAAATGTTGGAGCGGAAGGGAAGAGCTACTCGGTTTCGTTCTGGTTCAACAGGAGTGGTGTACCGAAAACCGAGAGGTTCCTTTTAGGAAAATCTGGAAACGCTGGTCCGTCTCCGTTTGAGTTTCGCTTTGACCAAGAGTCATATGTTACGTTTAGAATTTCTGATGGTGCAAAAGCACCCCGTATTCGTCCACCAAAAATTGTTTCAGGAGCCGGGTGGGTTCATCTTGTTGGTGTTCGTGACGTAGATACAGATAAAATATATCTTTATATTAATGGTGAAGAAGGTAACGGTGCAGATAAAGGACTTTCTGTTTTTGATACAACGGTGGGAAGTATTCAAAACGAGCATCCTGTGAGAATTAATCGTACTAAAGGTGTAGGAAATGTTTACTACTATGACCCCTTTACCATTGATGACGTGCGAATTTATAGTCGCGCACTTTCTGCAATAGAAATAAAAGATTTGTATAACGAACTGAAGTAGATTTAGAATATAGAGATATACATAAAAAACACCCACTCTCTAAGAGTGGGTGTTTTTTAGTTTAGGTTATGGACAGGATATAGCAACCGTATCAGCAACTGCGTTTTTTCCGTTGTTTTTTGAGTCAACACACCAAGAACCACCACCAGGGAGGGGAACAGAAATAACCCATGAGTTTGCGTCGTTAGCACACACGCCTACTTGCCCTGAAGTATTAACTGCGTGAAGCATCTGTCGTACAATTGTAGTATCTTCAAACATACTTCCACTGTTTGAACAGCTTGTTCCTGAGTTGCCATATGTTCGGTTTAAGTCAAAGTATATTTGAGCTTGTGTTCTGATTCCGTTTAATTCTTTCATTACTGTTGCATCAGACCCTTTATTTCTTGCGGTACGCATTGCAGCGAGTGCCACGGATGTTAAAAGTCCTATTACGGCAAGCACGACGAGTATTTCTATCATAGAAAATCCTTTTGAGTTACCATTTCGCATTTTTTTTAAAGTATTCATAGTTAATATACATATAATAATACAATAAAATAATAAAAAAAACACGCGGAGTTTTCAACTCCGCGTGTATTAAAACGATAAACATATTACCATATTTCAGACACTTCAAACGCGTTCTCTAGGTCAGCAATGAGGTCATTTGGATCTTCAAGCCCTATGGAAAGACGGACAAGGTTTTGTATACCAGCACGCTTCTGCTCTTTTTCAGAAATACACAGATGTGTCGTGGAAGCTGGATGGCACACAAGTGAATGCGTACCACCTAAACTTACGGCATTTTTGAAAATTGATAATGCGTCCAAAAAACGAAAAATAGCTTCTTCTCCTTGTGGAATGTTAAAAGATATCATCGCCCCTTCCCCAACACACTGTTTTTTGTAAATTTTTCTTTGGTCTGGTTTTCGTGCTAAGTGATTACCAAGATAATACACCCGATCCATTCCAAATGTGTCACTTAAATTGAGTGCAATATTTTTTGCATTTTTTGCTTGTTGACGCATACGAAGTTCAAGTGTTTCAAGACTGATACCAAGAAGCCATGCGGTGAACGGATCGGGTATTCCTCCGAAAGAGGCGCGGTTTGTTTTGATTTTTTCAATCAACTCATGAGAACCTAAACAGGCACCAGCAACAACCGCACTGTGTCCGCCGATATATTTTGTTGCGGAGTATACAACAATGTCAGCCCCAAGTTTTAACGGATGTTGGAATATTGGGCCGAGGAATGTATTGTCAACTACAACGAGTGCACCACATTTCCTTGCTTGCTCAACGGTGTGTGCGATATCAACAAGGTTGAGGGTCGGATTTGCTGGTGTTTCGATGAAAATCATTTTTAATTTTTGTTTATTTTTTCTGATTCCCTCAATTTTTTGTTCCAGTTGTTTTGCAGTACCGAAACTATCAAGTGTTATCATCCACTTTGATGCGTAATGCTTTTTGAGTAGAGAGGTCGTGCCACCATAAAGTGGTTCACTGTAGAGTACTTTGTCTCCTGCGCCTAGAAAAGTATCCAATAGTGTTTTAATAGCAGTCATTCCACTATCAAACAACGCGCATTCTTCCGCATTATCCCAAACGGTAAGACGTTCTTCAACAATTTCAATATTCGGGTGGTTTATCCTGCTGTAAACTAGAGGCGTATCTCCCTGTTTGCACGCCCCATGAGTAAAAGCACGCTTTCCTTCTTCTGCAGAAGGAAATACCCATGAAGATGTCGGGAAAATTGGAACTTGTAAGGCGCCTTCGGAAAGTTCGGGTCGGTATCCTTTGTGTAGAACCTGTGTTTGAGGGCTGTGCGTATTTTTTGAGTCGGTATTTTGTGAATTAGACATAGGTTTCCTCCATTTAGAGCGTTTCAAGGTATCTTATTTTCTGAGTGCATTATACATATATTTTCTTACTTTGACCAGCGTATTACTTTTTGTGTTAAAATAAAGTTATAAGAAGTATGTGTGGAATATTTGGATACACAGGAACAAAACATGCAGTACCTATTTTACTTGATGGACTGCGCTCTCTTGAATATCGCGGATATGATTCGGCGGGTATTTTTGTTTCTTCTGTTGGTGCCAAAAAAGCAATCGGTTCGGTAAATAATTTGGCTGCGATTCTTTCGGCAGATGTTGCAGACACATCTGGTATTGCACATACGAGGTGGGCGACTCATGGAGACCCGTCGGAAAAGAACTCACACCCACATAGTGACTGTACGGGGAAACTGTGGATAGCACACAATGGTATTATTGAAAATTATAAAATACTGCGAGAAAAACTAATTGCGTCAGGACATACTTTCAAATCGGATACAGATTCCGAAGTACTTGTGCATCTAATAGAAGAAGAATTAAAAAATACAGATGTTGTTGAAAAAGCTCTTACACAAGCACTACGTCTTGTAGAGGGAACATACGGTGTCGTCGTTATCCATAAAGATAATCCGGAACGACTTATTACTGCTAGAATGGGTAGTCCTATTGTCCTTGGTATTGGAAAGGGAGAATATATTATTGCGTCAGATGCGTCAGCAATCTTACGCCACACTAAGGAGGTTATTTATTTAGATGACGGAGAGTGTGCGATACTTACCCCAGAATCGTATTTTATCTTTACTCTTGACCACATAGCACGAGAACGGACACCCGATTTTATTGATTGGGATGTGAGTGCAGCACAAAAGGGTGGATATCCTTATTTTATGTTGAAAGAAATTATGGAAGGGCCTTCTGTGTTGAGAAATAGTGCTCGTGGACGAACGTTGTCTGATGAAGGACTTGCAAAACTTGGTGGACTTGAGGAGGTGAGCGAAGACTTAAAGAAGGTTAAACGTATTATCATACTTGCATGTGGTACTGCGTACTATGCGGGATGTATTGGAAAATATATGATAGAAGAACTCGCAGGAATTTCTGTTGAGGTTGATATTGCTTCTGAATTCCGGTATCGGAAAATGATGTTTGATAAAGATACTGCCGTGCTCGCAGTATCTCAATCTGGAGAAACAGCAGACACACTCGCATCTCTTAAGGAAGCGAAACGAAAGGGGCTTTTGACGCTTGGTATTGTAAATACTGTGGGTTCAACAATTGCACGAGATACCGATGCGGGTGTGTATAATCACGCAGGACCAGAGATAGGAGTCGCATCAACAAAGGCATTTTTGTCTCAGGTTGAAGTTTTGGCACTTTTTGCGTTGTTTTTAGGTAGACAACGAGATATGTCACTTGAAGATGGGAGGAAGTTTGTAAAAGCATTAGAGGAGTTACCAGACAAAATGCAAACTATTTTAGATTCATCTGATGATATAGAGCATATTGTAAAAAAATATGTTGGATATAAAAATTTTCTTTATATCGGGCGAAAGTTTAATTTCCCAATTGCATATGAAGGAGCGTTAAAGCTTAAGGAGATTTCGTACGTACATGCTGAAGGGTATGGAGCGGGTGAAATGAAGCACGGACCTATTGCTATGATTGATGAAAGTTTTCCCACAGTAGCTATTGCCCCGAAGGATGGCGTGTATAGTAAAATGATTTCCAATATTGAAGAGATAAAAACACGCAAGGGTAAGGTG
>CAYZCN010000011.1:0-18093 GCA_964476975.1 uncultured Candidatus Saccharibacteria bacterium | reverse complement strand
CGAGCGATGAAATTGTAAATATTTTGGAACAAAAAAAGAATAAATTATTACAAAATCAGTTTCTGATGACATTTGATATGTTTAAAGAGTTTTGCGAGAATAAAAAAGAAAGGTAACTTTAAGTGATATTTGTAGCATTACCATATTCTTAGTATTTTGAGTTAAGGCAGATATAGTGTATATAGGATATATTGGTGTAATTGTCGCACAACGTATATGATAAAAAGATATATTGTGCGACATATATAACACAAGTGTATACACCAAAAAAGCACTTCTCCCTACTATTGAGTTACGTTTAAAAAAAGAACTATTACATACAAAAAAGACCGGGTATTTCCCGGTCTTTTGATTTTATAATTCATTATACCAACCAACACTTAATGCCAGTACGACACTTAATGCTAAGCCAATAAGTATCTTCAAAAAATCTTTTCCAAGCATTGGAAAGACAATTTTTGCCTTAGCAGCGCCATCTTCCTTATGTAGCTGTCGTATCGCAATTTCCCTCCCCGCAAGAAGTCCTACGAACACCCATGTGGTGCTCATTGGTATCGTGCTCATTTCTTTAAACACAAGAAGGATGAGTGCATACACAATATCAATAATCGTAGCACTGCGTACGAAGTTAGTACTTGTTTTTGAGATAACAATATGTTGTATCGCTCCCCCGCGTCTGTAAAAAATGACTCCCAAGAACACTGTCAGAAGCGTAAGTGCCCCTAAAAGAGTTGTGAAAGGAACAGTGCGTGGTAAGTATACAGCAATATTTGCCATATCATGCATCAACCATTGTGACCAAAGAAATCCTGTACCGAGCCATTGTGCGACTACCCAGTATTTTCTTGATGTTTGTTTTGCAGGTTGTAACTCATCAAGGATGTATGCAAGTACATACCACACCCCAAAAGCAACAACTGCAGCTACGGCATACCCTAGTGCGCTTTTCAACACCATCGCTTCAATGGTCTTCCCTGTTGCAAAAACACTTAATACAAGAAATGTTGTACTGACAGGAACACCGAACCGAGTGAGTAGTAACAAACCAGCTGGTGCAATAGCGTGAAATATAGCTACTTTTTCAGGAAATGGTATAGTGTCTAGTCGCCCCCATGAGAGGTCTCCCCCATTGATATACCATCCTCCCATAAGCACTGCCCACATAATGATACTTGTATAGGAAAGAAGTAGATACCATGAAACATTTTTATTTGAAGATAAGAATGTTCCAAGTGTTTGAATGCTGTCATTAGCAACAACTGCATATGCCGCGAGAACGAAACCTACAGTAAGATAGAGTATTGTCCAGTCCATTTTTCCCCCAAGGATTTGATTTATCAAACTATTTCTGAATGTATCATACCAAATATAAAAAAATAATCAATACATAAAACACCCCAACATTTGTCGGGGTGTGTTTTTTGTTAAGGAAATTTTTCAAGACACTCATCAGAGCAGTATAGGAGCAGAGAGAAATCAATTTGTTGAAAACTTGTACTTATATGCAGATGATATGTGAGCTTTCCTCCACCTTTTTTTGTGGGATCAAATTTATTTCCGCAGATAATACATTGTGCTGTATTCCCACAGTTTTCTATTATGTCTTTTTGAGGAATTGCTACCATTATCCAATCCGGATCTATCCAGACTTCGTTCATCCTTTTGGCAATCTGAGGAGGTGTAGTAATACCAAAAAGAGAGTGCCATGCCTTATGTTTCTCATCTCTAACCATAGTAATGTTGCCCGATTTAGCTGTACCTGGGCCGCCGTGCGCTTTTGGTTTACGATGATGTTTAGTTATCGTTTTATTAACTGTGCGTCGTGTCATACACTACCCTTTCTAAAAAGTCTCAGAAAGCAATAATCTGAATATATTATTACACAAAATTACATAAAAATCCATGAAGGTTCGTAAAAAGCATAGAACATATATTTTATACACACAATGTACGCATTTATGTTTTTACCATATAATAAAAACAGTACTTGTACATTGACACAATGAAAGGAATAGAAGATGACTCGCAAAAACAAAGCGACACTCTCCCCCGCACAACAAAAGCGGGCGATAATTGCTGACATTCGTAAACGAGTAAAACCGTTTAAGAATGCCGATGGTAAAATTCCGAAGACTAATGCGTATCTAAAAACACCTGCTGGTAAGGAAATCCTTGAGTTGGTGCTTAAAGTTGGCATCAGAGAAGTTGGATGGCCTGAAGTGGAGAAGCTTCTGTGTCGTTCAAAAAGAAGTGTGTGTACTATGTTTTCACATTGGAATCTTGACACCAATCTTTCTCGCACTTGCTGGACTGATGAGCGAATCGCATTAGTTAAAAAACGTTTTCAAAAATCACGAACTATTCGTGATTTGAAAAACCTCGCTCTTTCAAAAGATAAACTTTTGAAAGATGTTAACGATCTTAGAGGTAGAGATGTTTCATGGAATGCTGTAATGTGTCTTGCACGTGAATATTCTTGGAAACAATGGGGTATGACTTCTGGACAAAAAGATACGTTTGATTTAAAAATCGTGCGTCCTATTTGTACTGATACCCAACTTTCCCCTGAAGAGCGTCGGAAGAAAATTGTAAAAATGATGCCCCACTACAGCTCTCGTGATGCATTGTTTAATCAAGTTCGTAAACTTGGTTTTGATGACGCTATTGCCATAACAAAAAAACCAGCTCGTGTGTCTTATGGTATTGAAAAAACAATTTCTGAATATTGTACTACAGAAATTGACAACGGTATTTTGGTTGGAATTGGATTAGATGAGCTTTATAAAGCTATTTCAGAAAAATTTGGCAAAGAAATGAAAGAAGCCGATTTTGCTTGGAATAAAAAAGTTTTTAATGAGCTTGTTGATGAAATTGTATGGAAAGGTGATCCTGACAAAGCACTCCAAGAAGTGGTGCGTATGCGCCTTGATCCCGAAGTGGAGTTTACTCCCCTCTTTCCACATATCCCTTCTGATATGGTCGTTAAACGTATGAAATGGCATCGCGGCGTAAGTCGTGTTCGTCCAAGGAATGTTCGAACAACACTTCCTGGTATTGGGCGTATTCGTGCATCTAAAGATCTTGGTGATCTTGATACCTTTAAAATGCCTAGCACTAGCTTTGCGTACCCGTTTGTATTCCCTACTGAAAATATAATGGATAACTTTTCTGTTATGTTTTTAAATGGTGCAAATATCGGAACACGTTATGGAGCTGATATGATGGGTAATGTTGTACGTCGCGCTCTTGCTGACGCAGAACATCGTGGTGATTGTGCTATTATCGCTACAAATATTATTTCCCTTGACCTCAAAAAAGCTGCAGGGCCTATTAAAGTTGGTCGCGCGCTTGCCATGGGTGATAACATTAACCCTGAAATTATAACTGATCCTGAGTATAGAAAACGTGTTGAACAAATTTTAAAAGACAATCCAACGGATGAAGTTATTTATCAAACTGCTGAAGAGCTTCTTGATAATGTTCTATCTGGTTGGTCTAAGATTTGTATTAAACCGAACAATGCTTCGGAATATTCTGGACCCGTATATGTTGTGCTGGGAGTTAATGAAGAAGAATTAATTCGTTCGGTTGCATATTGGGAAATGAATTATTGGACAAAGCGTCAACAAAACGATCTTCAAAGTAAACTCCGTATTGCAAATCTCGCACTTACAAAAGCACAAAGCGGTGAAGCGTTTGATGGAGATCATATTAACGAACTAACCGACAAGGTTGCTTCTTTACAAGAACAACTTAATCGTACGGTTGTTTCAAATATTGCGACACAAGAACTGCAACGGTTTTATAGCCAAGCACGTGCACTTGTTGTACGTAAGATTGAAAATGCAATTCCTAATGCTCACGTTATCGGACAAGGTACCACGCACGTTAAAATTGGTGACGAGATTGTTGAAATCAATATACCAAGTCATTCCCGTGTTACTGACCGATTGTTGGCACATTATACCGGTCAATATGGACCCAAAAATCTTCGTGAGACATTGGCCGGCACTGTTGTTATTTGTGGGCCGTGGTCATTAAACTTTCGTATGACTGTTCGTGAAGTTGACACTAATGGCAAACGAGGTTCGTCCAAAGTGTTTACGGCACCTATTGTTGTTGATGAAGGTTTTCTTCGTTCTGTGCTTTCTAATGTTGTTGCACAAGCACACCCGCTTGCAAAAGCAGTGTTTAGTGAGCAATTTAGATCAGGAGTGCTACGCCTACGTTCTACAAATGGTATTTTTGATGCTGATGTTATTTCGTCAGCATCACTTGACGGTGGTGTTAAACGAAAACGAAGCAACAAAAAAACTGTTAAAAAAGTATCGGACGTAATGTCTTTTTATGAAAACAGTTCTAAATATCTATGGGTGTTTACAGGAACTGACCCTCATGAAGGTGGTCGCTCTAAAGAGTTTGTGACATGTAAAGAAACTGGTCGACGCTTTGGTATGTCGGATGCGGTTTTTGAAATGATGCGACGAGAAGGTGTGTTTGAAGGAAACAATGTTCCCGTGCATATCTTTGGAGTAAATGACGATCCTGTTCAGGGGCAAAACTTCCCTGCACGGACACAGTTACATCCGCATCAGATGCATCTTTCACAAACTGTTGAAGAAAGCAGGCGTTTACTTGAAAGAGTTGAAAGTGCTCGTACTGTTGCAGAAGCTCGTGAACGAGCGAAAGAGTTGCATATGTTTAATGTGCAACAAGGAGAAAGACGTGGTACTGATAACATGCAAGAGCAGATGTGGCAAATGTTGGATCGTTTTATAAAACCCAACATGGATGCATTAAGTGCTGTTCTTCGTCGTTCTCAAGATGCTGGAGTGATACTGAAAGGTGTCGGTGAGTTTGTTAATCCTCAAAATAAAGGGTTTGACACACGCAATGTTGGTCTTATCAATATTGGCTCTGGTAACCACTTTCAAAACACTATTGGTGGTGAACTTTTTGAAGGACCTTTCTACGCTACGTGGCTCCGACATCTTCTGCTTGCGCTCCCTGAGTGGCACGGAAAAGATGAATTTATTGAGCGATCTGTTATTGCACCATCTTATAGTGGTGAAGCGATTGCTTGGGGCACAGTGAAAGTTGGTCGTGGTGGATATGAATATGGTCTTGAACTTCGTTCAACTCCTGCTCGTATGTCTGGTTGGAGTGATCCTCTACTAGGTGCTGTCAATAATGACCCACAACGAGGTAACTACTCGCGTATCTTTAATGGAAGAATGACATTAAAAACATACGGGGATAAACACTTTTTCTCTGCTGTTTCGACAAGTCATACGTTCTATCATATGTCAGCGGCTGGTACTACTACCGACCGTTACGGTGAACGTGGCTTCCCACCTAACAACACTGGTGTGTCGTTTGTTGGTCTTCCTATTGATGGACCTGACTCGGGTCCTATACTCTTACGAATTCTGCCGTATGATGTCATTCGTGACTTTATGGATGATAATCCACGGCCGTTTAGTTGGGAAACCTTTCTTCCTAATCCTGCTTAAGCTACCTACTTAATTGGGTGTAAGAATTGTGTAAATAACAAAACCCCCTCTCGTTATGAGAGGGGGCTTTTTTCTGTTTCGGTTACTTATGTATCAAGAATTCCTTGACGCATTTTGGTGTACCAAGTGTCCTTCTTCAAAGGGAATCTTGGTTTTATATGGCTCGCCAAGTCCCCATGTGCGTTCTCGTGTTACTTGACGACTAAGAACGAGTTTTGGATCAAGGTTTACTATTTGATTCGCTTGTTCTAAGTTGTTAAAAGATTTTACCACACCTTTTGGTGAGATAGTCCATACAGGCTTTCCTCTGTCAATAAACCACTTGGCTTCACTTGCGACACCGAGCCCCCACATACCATCAAGAAATGTGAGACAAACCGCACCGGAACAAAACGGAAGGATTTCATCAAAAAAATAATCCATACCAGACTTGCCGTCATCTGTATCTTCGTGGAATTTTGCGTAGAGTTCATACCCTTTTTGGTGATGTGTTTGGGCTGGATTTTCAATAGTTGGAAGACCAAAACTTTTATTCGTTTTTGAAAAGTAACTCACTATCCAATGCATTAATTCGTATTCAAGATCGGTACCGTACACATTGATAGGATGTGCGAAATAGATTGGCTGCACTTAGTTTTTCCTTTTTTTGAAGTTCACTTATTATTCTGACCAAAGTGTAGCATTTTTGAAAAAACCACGCTAGGAGTCCCCTAGCGTGGTTGTGTTGTAGTTTACTGTATTGGTGTTGGAGTATCAGGATCGTATTGCAAGATTTCCCAAATTTGCTCAAGAGTTTCGACTCTTTTTTCATTCAAACTCTTTGCGAGTGCGTGGTATTCGTGTGGATCGCGATGCGCGTTTGCGGGGTGATCCAAAATATTATCAATAAGAATCTGTCGTGTTGATTTTTCGTGCACAACCATTCTCCTTTGTATCTACAAAAAGATGTCTTTTCTAATGTAACCATATTCACGTATTATTCGCAATAAGAATTTTTTACTGTTATACTGTATGTATAATTCCTAATTTATTATTCATAATTCATAAAAAATATGTTTTTTCACAGAGAAAATTGTGTGTGTGAATGGGCACTACCAGTTGCGCGTGTGTTTCTTTCAGCTCTTTTTATTATTTCAGGTATTGGAAAAATTTTAGCTTTTGAACAGACAGTTAGCTTTGTTACATCTGTTGGGCTCCCTCTCCCACTCTTACTTGTCATTATTGCAATTGTAATTGAGATCGGAGGAGGTCTCTCTGTTTTGTTTGGGTATAAAGTATTTTGGGGAGCAAATAGTCTCGCGCTCTTTGCTTTACTCACTGCGGTAATTTTCCACAATAATATTGGAAACCCCTTGCAGCAAGCAATATTTCTTAAAAATGTTGCAATTGCCGGTGGGCTCATTTATGTTGCACATTTTGGCTCGGGAATGTTAAGTATTGAAAACAAAGAAATGTCGCCAGTGGTAGTTCCGAAATAATAAGAAAATATATGTAAGTAAAAAATATGGACGTTTTACGTCCATATTTTTTGTTGTGATAAATACTCCAGTATACTGGAGTATTTATCACTGAATATACTGGACATCCGATGTCCAGTATATTCATATCTAGTATACTCAGTTGTTAGAAACTATATCTAGTCATTAGAAAATGGTGGTTGAGGATAAAAAGAAAAAAGGAAGGCTGGTGACCTTCCTTTTGGTTTCGTGCTTTTTGTGCATTTTTGTACTTAACTTTTACAATCAAATGGTTCGAGCCAATGTCCTCCATGCATCAATTGAGCAACAGTGTTATTGTTTTCATCTATCGTAAATACAGATGTGGTTTCGTCAGAAATCATCATATCGTGATGGACTTCTGAATCATTGCACCCAATATTCGCAAGCTCATCTTCTGACATTTTAGTACCACCGTTCAGTGCTGCAGCGTAGGCCTTACCTACTGCCATGTGGCACCGCTTGTTTTCGTCAAGCATAGTGCAGAAATGTGGTTCACGATATTGTGCAAGTGGTGAGTCAAGACCAACAAGTGCGATTTCTCCAAGTTGATTGGCGCCATCGTCGTGCGAAATCAAATTTTCAAATGCAGACGCACCTTGCTCTGCTCTGAAGTCAACGACTTCTCCGTTTTGAAAGTCAACAGTAAGTCCATCAACGACTTGACCTCCAATGACTGACGGCATCGTTATGCGAGCAGTGCCTTCAACAGTACGCCAATCGGGTGTTGTGTAGATTTCAAAACTTCCCCAATTTGCTCCAAACCACGTGCCATCCTCGGCTTGTTTTTGTCCACCGAGCCATTTTGCATGTGGTGAGAGTCCGACGTTTAAGTTAGTGCCTTCACCTCTAAAAAGAAGTTTGTGGATACCACCGGCGTTCAAAAGCGCGGCACGTTTGTGAAGTGTGTCACTGACACCAACGGCATAGCCAACAGGGTCGTCCTCATTTGCTCCCATAACTTCAAAAAGAAACTGCCACAGTTCATCAATACTCATACCGAGCTTGTGCGCCCACGCGACTGTTGGGACGTCCAGAATACTCCACGGCTGGAGCATCTTCATTCGACGGGATGTCAACGGCTCGTACGCTTTCATTTGCATTGCTTTTAATGATGCTGGATATTTTGAATCAACATCATCCATCACACCAAGACTACCATTACCATTTAATGCAAGACATGCGCCATCTTGGTCTACGATTTCTTGAGCACGCATACTTATATGCTGTGATATGTTTAATTTGAACGCTTCAGGTGCGCCGAGGAATTGCGCCCGTTCAAGTGCGGGATCACGATACACAACATCCACTGTTTCCACACCAAGTTTATATGCTTCTTCTGCAAGAATAGGAATGAAACCACCGTGGTCCTCTGTTTGAAATGAATTAACATAGAGCGGTCGTGCTTTTTGGTCAAGTCCAAGACCATATACGAGTGCAATACGTGCGTAACTGCGTAGTTTTTGTTCAAAGGTCAGCATGAGATTTCTCCTTCGTTTTGCTGTATTTGTTGCTGTTTTATTCTGTACATACGATATCATATTTAATTAAGTTGTCAATGGATATGCCTTGACACACTTTTATAAAATGATATAATGTACATAGATTATAACTTCGTTCAACCACTGAAAGGAGGGTGTTACCATGCAAAAAAGTGTGCGTGGAAGTGCTCACTTAAAAGCACTCAAGCTCGGACGAGGGTCCGATAAATTTGCCGAAAATGTTCAAACGGTTTTGCAGGCGTTTCAAAACGTCGCTGACGAAAAAGGTCGGATTGAATGGGCTGTATTGCAGTCGTCGTTCACCCGACTGCGCCGGTACATTGACGTACTGGAGCGTCAGGAGTGCATTATCAGAAAGGTGTCGGGTAGATCTATCGTTCGCTTCACACTTCTTGGTAAGGTGTTTACTCCCCTTCCGGTCACGCAACCTGCTCCCAAAAAACCTGCGCCGAAAATGCCGAAGGTACCGTCTTCAGCGTTTTTGGATAAACATAAAGTGGCGGTGTCGTCTCAACAAAAAGTTGGCAAGTCGGTGTCAACGATTCTTTATGTTGATGTGCCAAACATCTGTTGCTTCGACAGGGAAAAAGGAAAACGTCTTCAATTCTTGCGCGCGGAACGTGCCAGTTGGTTGCGTTTCAAAAATTCGTTAAGGTTGTGGAAAAACCAGTTTGCTGACGTTGAGCTCGCAATCGCTTATATGAAACCAGAAGCAACAAAGGCGTTTGAATTTGCTCGTGCAAGTTTAGAAAAAGCCGGGTTCACTGTTGTTGTCTGTAAAAAAAGCAAGGACATTGATGCACAGATGATAACCGACATCATGGAGCCGGAAATCATCAAACTTGAGAAGCGTCGGCGACTTGTCGTGACAGTTGTCTCCGGAGACGGCGACTTCTCACACGCACTTCGGAGTTTGAAACGTCAAGCACAAAAACTGAACTTCCCACTGCATACTCATATCGTTTCTTGGACATATGCGTACGATGGTGGAACGTTGAGCAACGAGCTTGAACGTGTTGCCGACAAGGTCACAGCTCTGGAGAGTATCTTGCCAACAGTTGATCCTGTTGGGAATGAGCAGTTCGTCAAGTATCAAGCAAAGACTAATAAACAAAATTCACCAGCTTGATTGAAAGTCTATATTTTACCCCCACAAACACCGAGTGTTTGTGGGGGGTATTTTTATATTTTTTTATACTTATTTTCTTGTTTTCTTGACGTATTCTCTTATTTCCTTGACACATTTTATTTGGTATGATATTTTAATTATATACTTTTAAACAAATCCCCAATACCGTTGATATTTTATTGTTTTTTAGGGATTTTTTACTTACAATGAGAGTATAAGAGCTAAGAAAACTTAGAATGGATATTGAACAATTAACAAAAGCACAAATCGTTTTGCTCGTACTTCTGGTGAGTTTTGTCACCTCTATTGCAACCGGAATCGTAACAGTTACGCTCCTTGATCAAGCACCCCCTGCAGTAACGCAGACAATTAACCGTGTTGTTGAACACACAGTTGAGCGCGTTGTTCCTGGAATTGGACAAAAAGAGGTTATTACAAAAACAGTAGTGGTAAATGAAGGAGATTTGGTAGCAAAATCAATAGAAAAAAATACTTCTGTTTTAGTGCGTATTTTTGAAAATACTCAATCGGGTGCCTTTTTGGGACTTGGTGTTATCGCAACACAAGACGGAATTGTTGCGACTGATAGCACTCTTGTTTCAACGGATAGCACATATCGCTTAATGATTAATTCTGGTGAATTTTTTGACGCAAACGTTATACGGCACACTCCAGAAAACTCTATCGCCCTTTTGAAAATCGTATTACCAGAAACATCTTCGGAAGATGAAACGGATAGTGTCTCAAATAACATTGTTACCACATTTACTCCCGCATTATTTTCAAACGTAACTAATCTCAAACTCGGACAAACGGTCGTTGCGCTTTCAGGGGAAGAATATACCAATGTAACTGTTGGTATTATTTCCGGTCTTCCAATGGTTGCGATTGAAAAAATATTTGCAGAAGTATCTCCTGATGAAGAAGTTACCGAAGACACTCCGTTGTTTGATAACAGCTCACAGCTTGGAAGTATTGTTTCGCACTTCATAGGAGATGAGGAAGATGCTGTCGTGAGCAAGGAAAACACTTCTGTTGAATATTATCTTTCTCTCATTGAAACAAACATCAAAGAAGATAAAACATTCTTCGGAAGTCCGCTAGTTAATGTGTCAGGTGAAGTTGTAGGTATAAAGACTTCTGAAGGTGCGCGGAACAGTAACTATGTTCCTGCAAGCGTGCTTGTGTCTGAGCTTTCAGCATTTGCTGAATCTGAAATAGTTATTTCAAAAGAAGAAGGAAATACTGAATAAACAATTTTTCCTTCTCTTAAATCCTAAAAGCTAAAAACTAGTTATATGCCTCCATTTAAAAACTTTACTACAAAAGCAAAAGAAGCTATACGAAAAGCGCACGAGCTTGCTATTGAACGTGGACAAGACCACGTCAACCCCCTTCATCTCTTAGCTGCGCTTATACTTCAAGATGAGAGTATGGTATGCACAGTATTAGATCGTCTTGATGTAGATACGATGCTTTTGACCGATACCGTTTTAGAGGCGATAGAATCTCCTGAACATTCGTCTACGCTTTCTCCTTCATATCAACTCTACTTAACACCTGAACTCGCTGCGGTTTTAGAGGGATCTGGAAAAGTAGCATCAAACTTAGGTGATCAATTTGTTTCAACTGAACATCTCTTTTTGTCCGTGTTGGAGTACTCAAATACCGCACGAGAATTACTCGGACGTTTTAAACTTGAAAAAACAATCGTTGCACAAGTACTGCAAGAGTTTAAAGAAAATAAAGTTACCGACGCAACAGAACCGAAAAAATTTCGCACACTAACAAAATACACACGCAATCTTACTAAACTTGCTACAGAAAACAAACTTGACCCTGTTATTGGGCGTGATAATGAAATTAACCGAGTTATTCAAATTCTTTCACGACGTACAAAAAATAATCCAATTCTTATTGGTGAAGCTGGTGTAGGGAAAACAGCTATTGCTCAAGGACTTGCTATTCGTATTGCAAGTGGTGATGTTCCCGAATCAGTAAAAGAAAAAGAATTACTCTCTCTTGACCTCGGCCTTCTTGTTGCGGGTACCAAATATCGAGGAGAGTTTGAAGATCGTTTGAAAGGAATTTTACGTGAAATGGAGCGTGCAGACGGTAACGTTATTCTTTTTATTGACGAAATTCACACCATTGTAGGAGCTGGTGCTGGAGACGGGGCTCTTGATGCATCAAATATGTTAAAACCTGCACTTGCACAAGGTGACCTTCGTGCTATTGGTGCCACAACTCTAAGGGAATATCAAAAATATATTGAACGAGATCCAGCGCTTTCTCGTCGTTTCCAACCAGTGTATGTCAACGAACCGAGTATAGAAGACGCAATAACTATTTTGCGTGGTATTCGTGAAAAGTATGAACTCTATCACGGCGTACGTATTACGGACGACGCCATCATTGCCGCAGTGGAGCTTTCAAGTCGTTATATTTCTGATCGTTTCTTGCCTGACAAGGCAGTTGACCTCATTGATGAGTCTGCGTCTTCACTCCGAATAGCTCTTGAAAACAAACCCCCTCTTCTTGAGGAAGCACACAGAAAAGTTATGCGACTTGAGATTGAAAAAGAGGCGTTGAAAAAAGATAGCGATATTTCGGGAGGAAAAACAAAAACAAAACAACGACTTAAAAAAATTGATAAAGAAATTGCAGACTTTAAAGAAAAAACACGTGAACTTGAACTCAAGTGGAAAAACGAAAAAGAAACTGTGGCTGGTATAAAGGAGCTTAAGGCAGAGCTTGAAAAAGCACGTGTGGACGCAGAAAGTGCTGAAGCGACCGCAGACTTAGGGCGTGCTGCTGAAATACGATACAGTAAAATCCCCGCACTTAAAACAGAGTACGAGGCAAAAACTAAAAAACTACAAAAACTACAACGTTCGCGTCGTATTCTTAAAGAAGAAGTTGATGAGACTGATATTGCAGATGTGGTAGCGCGTTGGACGAATATCCCTGTTGCGCGAATGCTTGAAGAAGAAGCGGAGAAACTTAACCGAATGGAAGAGTCAATCAAAAAGCGTATTATCGGTCAAGATGATGCGGTGAGTAAAATTACTGATGCGGTGAAACGTTCCCGTGCCGGTATTTCTGACCCAAGTCGTCCTATTGGTTCGTTTATGTTTATGGGTCCGACTGGTGTTGGTAAGACAGAGCTCACTAAGGCTTTGACTCAATTTATGTTTGACGATGAAAAAGCGCTCATTCGTGTTGATATGTCTGAATATATGGAAAAACATGCTGTTTCAAAAATGATAGGTGCTCCTCCAGGATATGTGGGGCATGACGAAGGTGGAAGTTTAACAGAAACGGTGCGACATCGTCCTTATTCCGTACTTCTCTTTGACGAGATAGAAAAAGCGCATCCTGAAGTATTTAATATCTTACTTCAAGTTCTTGATAATGGACGTTTAACTGATGCAAAAGGTAGGGTGGTAAACTTTAAAAATACTATTATTGTGATGACTTCCAACATTGGTTCAGAACATATTGAACATATGACAAAGATTGGTTTTGACAGTGAAGCAGATAATGATGAAGTTCAGTACAGTAATACAAAAGAAAAAGTAAATACCGCACTTAAAAATAGGTTTCGTCCAGAGTTTTTGAACCGACTTGATGAAATTATTCTCTTTAACATATTGACCCCTGAAGCTATTAAGGAAATCGTAAAGATACAAACTGCTATTATTACCAAACGTTTAGCAGAGAAAGAAATTACACTTTCTATCTCCCCTTCTGTGTTTGAGTATTTTGCAAAAGAAGGATATAGTCCACAGTATGGTGCTCGCCCACTGAAGCGTCTTATTCAAAACAAGATTCTAACTCCTGTTGCGTCATTGATGGTTTCGCGTGGTGTGATGGAAGGAGGTACGGTTACCGTAGATATTAAAGATGGCGAATTTAGTTTTGATGTAAAAAAGCAAAAAACTAGTCGGAAGAAAGCAGTATCTGCAAAGAAAAAGACTTCTAAAAAGAAAGAAAAAACAATTAAATAAAGAAAAACAAACCGCACGCTGTGTGGTTTGTTTGTGTTGTTGTTATAGAGTGGTTAATTGCAATAAGTAAAATATTTGTTACAATAAACCTATGGCGAAAAAGTGGACAACAGAAGAAGAGCAATTTTATTTTAAAGAGCTAAACTGTTTGTATGTTGAAAAAAATAAAACAATAAAAGAAATAGGTGCTGAGCTAGGTATTGCTGAACAAACAGTTTTTCAGAGGTTGCAAAGGTTGAATATCCCATCTAATCCACAAAATAAGAAAGGTTATCTTAAAAAACGTACTGATTTAATTATTCCACCGTGTTATAGTAATGAACTTGCAGAGTTTTTTGGTATTATGTTGGGTGACGGACACATTTCAAAATATCAAATTGTTGTAACTTTAGGAAATAAGGAAATGAGTTACGCAAAATATATTGTACTTTTAATGCAAAAACTTTTTAAGTCAAAACCAAAAATTGCCATACGAAAAAAGGGGTACAAGGATGTATACTTAGGTTCGGTAGATTTATCAAGATGGTTACTCAAACAAGGACTTGTTCATAATAAAGTGAAGGCTCAAGTTGATGTGCCGGAATGGATTTTTAGTAAAAAAGAATTTATGGAGAGTTTTGTACGAGGTTTTTTTGATACAGATGGTTCGGTATATGCTCTAAAATATGGTGTACAGATAAATCTAACTAACCGTTCACGTCCCCTTCTCTTGTCTTTACAACGTATGTTATTATGTTTAGAATATAGTCCATCAAAGGTTAGTGGTCTTAAAATTTATATTACAAAGCGAGACAAGTTAGACAGGTTTTTTAGGGAGATTAAACCAAAAAACCCTAAGCATGTGAGTCGCTATAGAGAATTTAAAAAACGCGTCGGTACTCAAGCGGTCAACGAGGATGCGCTGTAAACGCATTGACTTATGTCTACACAGGTTCGAATCCTGTCCGGCGCACCAGAATTAAACACCCTAGAAAAAACTAAGGTGTTTTATTTATGTTTTGTTGAAGGATTCGAAAAACGGAGGCGGTATACAAGACGAGCGGGAGCGAGTACTTGTCGCCGAGTTGGGGTCGCGAACACTTAGTATTTTATAAGCCTACCTGTCAGCAGACAGGTGAAATAAAATAAAATACTTAGTGATTCGTGACCGAATCCTGTCTGGCGTACAACTACTCCAGTATATTGGAGTATTTTATTTGCCTTGTATTTACTTGGGAGTTCGATTACCGTCACAGCGGGGCAAGCTCTCAAGTACACTATTAGGAGTCGGAGTCTTAGTGTTTAGTTATATAGGTTTTCCTTTTTATTAAAATCATACGATATATCGTATGATTTTGTGTTTTGTTTGATTAACTCAACACGTTGAGTTAATCAAACTGGCTTAAAATAAGGGTAGACGGGGCAATCTTTTTAGCGTATACTGCCTATATATGTCCAATCTCTACAAACATATTATGCGGAGGTCTATCGCCCACGTAACGCGTTTTAATAATAAACCACAACATTTTCAAGAAAGTGTGGCTGAACACTCTTTTTTTGTTGCATATATCACCTGTATTCTATGTGACGTGCTTTCTAAAGGTGGAGAGAAGGTAGATAAAGAAAAAGCACTGACCATGGCACTTATGCATGACATTGAAGAATCGTTTTCGGGAGACATTATTGGACCATTCAAACACCGATCTAAAGAAGTTAACGAGGCAATAAAAAAAGTAAACAAAGAAGTTATAAAAGAAGTTTTTGATACTATCCCCTCTTCACTCTCTGACCACTACGTTGGTTTGTGGAATGAAGAAGGAGAAGGAAAAACAATTGAAGCACAGATTGTTAAAAAAGCAGACAAACTTGCACTTATTGCAAAATGTAAAGAAGAAATTAAAGCAGGAAACGGTTTTTTCAAGAAAACATATGAACGAGAACTTGAATTACTCTCTGAAGACGATCACGATTGGTGGAAAAAAATAAAAGAGCAATTTTTACCTGAAAAATAAAAAACACCAGTTACGTTTAAAAAAATAAAATACAACTATTGACATAGTTGTATTTTATTATTACAATACAGAAAGATTAAAAAAAGATGACTGGAAGAGGTAGTTATGCACAGCATATCAACAAAGATTTCCCCATGGGAGCGCACTGAGGCCTTGACTAAAGAATGCTTAGAGATTCTTAAGATTCTTCTAAAGAGCCATCATTCAAAAAACGAACCATTGGAAGTTGGTGATTACGTGGTGCCTTTTTTGACTGAAACTTCTATTTCATTTGGGATTCCTAAAATATACAAAAGGACTGACTCGCATTTATTTACACAAGAAGATACTGACGAAAAAGATTGTATGTTGGCTGTGGCTGATAAAGAAAAAATACAGCGTCTATATAAGAAGTATATCTTTCAAGAACCTCCAAGGGTCGGGTTTCCTCTTCCGTGGTTTGAATATCACTGGTCGTATGATGGCAATTTGGAATTTCTTCGCATTGATATAACTCATAACATATGGATTATATATCAACTTGAAAACAGTTTTAATAAAGTTATTTATTTTGACAATAGACTTGTAACAGCCCAACAGGCTGGTAAAATGTGCGAAGACCTACCTGAAACACTTTGCGAAACAACGCAAATACTCGGACAACAAATTCCACATATAATTAATTTTTCAGACAAAGCTAATCGCATATTTGAACAATCAGGTATCTTGGATTTTGTGAATGCGTGTAAAAAAAAAGTACATAATTAAAAATATCTTAAACCCTTTAAATACTTGTTATTTTAAGGGTTTTTCTTTTTCTTAAATATTTCGACATCGGATGTTAAAATATTTGAAAATTTGAAAATACTTTTTTTATGCTCTCTTTTTTAGCATTTGTTCTCTTATATTGGAAGCTATTTTTTTATTAGAGTTTGAGTATTCATTAATCACAAAGATTGCACATCTACATCTAACGTCGTGCATACAGTGTTCGTATATTTTTTATTAAAATCTCGTTTTTATTTATATGACTACATCATACCAACATTCAAATTATCAAACACCGGGTGTTTGATAATTTGGGTGTTTTTTTTATTTTTCTATCTTTGTGTTTTCATATATTTATACTCGCAGAAGTTGTTGTAGGACATTCTAACTTTTTTGTTTTGTGATACCTTAAAATACAATCTTCTTAATTGGGGTATATACAAAGGTACGGAAAAAGTGCGAGATCTTGTATAATATAAAAACTTGAAAGTTTACGTGGTAAGATTCAGAACGTAAAAATATTTTAATATTCTAAAAATAATTTTCATATACTTCAAAAATACGAATTGACTGTGAAATATCTATCACCGAAAGTTATTTGTGTATATGTAGTATCTGTTGTCTAATAATAATTGAGACATTTTTATATTATGTAAATATGTTTATTTTTTAAGCCGTTATATTAGTCTTGTATTAAAGACATATTTTTATATGGCTGGCAAACTAAAAAACACGCTATAATAAAAATATGCTTGTTACGGACAACATCTCCTCAAGGGAGTTGCGCGAGCTGTTAGTCCCGACACACCTGCACTACGACTTAGGCACCCAGTCACTCCGTGTTCGTGCCTTCGCAGAAATTCTTACCAAAGTTCTGTTCTCTCTTGAGCATAACCAGGCAACTTTTAAGACCTTAATGAAAGAGGTTGCTGTTATTTCTATGGTTAAAAACGTACGCAAAGAGGACGTATGTGGTGGTTTGCATTTTTTAGAAGAAAAAGGAATTGTTGCGCAAGCAGAATCAAGCAAAGAATGGTTTCTTACTGATGAAGGTAAGAGGAAGGTTACTGCAGATATTGAGTCATCAAATAGAAAAACGGAAGCAATCCTTGATAACTATTTTGGCACAAAAATAGACCGTAACGTTTTGAAAAAATGGTTCCGACACGCTGCAGCTGAATTTTTTGGAATTTATAGTGACTTGTGGGCGCGAACATTGTATAAAAGAGACTTAACAAGTGCACCAAGCACACTCACGCTTGAACAAACACTTGGTCAATCTATAAGAAAACACCGCTTAAAAGAAGACGCTGAAGACCTTATTAAAGGGTTTCGATCGTTTATTGATAGTTATAAAGACCCTCTCGTAAACGAACAAATTTGGCTTTTTGCTCAAGCTATGCTCTCCGCGCGTCTTATTACTGCGTCTGTAGGTCCCGACCCTATTACGATTGCTGAATTTAAAAATGCAAAAGTATTTCTTGATACGAATACACTCTTTATGGCAGCTCTTGAGGACAGCACGCTCTCGGATTCACTTACTCATCTCACCACATCACTAAAAGAAATTGATTCTACACTTCATATTCTCTCTCATACAAAAGAAGAGTATGAGCGAGTGATTGAGCACAAACATACCGAAATGTTAAAGGCAATAAACACACTTCCTCTTGATGTTATTGCAAACGCAAAAGATGATTTTATA
>CAYZCN010000010.1:0-18544 GCA_964476975.1 uncultured Candidatus Saccharibacteria bacterium | reverse complement strand
AACAAAAGAAACAAAATGCTCTATAACTAAAATAATATTTCCAGCATCAGATGCCTGCGCAAGTAGCTTCAAAAATTCTTTTTCAAAAGTAATCTTTTCTCCATAAAGCGCAATAAATATATTCGTATTAAAAATAAGTACACGCCTATCTAAAAGCGATGGGGGTACTTCGCCAGCATTAATGTGTTGTTCAAGCATACGCACGATGTCTTGCTTACCCACACCATCTTCACCGATAAGAAGTGCATTCGCCTCTTGCGTGCGTGCCAATACGGTCTCTAATTGCTCAACACGCTCTCTTGCATACACGTCGTCATGAGAAAAAAGCGAGAATGTGCCATCGTCTGATGGGCTCCGCGCAAAACGCGTGAGTGCATATGCGCCACCATACGACCAATCCCGACCAATGCCTTCCGTGCGGAGCAGTCGTCCTCGTGTCCACCATCTGCGACGAAACTTATACTCATCTATCGTACGTTCTATCCAATCAACTGCGCCGATATAGATATCCTTACTCACCTCATGAGAAAAAAGAAAATCAGCAAAAACTTTATCATACGAAAACACAAGTTGTGCAAATTGTTCAAATGTCAAAAACCCTTTTTTAGGAAGTGCGATAACCGAAGGTGGTACGGCGGTACGCTGCTGCGAAAGAAATGCATCTTGCATATCTCGCGCAATCCCACACCTCGCGAGTACACTCCGCCCGTACGGTGAAGTAATAAACGATTGTGTGATATCTCCATAACCTTCCGCATAAACTTCAAATAGTATCTCAGCAACCTCAAAGACAACTCCCCCTTTTTGCTCTTTCTCCGTACCAACATCCGCACTCTCTCCAGCATGCATTCCTCTTAAATAGTACTCATTATAAAAAGACTCAAACATTAAGAATAAAATCCCAAGAGAAAACGAAAAAAGAAAAATTCCAAAAACTTTTGCAAGAAGTAACTCAAGAAATAAAAGTACTGAAAGTGGTAAAAATGAAAAACCAAGAAATATAAAAACGATTAAACCAAAGACAAACGAGGTTATAAAAGAAACAAAAAGAAACTTTTCAAAACGTTGTCGCACAGACGCTGAAAGAACTTTATCCACCATTAAAGCAGGAGTGTACATTCGTATTTCTTTTTGTAATTCTGGTGAAAACATCAAAACAAAAGTGCAAAACCATTAAGAAATAACACGACCACAGCCGCTGGTGCGAGAATCCACAAGAAGACAAAAGGAATAAAACCGACAACCACCAACACTAACACCGCAAGCCCGACCGCAATGACAACCAAACGAATAACTGCTCCAACAGCTCGCATCACAGTATTTACTATAATAAGTCCTAGAATATTTTCTAAACCTATCCCTCCCTTATACGTTTCTTGAAGTCGTTTCCACGGCGCAAGAAGTGTTTTAAACAAAAGAAGAAGAGAGAAGTAATGCACAACAAACAACAGGGTATTTAGCCACAGCATAAAAATGCCGCGCAATGCTCGACCATAGTGCCACTGTACATACGATGTAAAGAAAAGTACAAAATTCATATTCGATTAATATAAAAACTATTACTCCACCTTCTTACACATTTTAATAAATGCCAACTCAAGAGGTAATGTGGCGATCGCGGCAAAATTAATATCATTATACGCACTGAGTAATTCTTTGAGCGTCTTCGCAGTAAGAGAATTTTTTGAATCCTTACTCAAGCTTTCTAAAAAAGAAAAATCTTCTTCGCTATACCTTTCTTGCAACAACGATTTCATATCAGGAGCGTGGCGTAAAAGTAAAAGTGTACGAATACTGTTTATCACCATCATACAAAACACCTTCATATCTATATTTTCTTTTGTAACAGTATCTATCACCACCAACCCCTTACTCGCATCTTTTGTATCTATTGCAGTAATAAAATCATGCACAAACGAACTTTGTGGAACCCCCGCAATACGTTCAACGTCTGAAACATCAATAGTGTTATCATCTGTTGCGTAAAAAACTTTTTGCAACATACCAAGCGCATCTCGAAATGAGCCATCACTAAGGAGTGCGAGATTGTGTGCGACAGAGGGTTTGAGTGTCATCCCTTCCTTTTTTGCAACAACTTGTAACATACTCTCAAGTACGCGAAGTGAGGGTTTTTTAAATTCAAAACTCTGACAACGTGAGATGATGGTGTCTGGAAGTTTTCTTTTTTCAGTCGTTGCAAGCATAAAGAGAACATGCGCAGGTGGTTCTTCAAGTGTTTTCAAAAGCGCATTGAAAGCAGGGTCGGTGAGCATGTGTACTTCATCAATAATATATACCTTATACGGCGAATCAAACGGTAACACACTCACCGCATCGCGAATTTCGCGAATGTGTTCTATTTTTCTGTTTGACGCTGCATCTATTTCATAAATATCTTTCAGCGAGCATCCGACGGCACGCGCAAAAATACGCGCAGTACTTGTCTTGCCCGTACCTCGTGAACCCGAAAAGAGATACGCATGCGCAACTACGTCATCTTTAAGAGCACCTTCTAATGCAGACACAATATGATCTTGTCCTAAAACTTCCTTAAAATGCTCTGGGCGATATTTACGATACAATGCAACACTGGTACTTTTTTTAGCATCTTTATCCATATTCTTATTATAAGATATATTACATAAATCAAGAAGTCGCCAAGGGATCGCCACATAGAAACCACCCCCGCGCCCTAAGGGGCGCGGGGGTGGTTTCTATAATAAAAAATTACAAGAGAAAGAGCTGTCGCATGTCATTTAGACATCATGCGACAGCTCGCTTTGTGTAGTTTGCACTCATACAGGGTCGCCTTCTGGTGTTGGATTCTTAAGTTCGTTAATCCAATCCATGTCGTGAATCCAGTCAGTACCTGAACTAAGGACGCAAGACATCAAACCCGTATTGCTTGGGTTTGAGAAAGTAGAGAGCGCTGTCCAAGTTCCAGTTTCTTCAGAAACCCAAATCTCAAAAGCTTGCTTTTGACTTCTGATTCCGCCACCACGACGAACCTCGCCAAATTTCTCGGTGAGCTTTTTGACAACCTCCCCACGCGGAGCACAATTAGACGATTGTGCAACAACAGAAGTTGCTGTGAACAGCACAACCACAAGTGCTAATGCTCCAAAGAGGAGCTTCTTCATCAAAACATTCATTGTAAGCCTCCTTTCTTTTTGGCTCGACGTTTTGAAAAACGTTAGATTTCATCTACATTTAGACTAGCATACTTACAGTGCCTTGTCAAATATTAATTTTTGTGGTGTTTTTTACTACACAAAATAACAACTTAGTTAAACTCGTTCATCGCTCGCGCTCGCCCATCTTCAACGGTCATCACAACTGCCTCACATACTTTTTTTCTCATTTTTTTAAGTATTTCTGTCTCTTTTTTAGAAAAATCACCAAGAATGAAATCGTGAACCTTCTTATCCCCCTTGGGTTTTTTTAGCTTTCCAGACGGTGTAGACGGCGAAATACCTACACGTACACGAACAAAATCTTTTGTCTTAATACTCCGTGCAATAGACTCCACCCCCCTGTGCCCACCTGAACCTCGCCTAAACGAGATCTTGAAACTACCAAAGGGAATATCTAAATCGTCATAAAGTACAATAAGCTTCTCTGCCTTTTTGGCACTCGTCACATATTTTTTAACAGCGAGACCTGATTTATTCATAAACGTATCAGGAAGTAAAACCACAACCTTGTGTTTTCCTATTTTTCCGTCTGCAACCTGCATGTCCGGCTTGTGACACTCCGTCCAACCAGAAAAGTCATACTTTTTCGCAAATACTTCCACAAAAAAACGCCCCACATTGTGACGACTGTGTGCATATTCTTCTCCAGGATTACCCAAACCAACAATTGTGTACATGATTTTTAATTTTTATCTCATTTCAAACTCAAAACCTCTTCTTCCTCAAAAATAATTTTACGTTTATAATTTTTATTCTTTAATAGTATCTCACTTGTATCACGTAGACAAGAAAGTGCATTACTCACAGCTCGCCACAGCTCTCTCTCTTGTGTCAACGCACCCTCCCATATTACAATAGAGTTCTCAATCACGTTTCTACTTTTTTCTAAAATATCTATGCACGAAAAAGACAAAAAAGAAAATGTATTTATAGAAATTTTTAAATTTTCTTTCATCGCGCTTCTTATTGTTGTCCCTATACGAATGTACGTTGCACAACCATTCATTGTCAGTGGTGCATCTATGGAATCCACCTTTCATACTGGGCAATACATCATCGTCGACCAACTTTCATACAGACTATTCCAAGAACCTGAACGTGGCGAGGTGGTTATTTTTCGTTTTCCCGGCAATCCTTCACAATTTTACATCAAACGCATCATCGGACTTCCTAACGAAACAGTAAAATTAAATGGAAAAACAGTAACTATCGTCAACGAACAAAACCCTGAAGGAATACTACTTACCGAGCCATACATTGACGAGTTGAAAAAACGGAACGACTTTACCACCACAACTCTTGGTGACGAAGAGTATTTCGTACTTGGCGACAACAGACGCGCGAGCTCTGACTCACGTATTTGGGGAATACTTCCGAGAGATCTTATTATCGGAAAGGCATTTGTACGACTCCTTCCTGTACAAACCGTAAACTTCTTACCTGGAGAATTTAATTATTAAAAACAATGCACGCAGTACTTCCACTCAATCACAAAGATTTCATAAAAAAAGCGATGGCAGTCGCACCGTACTATGGCTTTGCACCTTTAGAGACTGTCATTAAAAAATATTCGAAAAATAGTAACAGGAAATTAAACAAACCAATTGGTTCATCTTTGGAAATAAAAACAGATACTTTTGGTAGAGAAATGGCAAACATTCTTGAGCGATGTAAGGCGCATAATATCTCTCCTGAAACATCCCACGAACTTTTCTACCACAGCACCGTAGTACCACAAGACAAAAAGACTGCAACACCTGCACATATGCATTTTAACCTCGTGACACTTGGCGTCCAAAAAAGTATCGCGGAAGCACTTCTCCTTCGCACCACAGGAACGATTCTAAAAGAAAATGGACTCATCAATCACTGTGTCCATATAAACAGTATCGGAGACAAAGATTCGGGTATAAAGTTCACCAAAGAGTTACAAGCATATCTACGAAAAAACATCTCCGATATTCCAGTATCAACACAAACTGTATTAAAAAAAGATGTGTTTCATGCACTTTCACACCTACGACAAAAAAGACATCCACTCTATAACGATGCACCAAAATCAATAGAGTTTCTTTCAAGTGCAAGTAGAAAGTATTTTCAAGGAGTACTTGAATACCTTGAGGGCACAGAGGTATCTTATTCAATTGATCCGCGTATGGTAGGCAATAAAGACTACTATCGAGAAACGGTATTTGAAATACGTGATACGGAAAATGAAACCGATGGTGGTTACGATGGTGTACTTGCGCGTGGTGGACGATGTGACGAAATAGCGCGACGCATATATAAAGTACCGACATCTATTGTGGGAATTACCCTTACTGTTCCATGGAAGGGGCGTGTGACGAAATCGCCACTACCTCAAAAGCGCGGACGTCGTCCTAAATTTTTCTTCGTCCAGCTTGGTATGCGTGCTAAACAACAAAGTCTTGGAGTAATTGAACTTTTACGCAAAGAGAACATTCCAATACATCAATCAATCTGCGAAGACACACTCTCGGGACAACTTGAACAAATAAAAGAACTGCAAGTGCCCTATGCAATCCTTATGGGACAAAAAGAAACAATGGACGAAACAGTTATTGTAAGAAACGTTGACACCCAAATCCAAGAAATCGTCCCTGTTGAAACACTTCCTTCGTACCTCAAACAAATTTCACTGTAACAAAACCACCATAACAGCAATTAAAAAAAGAGTTGTTAAAAACTTTTGAATATAGTATACTGTGCACTTATGATAAACGTTGAAGTAGTTAAAAAATCAAACGAGAATACAACGAACGTAGTTCGTCGCTTTACCAAGCGTATGCGAGATTCGGGAATTTTAATGCGTATGCGAAAAATTCGCTACCATGAACGAAAAACATCTGAATTCCTAAAGAAAAAAGGAACGCTTAAACGAATTTCAAAAAGAGAAGAGTACGCAAAACTCATCAAAGAAGGTAAGGTGACTGAAGACCGAAGACGAGGACGTCGTCGTTAATCTCTAAAGCTCTTGATGTCAAAAACGCGTCAGCTCACAATTTCACAAACTACCAAAGGCAGACTTCCTCGTCTGCCTTTTGTTGATATAAAAAATGTAGTACTTGGAAAAAAATATGAACTTTCACTCGTTTTTATTGGAGATGCACGCTCACAAAAGTTAAACAAAATATATCGCAAAAAAAACAAGCCGGCCAACGTACTCTCATTTCCACTTTCAAAAAGCGAGGGAGAAATTTTTATCAATTCACGACACGCACAAAAAGAAGCGCGAGGTTTTGATATGAGTACAACACAATTCATCGGTTATCTCTTTATCCACGGATTACTTCACTTGGAAGGACATACGCACGGTAGTATAATGGAAGAAGCGGAGATGCGACTGCTAAAAAAGTTTAAAATTAAAACTTAAACTAAAGATATACTGAAATCGTAACACGACTCTGCGCAAGCAGTAGTCTTTTGAAGTCTTAAAGAAACCTTTCAAACAAAAGTCGCAATAACATTTTCGCATTGTATTTATGGCAAGAAATATTTCAGTTGGAATTGACATAGGAACCTATCAAGTAAAGGTAGTGATTGCAGAGTGTGTCCGTGGTAATAATGCATCGATTCCTAAAATACTAGGTACCGGACTCGCGCAGTCGCGTGGACTACGCCATGGGTATATTATCAACTCAACCGACATTGTACGCAGTATACAAAAAGCAATACAACAAGCAGAAACGGTAGCAAAAATAAAGGTAAAAAAAGCATATCTCTCTGTGGGTGGTATTGGACTTGAAGAAATGCATTCGAAAGGAGAAGCAGTTGTTGCGCGCGCAGACGGAGAAGTGACCGATCTTGATATTAAAAAAGCTATTGAAGAAAGTGAGAACAAAATAGAACAAAAACTCCTCAACCGCAAAATCATCCACGCAGTTCCTCTTGCACACAAAGTAGACGGCCAAAAAGTTCTTGGAAAACTACGAGGTATGAAGGGGATAAAAATTGAAGTAGAGACACTTTTTATTACCTGTCTTGAGCAACATTTAAACGACCTTATCTCTGCAGTAGAAAAAACTGGTATCGCAGTGGAGGACGTTATGGTATCCCCTCTTGCTGCTTCTCTTGTTACGCTTTCGCGTGCACAAAAAATGGCGGGATGTATTTTGGTAAACATCGGCGCTGAAACCGTTTCAGCCATTGTGTTTGAGAACAATATACCTATATCACTGAAAGTGTTCTCTATCGGCGCAACAGACATTACGAATGATATCGCACTCGGATTAAAGGTATCTCTTGAAGAAGCTGAGCAACTCAAACATGGAACTATTGTTGGCACAACACATCCCCAAAGAAAACTTGATGACATCATCACCGCGCGACTAAAAGATATTTTTGAATTTACTGACAACTACCTCAAAAAAATTGGTAAAAGTGGTCTCTTGCCTGCAGGAGTTATTTTGACCGGAGGGGGATCTGGTATCACTACCATAGAAGACCTCGCACTAGCATCACTCAAACTACCATCACAAATTGGAGAGCTTAAGGTCTTAGACCTCCCACGAGGAAACATTAAAGACGCATCATGGGCGGTGGCATATGGATTGTGTATTTTTGGATTCAGGGCCGAAGATTCCTATGCGAGTATGAAATTTGTAAAAACAACAGGAGGTAATATGATAACGTGGATTAAACAATTCTTACCGTAAAATAACAAGAAAAAGTAGTAAAAAACACCAAACGGAGCAATGACTCCGTTTTTTAACATATCAACTACAACACATTTACATAAAAAATTAAAGTTTTCTTTTTTATTTTCTCTGATATAGTGGGATTACTTTACTATATTAACTATTTAAGGAAAATTATGGCACAAGTAAAATCAGACATAGAGGCATTCGCGCGAATACGCGTCGTAGGTGTTGGTGGTTCTGGAAAAAACGCAACCAACCATATGGTCAACTCAAAAGTAAAAGGGGTTGAATTTATTGCGATTAACACTGATGCGCAAGACCTTCATCACTCTCTTGCAAAGAAAAAAATCCACATCGGAAAAAACCTAACACGCGGACTCGGTACAGGAATGAATCCAGAAAAAGGACGTAAGGCTGCAGAAGAAACAAAAGAAGAAATCCAAGAAGTACTTAAAGGTTCTGATATGATTTTCATCGCAGGAGGAATGGGAGGAGGTACCGGAACCGGCGCAAGTGGTGTCATTGCAAAAACTGCACGCGAACTTGGAGCGCTTACCGTAGGTGTAGTCACAAAACCATTTTCATTTGAAGGACAACAACGTATGCGTCTTGCAGAGCAGGGTCTGGAAGAATTGAAAAAAGACGTTGACGCACTCATTGTTATTCCCAACGATCGCATTCTTGCTGTAGTAGACAAAGAAACAACCGTTGATACTGCGTTTGCGATGTGTGACGACGTACTTCGACAAGCAGTGGAAGGTATTTCAGACCTTATTACTGCCCCAGGTAGAATTAATGCGGACTTCGCGGATATTCGCACTATAATGGAAAATGCGGGTTCAGCGCTTATGGGCATCGGTTCCGCAACGGGCGAACAACGTGCAGTAGAAGCAGCGAACGCGGCTATTAACTCCCCACTCTTGGAAATTGCTATAAATGGCTCAAAGAACGTACTCTTTTCAATTGCCGGTGGAGACGATCTTGGTATGTTGGAAACACAAGAGGCAGCACGAGTTATCACAGAAGCGGCCGATCCAAACGCTAAAATTATTTACGCTACAACAACCGACGGTAAACTCAAAAAGGGTGAGATTCGTGTTACCGTTATTGCGACTGGTTTCCCCGACAATATTGCATCACAAAAAGCTGGATCATCTCTGTTTCAACTTCCACTCCGAGGTGAAGATGATGACGCAAAAGAAGAGGTAAAGAACGATACAAAAGGAAAGATTTTTAATTCAGTAACATCTGGAGAATCAAAAAAGAAAGAGGTTCCAGAAAACAAAAAAGACGAAACTAAGAAAAATAAGACGAACCCTGTAACTGAAGAAGTAGATGACGACTGGGGTGCAGTGCCAGCATTTTTGAGACGATCAAAATTGAAATAGTTTCAAAATAGCTTTGCTAGTAATTAACCTAAAGCTTTATTAGCTTGCAACACCTCGACCTACGGCCGAGGTGTTGCGTTATTATTAAATAGGTGTTTTTGATGTATAATTAAAACATTATTCTCGCCTCATCGGCGGATTATAATTCTTTATTCATAACTTCCGCTTCATCGGCGGATCGCCGAGGAGGCGACATAATCCATAAACACACTATGTACGATCTAGCTATTATCGGTGGTGGTCCCGCAGGAATATCTGGCGGTATTTACGCATCACGAAAACAACTCAAAACAATTTTTATTACCAAAGAATGGGGGGGACAAAGTAATGTTTCCGCTGACATACAAAACTGGGTTGGGACTATTTCTATTTCTGGCGCAGATTTTGCCACACAGCTCAAGGCTCACTTAGAGGCATACAAAGGAGATACGCTTGATATTAAAGAAGGACAAAACGCTATGAAAGTTGAGAAAACAGAAGGTGGATTTACCATAACTCTTGAAGACGAAACGACCTACGAAGCAAAAACAGTCCTAGTCGCAGCAGGTGCCGAAAGACGTAAGCTCACTGTACCTGGGGCAGACGACTTTGACCAGAAAGGGCTGACATACTGTGCAACGTGTGATGGACCAATGTTCACTGGAAAAGATGTTGTTGTTGTTGGTGGAGGAAATGCTGGTTTTGAAACCGCAGCACAACTCTTAGCATACACAAAGAGTGTAACGTTACTTCATCGTAGTCCACAATTTAAAGCAGACCCTGTCACCGTAAAGAAAGTGCTTTCACATCAAAATATGAAATCGGTTCTCAATGCAGAAACACTTGAAGTAAAAGGAGATGGATTTGTAAATGGTATTGTATACAAAGACACGACCACTGGGGAAATACACGAGCTTCCTACCGACGGAATCTTTGTTGAAATAGGGCTCGTCCCGTCTACCGCATTTGTCGCAGACGTTTTAGAGTTAGACAACTACAAACGAATTGTAACCGACCCCACCAACCAAAAAACGAGCACGCTTGGCATTTGGGCAGCTGGTGACTCAACAAACGCACTCTATCACCAGAACAATATCGCTGCCGGTGAAGCTGTTGTCGCGATAGAAGACATCTACAACCACCTCCATATGCAGGAGTCGTCGTAGAAAAAATAAAATACACTCAAAATCATTCTAATATTCTTGAGAATATCAGAATGATTTTGAGAGAAAATAAAAAACACGGATTATTAGCCACTGTTTTTTAACGCTCTAATTCTAAGGCGCGCATCATTCGTGTCATACCAATACCACCACCGAAGCGTGGAAAGAAATCAAAAGAGAGGAAATCCTCAAGCTCTTTCTCTACGCGTTCTTTTCCAAATGTATCATAGAGTGTCTGTGCGTACTCACCATCACTTATCGTATGAAACTGTTCACGCATTTCATCAACATTATTACTCCTCTCTGCACTCCCGATAGTCTCCATACCATGCAAGATAACATCAATCTTATGCGCATGTTCTCCATTCTTTTTCATATTCCAAAATGGTGACGTGGTCTGCGGAAAGTTTTCAATAAACGTCACAGGATGAAAATCGTCCACCATTTTAAGCTCATGCTCACTCGTTAAGTCGTCTGTCTGATAGTGTGAGGCGAGTTCATCATAATCCTTATGCACAAATTTATCTTTTGTCCCAAACCCTAATTCTTCACAGAGCTCTACTTCAAGCCGACGCAAATCTTCTACATCTCCCCCTGACTCAAACTCAAACATTGGAAAAATAAGCTTATGCCTCCCTGGTATTGGATTTGGTTCATTTCGATAACTCGTACTCACACAAAACACACCAGGCAAACTCGGATTTTTTAAAAGCTCATACTCGAGCCACATTTGTCCTGTCTGTGGAAGTGGCCATTTTTCTTTTTTGTAATTGTACGTCGCAATAGTAGAAGGGTCTTCGCATGCCGCCAAAATACTCAAACGGTCTTGTGTGTGCACTTCCACAAAACCTTTCTCTAAGAAAAACATTCGTAACCTGTTGACCGCCTTACTGAAAGCGTGAACGTCATTCTCTTTAGTTTTTTGTAGTGTTGTAAACATAACGTTATAAAATTAAAATTAACAAATAAAAAAGTATAAAAAAACCGACTATGTCGGATATAGATGGTAGATATGAAACTGATACTTTAAATAAAAAAATACCTCCGAATGGAGGAAATGGGCAATTGAAACAAAAAATATGAAATATGACGGAATGCGTATTTTTAGTTTATTTCTCTTTTTTAAGATTTGCAACATATGTAGCTTAAATTGAAAAAATTATAGCAATGTTATTGCTATAATACAACACTGTTGTCCACACCTCTTACTGTATGAATAACGAGATAAACAGGGGAGTAAAAAGCGAAATAGAAAACGCAAAAAATGTAATTATGATAAAAATATCACTCCATATAACAACAAAACGGTTGGTGATAGATTTTTCTCCAAACACTCTCCGTAGCAAGGACACAGTGAACGAACAGACTTTGGGTTTTTGTTGTGATGCGTATTTTTGCTTAAAATAATATTCAACATCTATCAAAATACAACGCCTGATAACTATTCTGGAGAAAACGGTGCCAATGACAGCAATGCCGTGCCAATAATACAAAACAGGTATCGCCCATCCAAGCAAAACAAGAAAAATTATGAACACGTGAAAGATAACGACGGCTAACGCAAAAAATCTATACACAGGTTTCATATATATAGTATACCAAACTATGTAACATCTTTATGTTCTGAAACATACTCATTCCAATCTTTTTGGAACTTTTTATTTCTTGACATCAACTCATCAAATGTACCTTGGTCAACAATTTTACCTTCCGTAAACATAACGATACGGTCAAAATACTTCAAAAGATTCATCTTATGAATAGACGCTACTACTGTTTTACTCTTAAAGTGCTTGAAGATACTTTTATATATCTTCACCTCTGTTTCTGAGTCTACCGAGCTTGTAGACTCGTCTAGTAAGATTACTTCCTTATCACCACTAAAAAGCAGCGCGCGAGCAAGTGCTAGACGTTGCTTTTGTCCACCAGAGAGATTGACCCCTTTCTCATTAACAACAGAGCTAAGTCCTTTAGGTAATCGACTGATAACCGAAGTAAACTCAGATAAATTTGTTGCATCTAATATTTCTTTCTCTGTATGTCCAATTCCAAGCGTTATATTTTCACGAATACTAGAGGAAAAGATTTCTGGCTCCTGTGGGACAAGTGTTGTCTTTAGATTTATATCAGCAAAGTTAGTTTCCTGTGACACACGACCATCAAAAGATATCTCAGCTTTTGAGTTCGGATACATACCGTGAATAACTTTTAGAAATGTTGTCTTCCCTGATCCAGACTCGCCAATAAGTGCAATCCTTTCACCACGAAAAATATCGAAAGATATGTTTTGTATATCATAGACATTATCACGAACGCTTCCGTAAGAAAACAGAACATTCTGTAAATGTATCATGTCCCAATGCGGTATTTTCTTTTTCTTAATTTTTTGTTTTGCAAGAAATGCCTCCTCTATTTCAACGGCATTCAGTATCTTTGTACGACGTATTATCATTCCCTCGTATGTACTCGTGAAAACATAGTACACACCAATGAGTCCAGAAAGGTAAAGATATAATGCGCTCAATGTTCCTACTTCAATTTCTATATTGTGCTTGAGTGAGAAAAGAACATATACCGTAAGAGGTAATACCACAATAAAAGTAAACAAGACAGAGCCTGTAAACCACTTGAGCTCAATGAGGATTTTGTTCTTTTTATATAGCTGAAACGGCTTCCAGAATATCTTTAAGGTACTCGAAACAATCGGCTTTTCAATATTAAGCACCTTAATAGTGGTTATATTGGATAATACATCAAATATACGTGCCAAAATCTTGTTATCAAAAAGATTGAGCTTCTTGTACTGCGGTACAAGACGTAGGTCAAACTGAAAGATAATCAGCAGTGCTACAATAAGGAGTGCGAGTGCCACTAATCCAATATATATGTTAAAGAAAAGCAGAATTATTGTTGTACCTATTACCTGCACAAACACTTCAATAATAATAAATGTATTCCTTGAAAACTGAAACATGGCCTCTGACGCTTTGTTTATTTTATCAATAGTGTTTCCACTATCTCTTTCTGTGTGCCACGAAAGACCGAGTCCGAGCACACCTCCAAGTAAGTATTTCTTATATTTTAACTCTGTGCGAAATGCGACAATATTTTCCAATATTCTAGACGGACCGTGTAATACCCAAAAGACTAAATCCACAGCCAGTAGTACAAAGAGTATGGTTATCAGATAGGCAATATTGTGATCCCCAAGACCATTGTGCTGTATTTCGTTTAAGAACTCGCGGAATATAAGCGGATTACTCAAAAGGATTAACTGTGAGATGGTGAACGTCAAAAGAAACAGAATAATCAGTTTTCTGTCTCCTTTGGCAAATTGCCACATTTTCCTAAATAGGAAAATTATCGGTTCTTGTGATATTTTTTTAAACATTTTTTTATTTAATATACATTATAAAACGACCATATCGGCCATCTTTTTTTATCACACCAACAAAAATAGATAGATTTAATCGTTCGGATTATACAGCCTATATGTGGAGGTCAGCTCATCTCCTTCATTAATTTCTTTTAGAGAAACGAGATATTTATATTCCCCCTCCTCAACCGACTCGCAGTTGGGATTTTCGGAGTTGTTGTAAAACCCCCCAAGTGGTGTTCGGATATATCCATCAGGAAAAAAGTCATTTTTAATATGACTTATTCCAAAACGAGTACCAATGGGAAACTGCTTTGTCGCAAACAACCCCAATCCTTCTATCTCGGAATGTTTAATGGTCAATCCATCTGGTAACGGTCTATAATATTTGTGTTCTTTTTCCATAGATAATACAAAATACAATATCACCATACAATATTATCTGTATTTTTACAAGGCATAGACAATTGAACGAAAATTCCGATTAACTCAACCGGTTGAGTTAATCGACTAAGACCCCAAAAACCCTTATTTTAAAGTATAGAACACCTGTGTGCCAACTTCACCGTTTTGTTTCAACATCCCCTCCTTTTCCAGTTCATCCAAGTATCTCTCGGCGGTAGCGTGCGAAACTCCTACCAACGTTTCAACATCATTATTTGCAACTCTTCCATTTTTCCGAACAAACACAAGTACTTTTTCCATACCCTCCCGCTTTTTTCGACTCTGTTCTGATTCAACCCTCCGACACCGCGAAAACCACGCACCAAATGCAACTCCCGAAAATCCTATAATAATTAAAAGTATGTATTCCATACCTCTATTAAAGCATGAAATTAAGAAAAAATGATACCTGTTCCGATTTACTTGACATGGTTCCGGCGGTTTAATTCCCACGAAAAGCACGCAAGTGCTTTTCTCTCAGGTCATGAACAAAAAAGTCCGCTTACGCGGACTCTTTTTTGTATTTATGACCCCACGGGGAATCGTCCCGCTTTTTCTAATTCGCTACCGCTCATAAGAACGCTGGACGCGACTCGGCGACAAGCACTCGCTTTCGCTCGTCTTGTATACCGCCTCCGTCGTTCGATTCCCTGTGGGGACCGTATAACACCTAAAAACCCAATGCTTTGCATTGGATTTAAAGGTGTTATGACCCCACGGGGAATCGAACCCCGATTTGCAGAATGAAAACCTACTGTCCTAACCATTAGACGATGGGGCCTCTGTCATATTTTTTATTCTATCAAAATGATTTGTAGAATGAAAACCTACCTATCACCTCGTAAACATCGGTGATTTCCAAGCAAAAGCTTGGAACCGGACGAAAGACAAAGCAGTTTGTCTTTCGTTCGCTCCCATTAGACGATGGGGCCTCTGTCATATTTTTTATTCTATCAAAATGATTTGTAGAATGAAAACCTACCTATCACCTCGTAAACATCGGTGATTTCCAAGCAAAAGCTTGGAACCGGACGAAAGACAAAGCAGTTTGTCTTTCGTTCGCTCCCATTAGACGATGGGGCTGTAATGTATTACGACATAAAATATAGTACAACATTTTTAGAAAAAATGATACAGTACACTTAATAAGGACTACTTATATGGAGGGTTGGCAGAGTGGTCGAATGCGCGGCTTTCGAAAAGCCGTAGGGGAGCAATCCTCTCAGGGGTTCGAATCCTCTACCCTCCGAATCAACATTATTTAATACGTGCCAAAAGCATGTATTAAATAATGGTGACTTTTGGAAAGGTGGTAGAGGATTCGAAAGGCGGAGCCCGTTGCGAATACTTGGAGCAACATTTGGGGCGAGCCTAGACGAAGCGCACTTAGTTTTTTTGTAAGCGAAGCGAAACAAAAAACTTAGTGACGCATCGTCGAATCCTCTACCCTCCGACCTTAGAAAATGATATTTGACAATCAAGGAAAAAAAATGTAATATGCATTACTAGAACCTCACCCAGAAACCAAACAGGAGTACTATAAATGACTACTTCAACAAGAACCATTCAGAAACTTTCTGAAATCTCAAAAGGTGATCGTGTTGTGTACCATAGAGGCACGTCACTTAACGACAAATTTGGACCCAACTGTGACTTTGGAGTAGTCTCAGCTATACAAAACCTATTGAGAAACGAGAAAGTGCATCTTGTTCAAAGGCGCATAACTCTTCCAACATTCAAAGGTTCAGTTGATCGCAAACATGGTACTGGAACATTTGAATACATCGCAATTGGGATCTAATACCCTATTCCACCATCTCCGCGCCACCAAAGGTAGTGCGGGGATTTACTTTTTCTACACATTCATTACACTGAATAAATACGCGCGCGATTAGCTCAGTGGTAGAGCGCTTCGTTGACATCGAAGAGGTCAGAAGTTCAATCCTTCTATCGCGCACACAGTTTAAAATTAAAAAATATGAATATTCTATCGATAGAAACATCATGCGACGAAACTGCCATAAGTATCATCAAAGCAGATGGCGATTTTGATAATGCAACATTCACCATACAAGGCGACACCCTTCTCTCACAAGTTGATATTCATAAAGAATACGGCGGAGTCTATCCCATGCTCGCCAAACGAGAACACTCAAAAAACCTCATCCCCCTACTTGAAAAAACACTCAAAGAAGCAAATATGTACGAATGTACCGGCCCCGCTTCCGATACATCCACCACAAACAAAGTACTTGAAAAAATACTAACCAGAGAACCTGAGCTCTTAAAACAAAGCGCAAAACTCTTTGCAGTACTTAAAAAGCCCGACATAGACGCCATTGCAGTCACGTACGGTCCCGGACTTGAGCCGGCGCTTTGGGTTGGTATTAACTTCGCTCGTGCACTCTCTACACTATGGAACATCCCCGTCATACCTATCAATCACATGGAGGGACATATTTTTTCGGCACTCCTCACTCCCAAAGAAGAAGATGGAGAAACAAAAGAAGTAAAAGAAACATTTACTATTCAAGATACAAAATTTCCAATCCTCGCACTTCTCATAAGTGGCGGACACACGGAGCTTGTGCTCGCCAAAGACTGGCTTGAATATGAAGTCATCGGTGAAACGCGCGACGACGCTGTCGGCGAAGCATTTGACAAAGTGGCACGTATGCTCGATCTCCCCTACCCAGGAGGGCCTGAAATATCTCGCCTCGCTGAACACTCCCGAATTACTGGACATCGGATGTCCAGTAATTCGGGAGTTGAACTTCCTCGTCCGATGATACACACGGATGACTATGACTTTTCATTTTCTGGAATAAAAACATCAGTGCTGTATAAAATAAAAGAAATGAGTATGGTAGACGACGCAACAAAAAAAGCAATCGCATGCGAATTTGAAAACGCAGTCACCGACGTACTCATCGCCAAAACAAAAAAAGCGCTGGACCAATACGGCACAGAAACACTCATCATCAGTGGTGGTGTCTCTGCAAACAAACACATACGAAAAACATTCACCACCCTCATCCAAAACGAGTACCCCGAAATCACACTCTCAATTCCCGACCAAAAGCTCGCGACAGACAACGCTATAATGATAGGTATTGCAGGATACTTCAGATGGCTTAAGGAAAGCGGTAAAATAAAAAAACAAAATCCAAACGACATCACGGCCAACGGCAATCTCCGCCTCTAATATAAAACGTTAAGAGTCTAAAACATTAAGAGTCGGGTACTTAATGTTTGGATTCTCAAATTCTTAAGAATATGAAAACAATTAGAAAAAGAGTTTTTTGTCACATATCCTGTTTCATTGTCGCTTTATAAAAAGCCAGTATTTTGGTATTATTTGGAATTATGACCTCACCTGATAAGTTTTCAAAACCATATAATCCTCAAGAAACGGAAGATAACATATACAAACTCTGGGAGGAGAGCGGTTTTTTCAATCCCGACAATCTCCCCGACACTCACACCGACCCGTTCGCTGTTATTCTCCCACCACCAAATGTAACAGGTGTACTCCACATCGGACATGCCTATGAAGACGCACTTCAAGATACGGTAGTTCGCTTTGCGCGTATGCGTGGCAAAAAAACAGTATGGATTCCGGGCACTGACTCCGCAGCAATCGCAACACAAGCACGTGTTGAAAAAGATATTAAAAAAGAAGAAAAGAAAACGCGTCACGATCTCGGACGCGAAGAACTCGTACGACGTGTCTCAGAATTCGCAAAACAAAGTGAGGGCACAATACTCAATCAAATACGAAAGATGGGGGCGTCTCTTGACTGGTCGCGCTATGCGTACACTCTTGATGAAAAAAGGAATACCGCAGTTTTCACCGCATTCAAAAAAATGTTTGACGCCGGACTTATCTACAAAGGACATCGCATCATCAACTGGGACACGAAAGGCCAAACGACTATCTCTGACGACGAAGTTGTGTATGAAGAAAAAAAGGGAATATTTTACTATTTCAAGTACGGACCATTCGTCATCGGTACCGCACGTCCTGAAACAAAATTTGGCGACAAATATGTCGTTGTACACCCTGACGACAAAAAGTATAAAGACTTTACCCACGGACAAGAAATAGAAATAGAGTGGATTAACGGCCCAATGACTGCAACGGTCATTAAAGACAAGGAAGCTGACCCTGATATTGGTACAGGTGCAATGACAATAACCCCATGGCACTCGCAAGTAGACTTTGAAATAGCAGAACGACACGATCTTGATAAAGAACAGATTATTGACCAGTACGGTAAACTCCTCCCTATCGCACAAGAATTTTCGGGTATGAAAATCACCGAGGCACGAGAAAAAA
>CAYZCN010000009.1:13656-18981 GCA_964476975.1 uncultured Candidatus Saccharibacteria bacterium | reverse complement strand
TATCTAACCGTGCCTGTTGTAAGAGGTGTGAACAATATGGTTGAAGACGATATGCAAGCATCTCTCAATGAGCTGAGTGCTAAGATAAAGTCAAAAAAAGCGACCATAGACGACTACAAGAACCCAACTATTTCGCTTTCTAATGTTGGAGCACTTCGTGGTGGTGGCAAGGTTTCTGCTGGACGATATGCAACACCGGTTATTATCCCTCCGATGGTTTCTATCCTTGCTATGGGAAGTATACGTGACGAGGTTGTATTTTCAGATGTTGATATGCAGGTACACAAAATATTACCACTGTCGCTTACATTTGATCACCGACCGATTACCGGTGGCGAAGCGAGTTTGTTCCTTGGAGAAATTATCGCTGACCTTGAGTTGCCAAAGTAGACTAAAAGCCCCGACGGAGTCGGGGCTTTCTTTTTTTAAATTAGTTGTGTATATTGTATTCAGAATATATCTAATACAATCAACACACAAAGAGAGGACAATAAATGTCATTACGACCCTTCCATGACTATGCGATAATGTGTTCACCTGCTCAAACCATTACAAATGGTTTGAAAATGAAAGACCGCGGAGTGTTAAAGTTTGAAAGAGCTGAAGCACAGTATGGCGTATATCAAAGAGAGGTTCGCAACCTTGGCTATACTATTATTTCTATGCCTGCAAATGACGACTTTCCCGACAGTGTCTTTCCAGAAGATCCTGGAGTAATACTGCAACTTGGTAAAAAAAATCTTTTGGTCGTTACGCGGTTAAAAGACCCTAGTAGGCAGGGCGAAGAAGCTATACTTGAAAAAGCACTCGCACCATACTTCAAAGACGTTGAACATATCACACCTCCCGGATTTGTTGAAGGTGGTGACGTGCTTGTCACTGACCATGGTTTGTATATTGGTTTATCTGGACGCACTAATGCACACGGCGCAGAACAGCTCGCCAAAATTGCAAAAGACCAGTTTGGAATGAATACAAAGATATTCACTATTCCTCCAAACTGGCTACATCTTAAAGGGGGCGCGTCATATCATCGTGCATGGTCTGGTCAAAAACCGGTGATTGTTGTCTCGGCACCTATTGAGCATCATTTTGTTGATACACCAGGGTGTGAAGTGATGATAACTTCGGAAGCA
Source organism: uncultured Candidatus Saccharibacteria bacterium (assembly GCA_964476975.1). Taxonomy (GTDB): domain Bacteria; phylum Patescibacteriota; class Minisyncoccia; order Phycocordibacterales; family CAYZCN01; genus CAYZCN01. The sequence continues at coordinate 17,845 of CAYZCN010000009.1, read as the reverse complement.
GAACACTATGCGTATTATAGCCCGAACTGTCTTTCAAAAGGTAAAAACATTTTGGTCCATCAACACTCCCATGGGGTAATACGCCAGATGGAGCGCGTTGGATTTAATGTGATTGAAACAGACCTTTCTGAATTTTGGAAAATTGACGGCGCGATGACGTGTCTCTCAAAAATTTTTCAGAGTACTGTTGTTGTACATTAAACTCACGGCCGACATTTATGTCGGCCGTTTTTTTGTGTACACAGGGTATTCGGGATACTTTTTTGTAAATGGTATATACTGTAAGTATATATGCGTTTTTTCTTTAAATTAACCTATCGCATTCTTGTTATTTTAGGCGCAACCTCAAGCGTCTTCTTGATCGGGGGTATGTTCATTGATTTTAATGGAGTTAAAAAAGTAGAAACTGACCGTGGTTTTCTTGTTGACGAGCGAATTGTCATTCCTACAAGTCCATTTATTCTGCAAACAAAAGACAAGGTTGTTAAGAAAGGGGTTATGAGTAACTATGTTATTGATTGTTTTAGTGGTATTTCGTCATTTAAGATTCATGGCGGTATACAGTTTGATTATTTTTTACTTCTTGAGTCGTATTTTTATCAAGAGATTTTCAAAAAATATACACCTCGGGAGATATGTTTAGCAGGAGGAGTTACACCTGAATTTTAATATGTCTATTTTGCATACTCTACAAAAGAATATACTTCTTGTTGCGATTACCGTTGTAGTTTCTGGTGTTTTTGTTTACTTCTCTTTTTTTAAAGAAACACTTCCTGATGTTGATTTTGTCGTTGTCCAAAAAAGTGATGTTGTACAAGAGGTGTCTGCTACTGGTCGTGTGAGGCCAAACACGCGTGTTGACCTTGCGTTTGAAAAAACAGGAAAAATAGCATCTATCTTTGTTGGGGTTGGTGAGCGTGTCGTGAGAGGGCAAACACTTATTAGATTAGACAACAGTGATGTGTACGCAGAGCTTGGGAAGGCGCGTGCCAATATTAAAGTGCAACAAGCAAAATTAAGTGAGCTTCGCGCAGGAACACAGCAAGAAGAGATAGACGTGCAGCAGGTTAAGGTAGATAATGCGATGTTGGCACATCAAGATGCGCGAAAAAACTTAGTAGTGCAACTCAAGGACGCGTACACGAAAGCCGACAATGCGGTACGAAATCATGTTGACCAATTTATTAGCAATGCACAAGGGATAAGTCCGCAGGTAGACTTTACCGTTACTGATGGCGTGCTTGAGACTACTGTTGAAAGCAGTCGTGTTGCAATTGAAGTGTTGTTAGTAGCGTGGCAATCGTCCGTTGATACACTTTCTGAAGTAAGTGACTTGGAGAAAGCAACGGCTGAAGCAGAAAACAATTTAGATACGGTAAAATCTTTTTTGAATAGTGTATCGTTGGTTGTGAATATGCTCAAGACAAATTCTACTATTTCACAAGTAACGATTGATGGATATCGTGCTGACGTGGCGACAGCGCGAACTGATGTGAATAAGGCCATTGGAAATGTTCAAGACGCAGAAGAAAAAGAAAAAGATGAAATCGCCCTGCTTGCTCTGGCAGAACAAGAGCTACGTTTTATTTCCGCAGCACCGCGAGCTGAAAAGATAGACGCACAAGAGGCAGAAGTAGAAGCTGCAGAGGCGAGCGCCTTGCAGTATGAAAGTGAGCTTGCAAAAACAATACTCCGTGCGCCACTTAATGGGGTTATTGCAACTCAAGATACGAATGTTGGCGAGGTAGTGTTGGCGCAAGAGATTATTGTGAGTTTAATCTCGGATGCCGAGTTTGAAATCGAGGTTAATATTCCCGAAGCTGATATCGCAGATGTTGCGGTAGGAGACGTTGCTCGAGTCACACTTGATGCATATGGTAATGATGCGGTCTTTATGGCAACAGTTACCTCTATTGACCCCGCTGAAACTATTCTTGAAGGAGTAGCAACATACTTGACGAAATTGGCTTTTAAAGAAAAAGATGAACGGGTGCGATCGGGTATGACTGCAAATATTGATATTGAAACAGGGGTGAGAAAAGATGTTATTGCGGTGCCGACACGTGCGGTGGTTGTCCGTGATGGAGAAAAGATAGTGCGACGTATGGAGAGTAATGGCGAATTAACCGAAGTACCTGTGGTGACAGGTCTTCGTGGTTCGGATGGGCGAGTTGAGATTGCTGAAGGAGTTGCTGAAGGTGACCGAGTTGTTATTTATATAAAACTTTAAATTACGAAATAAGTTCGTAACTTAAAGTTAGTAGAACAATGGCGCTGATTGAGGTAAAAAATCTTGAGAAAACATATTCTGATGGAACGCGCGCACTCCGTGGCGTGTCTTTTGATGTACAGGAGGGGGAGTTCGTTGCGATTATGGGGCCGTCTGGTTCGGGTAAATCTACATTGCTTCATATGCTTGGATTGCTAGATACGCCAACTGCAGGTTCGTATGTATTGTCTGGAAAATCAGTCGAGAACTATTCACTTGATGAGGTGGCGCATATTCGGAACACCGAGATGGGTTTTGTTTTTCAAATGTTTAATCTTCTTTCGCGTACCAATGTATTTGAAAATGTAAAACTCCCTCTTTTGTATTCTACGGTTCCAGAAGGGGAGTGGGATTTGTATGCCAAAAAAGCTGTTGAGTCGGTAGGACTTTCGCATCGTATAGACCATGAACCGTCACAGCTCTCTGGTGGTGAGAAACAGCGTGTTGCTATTGCGCGCGCTCTGATAACCAAGCCGCAAATTATTTTTGCCGATGAACCGACGGGGAACCTCGATTCTAAATCTGGAGAGATGATTATGGATATTTTGCAGAAGTTGCATGACGAAGGACATACGGTATTGCTCATTACGCACGAAACACATACCGCTGAACATGCGGAGCGTATTATTCATATTAAGGATGGGGCGGTGGATAGCGACACTGCAGTTGGAAAGCGTCGCAAGGCTAACGGCAGTTTTGCTAAATAGATTTGGATTTTTACTTTTAATAGTACGATGACTACAAAACATACATTCAAAACAGCACTTGTCGGACTTAAGACAAATAAGTCGCGTTCGGCGTTAACTATCTTGGGTATTGTTATTGGTATTACGTCTATTGTTTTGATGATGTCTATTGGACAAGGAGCCGAGCGTTTGATACTTGACCAAGTGGGTGCACTCGGCGGGGAGACGATTGTTATTCGTCCCGGACAAGAACCAAAAGGTCCGTCGGACATCGGTAATACGCTTTTTGCGGATTCACTTAAGATAAAGGATTTAGAATTTTTGTTAAAAAAACAAAATGTTCCAGAGCTTGTCCGTGTAATGCCTGCGGTGATTGTGCCTGGTAGTGTATCGTACAGAGGTGAGACATTTCGCCCTACTATTTTTGGTAGTGGTAATCCGGAATTTTGGTCTGAAAACTTTAATATGTTTACGGAGAAGGGTACAATTTTTGATGACCAAGACATACGAGATAAAAAGAGTGTTGCGGTGATTGGATCAAAGGTGAAGGAAGAATTGTTTGGCGAGTCTGACGCTGTGGGAGAGTTTATAAAAATAAAAGGCAGGAAGTTTCGTGTTGTGGGGGTGTATAAAGACCAAGGACAGACGTCGTTTTTTAATATAAATGAGTTGGTGATTATTCCGTATACAACAGCACAGACATATTTGCTTGGTATTGATTATTTCCATGAGATTATCACTGAAGCGTCTAGTGCGGATGTCGTCGCGCGTACGGTGCTTGATATAGAGACCACGATGCGTGAGGCGCACGGGATTACTGACCCTGACAAAGATGACTTTTTCGTCGTTACGCAACAGGGGGTTGTTGAGCAGATTGGTACTATCATCGGGGCGTTAACAGTATTTCTTTCGTCCGTTGTTGCGATTGCGCTTGTTGTTGCGGGGGTGGGTGTGATGAATATTATGCTCGTGTCGGTAACCGAACGGACAAAAGAGATAGGGTTGCGTAAGGCAGTGGGTGCGACAAATGGAGATATATTACGGCAATTTCTTGTTGAGGCGATGATTTTGACGGCTGTCGGTGGATTGATTGGGATTATGCTTGGCGCCACATTTTCATATATCACCGCGTGGGCATTGACCAACTACGCAAATCTTGAGTGGACGTTTACGTTTCCATTTTTTGCTGCGGTGTTGAGTCTTGTTGTTTCAACGCTTGTGGGGTTGGTGTTTG
>CAYZCN010000009.1:0-13556 GCA_964476975.1 uncultured Candidatus Saccharibacteria bacterium | reverse complement strand
TTTTTTGCTGCGGTGTTGAGTCTTGTTGTTTCAACGCTTGTGGGGTTGGTGTTTGGACTCTATCCCGCACGAAAAGCTTCACGAAAGAGTCCTATTGAAGCGTTGAGGTATGAGTAGTACAAACCCCGAGGGAGTCCTGGCTGGTTTGCGATACATTAAAAACCTCCGCGGAAAAATTCCGCGGAGGTTTTGCGTAGTGAGTAGTGTATAAATTTTAATCTACCACTTTCCTTCTTTCATAATCGCTTACATATTTATATGCATTTATACTTCGTGCAATCATTTACGTCTAAGTATTTTTCAACACTTTGGTCTTTTTCGCATGTTGGGAGAATTTGGGGTAGACAAGTGAATGGGGTGGTGTCGTCAACACACACTGGCGCACCCGCACATCCATCCGCATCTTTCGGTCCTGTTTCAACATGTTGCCCCTTCTCGCAAAGCGGTGGTGAGTAGAGAGGACATTGAATAGGGGGTGTAACAGCTTTGTCGTCAACACACAAATACGTATAACATCCGTTTGAAGTTTTAGGTCCTGTTTCAATATGTTGTCCGTCTTTGCAGAATGGAACATATGCAGGGCAAATTGGTGGTGGTGTTACTTTGTCGTCAACACACACTGGCGCACCCGCACATCCATCCGCATCTTTCGGTCCTGTTTCAACATGTTGCCCCTTCTCGCAAAGCGGTGGTGAGTAGAGAGGACATTGAATAGGGGGTGTAACAGCTTTGTCGTCAACACACAAATACGTATAACATCCGTTTGAAGTTTTAGGTCCTGTTTCAATATGTTGTCCGTCTTTGCAGAATGGAACATATGCAGGGCAAATTGGTGGTGGTGTTACTTTGTCGTCAACACAAATGTACGTTGCACATCCGTTTGAAGTTTTAGGTCCTGTTTCAATATGTTGTCCGTCTTTGCAGGACGGAACGTATGCAGGGCAAATAATTGACTGTGTATTTGTTGTTGTGTTGCGTCCACACATCTTTCCGTACACCGTACGCGTTTTAGGTCCAAACACTCCAAATCCTGTTGAGCTTGGTTTTCCTTGAGACACAACCCCATTTCTCTTTTGCCATTTCTGTACTGCTTCTTCGGTTACGCGTCCATAGTAGTCGGTTTCTGTGGAGAATGTGAAGTCACCTGTGGAGCGTAGATATTTTTGTAATTCTCGCACATCTTGACCGCGTATACCTCTTTTCAGGCTACGAGTTATGAGAGGACATACTGTCCCTGTGTTAGTTGTTGTGGTTACTGTTGGCGATACTTCTGTTGGTATTGTTTCTGATGGTGTTGTGGGAGTCCCTTTCTCTACCTCAACCAAATCTTTTTGTAGCTGTTCTACTTGTGCTAAGAGTGCTGAAATTTGTGCACGCAAGTCGTCAGCGACAGACGCTTGTGTAAAAATTGGAGAAAATACGAATAATGCGACAATAAATAGTGAAAGTGAGATTTTTTTCATAAAATAGTAGTATTAAAATTAAAGTTTAATGGTGTTTCTTTATTTTATTATAATACCACAGGAAAAGTGGTGTGGAAATAATACGTTGTGAGTATAAGGGTGTGCAAGATGTAAAAAAGAGGGAAATTCGTTACTATTTGACTTTTTATATAGACTATGTTAGTATATTAGTGTGCTTGCAAATCAAACTTGCTGAGAGGGAGTTGACACACTCCTGTGATTCTCAGATGGAAAAGGAGAAGACCAATGTCGACAGACATCACAGAGTTGATGAAACAAGCCAATATTGCCGAACACAAGTTAGGCAACATTGGAAGCGCGTTTCTTTCTTACAAGATTAACGGAAGGTGGGTGTATGTTGAAATTATCGCACCCAATCTTGCGGAGCACTTGCTCCAAATGTCTGTTGAGCAACAATGCGATTTGATCGCAGTCATGCTCAACTTGGTTACTGAGGTTGGTGACCACGAGATTTTGACAGACAGAGGTCAGAATCGTGGCGCGCGGATTATCCGTATGAAGAGCGAGGAGGATAAAAATATCAACTTGCTCATAACGCGATAATATTTCGTCGCGTTGAACCACAAAAATTTTGCAGCTCGCTTCGGTGGGCTGCTTTTCTTTTCTATACATTTAGGACCTAAGTTTTATTCTGGCGCTGGAGGAGATAAAAAATAATGGGGTTATTTTTTCAAACCTTTTTTGCTCTACACGATTTTGAGTCTACTATTCGTTTCATATACACTTGGTGCCGTGGGAGAGAATCGAACTCTCATGGGTTGCCCCACACGATTTTGAGTCTATTTTTTTGTCTTCTATGCAAATGGTGGGCAAGGAGGGACTCGAACCCTCACGCCTTGCGGCATACGATTTTGAGTCGTACGTGTATACCAATTCCACCACTTGCCCATCATTTACGTAGAAGACATCTGAACAATCTCCCAGATTATTCAGTACCAATTCCGCCACCACGGCATCAAGTGTATATGAAGATCTAAACAATCCCCCGGATTGTTTAGTACCAATTCCGCCACCACGGCATCAAGTGTATATGAAGATCTGAACAATCTCCTAGACTATTCAGAACCAATTTTATCACGGCGTCGTATAAGTGACGTATAAACAAAAGTGTACAGAAATTTACGCATTACAGCAACATGTGGTATATTACAAGGACATAAACAAAAATTTTGAATAATATGAGTAAATTTGAAAATAATTCCATTTTTTGGATTGAAGTAGACAAAGTTGTTCCAAACCCGCATCAGCCGCGGCACTCTTTTCATGAGGGAAACTTGCAGGAGCTTTCAGAATCAATACGACAGTACGGTATTTTGCAACCTCTTACGGTAACGCGTAACGAAGTAATGCGTGATGACGGCGGACTTTCTGTTGTGTATGAACTTATTGCTGGAGAGCGTCGTTTGCGTGCATCAAAGCTCGCTGGGCTTTCTCAAGTGCCAGTGCTTATCCGAGATGGAGAGGATAATGACCAAATGAAACTGGAACTCGCTATTATTGAAAACTTACAACGAGAGGACCTCAATGCCATTGACCGCGCGCATGCCTTCCGACGCCTTGTTGATGAGTTTGGTTTTAAGCACGGACAAGTTGGTAAAAAGGTTGGTAAAAGTAGAGAGTATGTTTCAAACAGTTTGCGCTTACTTTCTATGCCAGAAGATATTCAAGAGGCGATTGCAGGAGGGAGGATAACTGAAGGACACGCCCGACCGCTTTTGATGTTGAGCGACAGAATTGAAGAGCAGAGTACTCTCTTTAAAGAAATCTTGTTTAAAAAATTGACGGTGCGAGAAGCGGAGGCGATATCTCGTCGTATTGCGAGCGACCGTGTGCGTAAAAAGTCGCGCATGCTTGATCCTGATATTATTGACCTTGAAAAAAAGCTCACGGAGACACTTGGTACACGCGTACAGATTGAGCAACGTGAAGTGGGTGGAAAGGTGGTGATAGATTTTTCCTCAGGTGATAACCTTCGTGACATCCTTGTACTTCTTGATACGATGCCGCAAGAAGAAGTACTTCCAACTGCGCTCGGTGCTACCGAAGTGACAGAGGTAGGTAGAACGTATCTTGATGAAGCACCAGTAGATGACTCGTGTGAAGACGACGACCTCTATGCTATTAAAAATTTTTCACTTTAAAAAATAAATCCATAGCGAATCTTGGGTCGCCACAGATTTATTTTGTTGCTGCTGATATATTCCATGAGATATATCAGTAGTTTATTTTTTGTCGCCTTTTGGTTTTTGTAAGCTTGAGCGGATATGTCTTTGGGCGAGGGAGGTTTTAGATAGTGCGAGCCATTTTTGCGATGGTTTACTTGACGACTTAGTGGTGATTTCTACAATATCGCCATTTTTTAGTTTCGTATCTAGTGAAGCCATTTTCCCGTTTACTTTTGTACTAGAAATATGGTTGCCGATATCGGAGTGGATAGCATATGCAAAATCAATCGGACTTGAGTCAACAGGAAGGTCGATAACGTCTCCTTTGGGAGTAAAGACAAATATGCGATGGGTGAAGAAGTCGTTTTTTAGTGTGTCCATAAACTCTTCGGATTTTTCTACAACACCTTGTGTTTCTGCAATTTGCTTGACCCATTGCGGTGACTTCAAATGAGCAAAACGAGAGCCAACTTTTGTTTCCATCTCGTCTTTGTCTCTTTTGATGTCTTTTGTCATACCTGGAAATGCAGATGTTATCCAAAAACGTGATGACTCGTTCTTCTTTTTTTCGTCACCACCGTCCTTATATGAGACATGTGAGGCAATACCGTACGCTGCTTCTCGGTGCATCTGAGGTGTTCGTATTTGGATTTCAACGATACCTCCGTCTCCGGTGAAGATTGTGGTGTGTAAACTTTGGTATCCGTTTGGTTTATCAAATACAATGTAGTCTTTGATTTTTCCGGGGAGCGGACGCCATGATTTGTGAATAATTCCCAGCACTTTGTAGCAGAGGTCTACAGAAGGTACGATAATGCGAAGTGCGGAAATGTCGTGCACTTTGTCTATATTCCATTCCTTGCGTTCAAGTTTTTTGTATAAACTGTAGAGACGTTTTATGCGATGTTCGGTTTGAAAGTCGGTCACTCCTTCTTGCGCGAGTGACTTTTTGAGTGATTTGTTTACTTTCTCAAGATGTCGTAAGTCTTCTTTACTTTTTTGTTTTAAGAGCGCGAGCACTTTTTTGTATTCTTTTGGATGTAGATAGGGGAATGATAAGTCTTCAAGTTCACCGCGTAGTTTACCCATACCGAGTCGGTCGGCAACTCGCGCGTATATTTCAAGAGTTTCAAGCGCTATGCGTTTTTGTTTGTTTGGTGCAACGTGTTCTAGTGTTTTCATATTATGAAGACGGTCGGCGAGTTTGATGATGACGACACGGATGTCTTCGGACGATGCGACGAGTAATTTCCGCAAACTTTCTGCATGACGCTTAACTCCACGATACTTGAGAGTGCCGAGTTTGGTCACACCCTCAACGAGCATTAAAATATCTCTACCGAACTCTTTTTTTATGTCTTCGTCAGTTATCTTGGTGTCTTCTATTGTGTCGTGGAGAAAACCCGCAACGATAGCTTGTGGACCCATACCAAACTCGGCGAGTGAGAGCGCGGTTTCGTAAATGTGATTAAAGTAGGGTTCACCCGAACTACGTTTGTGATTTTTGTGGGCGTTTTGTGCAAAAAAGTATGCTTTTTCAATAAGCTTTTTATCAATATCTGATGGATTGTCCATCAATGATGTTATTTTTTTAACATTTTGCATACTTTTTAGTATAAACTTTGAATTACGAAATAATCTCGTATTGCAAAGTACAGAAGTGAAATTGACAGTATTTACTATATACTTTATACTATATTATAGATTTTTTCAATACTTGAATTCGGAGGACGAGATGACTATGAATGTTGTTTGTATGTACTGTCGGGAAAGGTTTGGGGGATCAGAAAGTTTATCAGCGCATGTTGATTCGTGTGTAAAACATCCGCAGAATGTTCCTAAAAAAATGGAATTTTTGCCAATAGATAACAGTTTGGCAAACCAACTTTTTTCTGATATCAACAGTATTAATTTCGAGTTTAAGGACAGTGATAAAGTACCCCCATCTTGTTAGGGGGTATTTTTTTATTTATTCCCAACTATTAGATGTTGGAGGTCTAATAGTTGAGGATATAGAAATAAAAGTGGTCAACACTCGGTGTTGACCAAAAATGTCCGACACTCGGTGTTGACCAAAAGTGTTGACCAAAATTTTTAACAGTACCTTCAGTATACTGGAGGTACTTACAAGCTGTTGGGATATTGCGGTAGGTTGACAGATTGTGTTGAGTATTATAAGATGTCATCAGAAAATCAAACAAAAGGAGATGGAATTATGGAATCTATTTTCGTATTCTTGGTATGCTTAGCTGCGTTTTACGGCTTCATATTTTTTGCTCTTCGAAAAACCAATATCTCTAATGAAGAGATTGTAATTGAAAGAATGGGACTCACACCCTTTAGCTCAATCACGTATACTCAAAACCTGCAAACCGGTGAAGAGAGAGTGCATATTTTCTCACCCTTCGGAAAGTCCATGTTTATAAAATACGATGGCGCACAAAAACGTATCTGGAGTGTGCACCATGTTTTTAAACGATCACTTTTTTTAAAAGATGATGGCAATGTCTCTGTTTGGAGAGGAGAAACAATACGAGAAACCGTGCCCTACGAAGACGTGAAAGAAGAATTTGACGAAGCACTTGTAATCCTCTGCAACATCAGAGAACGTTTCGCACGCTTTTTGCCCGACACTCCTACTGTTGTGTAACAGTGCAAAACCAAAGACTACCGCATACGGTGGTCTTTTTTTTCATATCATTCAAATTATTGGACACCAAGTGTCTAGTAATTTGAAGTAATAGTTTTTTTCTTTTTTTATATACAAAATTATCAAACACCAGGTGTTTGATAATTTTAGTGTCATATATAATCACTTAAGTCATACTAGAGTAGTTAAAAAAACTTGAATTCACTAATATGAAACAAGACGCAATGAAACTCCACCCACTTAGGTGTCCGACACCTAAGTAAACTGTTCAACATCCGATGTTGAACATTTTATCCACTCTCTACCCTCCACCTCGCACAATCTATTTTCTAATTTCTACCCTCTACTTTCTACTTTTCACTTTCTACTTTGTCTAATTTGTGAGGGTTGTGGTTAGGGCACTTTTTATCACTGCAACGTTCGGGAATTGTTTTCGTGCCAGCCATCATAAGTGAGTTACACATTGGACACTTTTCTCCTGTTGGTTTTGCTTTGATAGCGTTTTTGCAGTTTGGATAGTTGGTGCAGCTGTAGAAAATCCCATATCGTCCACGTCGCTCTGACATCATACCATCCTTACACTGTGGACACGCAACCCCGGTGGAAGCTTTTTTAATTGCTTCAGGGTCTTGTTTAATAAATTTACATTTTGGGTATCGGTCGCATGCAATGAAACGTCCGAATCGCCCGTCTCGCTCTATGAGTTTACCTTTACATTCAGGACAGTCTTCACCTGTTTCAACAATACCTTTGAGTGCTTCGCCCTCTATGGTGCGCGCGCCGGAGCATTCGGGAAACTTAGAGCAACTCATAAATTTCCCCGCTTTGCTTAATTTGATAATCATAGAAGCTTTGCATTTGGGACACGAGAACTCTTTCGGTGCGTCACCGAGGTCAGTGAGCTTCGGGATACTTTCCTTACTCGTTACCTCTTCTTTAAATGGTGTGTAAAAATCTTCAAGTGTTTTTTTGTATTCACGTTTTCCCAATGCAATTTCGTCTAACTCGTTCTCCATCTCCGCGGTGAATGAGTCGCTTATATATTTTTCAAAGTTGTTTTCAAGGAATGTGCTGATGACGTCTCCTGTGTCAGTCGGGAACAGTGTTTTGCCTTCTTTTTCTACGTAGCCACGGTTCTGAAGTGTGCGGATGATTGATGCGTATGTTGATGGGCGTCCGATACCACGTTTTTCTAATTCCTTGACGAGTCCCGCTTCGGTGTAGCGGGGGAGAGGTTGTGTTTGCTTTGCAATGCTTTCCATTTTTATGAGAGTGAGTACCTCGCCAATGTCTACTTTAGGAAGTTCAACATCTTCGCCTCGCGCCGCAGGATCTGCCAAGAGCCATCCTTCCGAGAGGACTCGTGAGCCGTTGACAGCGAAGTTGGGGATTGACCCGTCGCCAATTTGGACAATCATTTTTGTTTTGAGGAGTTGTGCGTCTATCATTTGAGATGCGACGGTTCGTGCCCAAATGAGTCGGTAGAGTCGTTTTTGTTCTTCTGTGTTCCCTCGCTCTTTTTGTGATACATCAGTGGGACGGATTGCTTCGTGTGCTTCTTGTGCTGCCTTGCTCTTTTTTTTGTATACACGACTTTCTGCAAGTCCGTTGCCGTATGTTTTTTCAATCACGTTTTTGATTTGACCCTGAGCAACACCAGAGAGTATGGTGCTGTCTGTACGCATATAGGTGATGTGTCCTGCTTCGTAGAGCTTTTGTGCAATACCCATAGTACGTGACGGTGCAAAGCCGAGACGGGAGCTTGCGGTTTGTTGGAGTGTTGAAGTGATAAAGGGTGGACGTGGGGAGCGTTTCATATTCGTTTCTTTTTTGTCGACGACTGTCCATGAGTGCTTATTTCCTGTCTTAAGGATTTCTTTCACAAGCTTTTCTTCGCGTGGTTCTTTCGTGCACGTGAGAGTGAATTCTACTTTTTCTTTATTGTGTACGTCTGCGGTAATAACCCAAAAGTCTTCGGGAATAAAAGCGCGTATCTCACGTTCGCGTTCCATAATGATGCGAAGTGCTGGGGATTGAACACGTCCTGCGGAAAGTCCGTAGCGTACCTTTTTCCAGATGAGTCCTGAAAGGTCGTAGCCAACAAGTCTGTCCAGCACTCGTCGTGCCTCTTGCGCTTTGCGTAATTGCTCGTCAATTTTACGTGGATGCTGTTCGGCTTCTTGCACCGCTTCTTTTGTAATTTCGTGAAAGACGATTCGTTTTGGATCTTTGAGTCCGAGCGCTTCTTTGATGTGCCACGCTATCGCTTCGCCTTCTCGGTCGGGGTCGGTTGCGAGTACGACTTCGTCTGCTTTCTTTGCGAGCATGGTAAGCTCGCTCATTACTTTTTTCTTTCCATCAACGATTTCATATCGCGGAACAAAACCTGCTTCAATGTCTATTGCATCTTTGTTGCTTTTCGGGAGGTCGCGAACGTGACCCACGGAGGCACGTACCGTGTATTTTTTGTCTAAGTATTTTGAGATTGTTTTTGCCTTTGCGGGCGATTCAACGATAAGTAACTTCATAAGTGTATACTAATAGTATATATAGGATTATTTGTCAAATGTAATATTTTTGAGTAGTTTTATTTTTTCTGTAGTAGACCCATTTGTTCATGTATCAAACCCTTTATTTCCATTATTGAAAGGAGTACGTTTATCTCTTGAATGGAGAGGTTGAGTTGTTGGATAAGCTCGTCTCGTGCGAGTGGTCGCTCTAGGAGTTTCCAAATTTTCTGTTCGTTTTCGGACAACTGTGCAACGCTCGGCGTCGCACAGTTTGGTTTTGTTTCAACACTAGCTTCAATATGGAGTGCTTCAAGGATGTCGTCGCTATTGCGTATAGGTGTCGCACCGAGCCGGATGAGCATATGGGGGCCTGCGGATGTGGGTGAAAGAATGGATGCGGGGACAGTGAGGACATCTCTGTTGTATTCGGTGGCGAGGCGTGAGGTAATGAGTGTGCCAGAGCGTTCCTCTGCTTCTATGACGAGGACTGCATGGGAGAGTCCTGCCATGATTCTATTTCTCTGCGGAAACGTATAGAGCGCTGCCTTTGTATGTTCTTCGTATTCGGACAAGAGCGTCCCACCGCTTTCGAGAATTCGTCGCGCAAGAACGTTGTGCGAGCGTGGATAGAGAACGTCCCAACCGAGACCTGAACCAGGGACACTGATTGTGTGAAGATTGGCGTCAAGTGCGGAATTGTGCGCGATAGCGTCTATGCCGAGCGCGAGACCAGAGATGATGCCGACGTTGTATCCACGAAGTCCTGCTATGAGTTTCTCGCATACCGTCTTTCCATATGGAGAATATTTGCGTGAACCAACAACGCAAAGGAATTTCATATTGTTCGGTGTGTCGTTGGGAGATGTTCCGCGAACGTATAAGTGCTTTGGTGGATCGGCGATTTCTGAAAGGAGTGGAGGAAACTGCTCGGGTGAGAGTTTTTGGATTTCATTTTCTACGTGTTCCTTTTTCATAGGTATTATAGTACGGCAATCTTTCCATACTTCAAAACTTTCAAATTACTGGACATCGGATGTCCAGTAATTTGAGTTACTGGACATCCGATGTCCAGTAAGTAGATGTCCAGTAAGTAGATGTCCAGTAAGTAGATGTCCAGTAAGTAGATGTACAGTAAGTAGATGTACAGTAAGTAGATGTCTGGTAATTGTGTTTTGGTGGGTGTTTCATTTTTTTAATGGTTTTTGATGGTATAATTATTGTATAACTGTGATATTATATAGTTTTTAATGAGTATGTAATTTTGTTGTGGTGGCGTAGTCCGCCAGTTACGTTCTATAAGATTCTATAATCTAAAAATATGCTAGATATAAAATTTATCAGAGATAACACCGACCTTATTAAGGAGGGGGCAAAGAAAAAAAACATTAACGTTGATATTGATCGGCTTATTGTTGTTGACGACGAGCGACGCGGGCTTCTCCGTACTATTGAAGAACAGCGTGCAAAACAAAACGAAGCAAATAATAAAATTACACAAGCTGACGAGAGTACGCGCACGACACTTATTAGTGAAATGAAGCAAGTCAAAGACGGCCTTCAGAAAGATGAGGAAAAATTAAAAGAGATTATGAAGGAGTGGCAACTTCTCATGGTACAAGTACCGAACGTTCCTGATATGTCGGTGCCGGAAGGTGACAGTGATGAAGACAACAAAGAAGTGCGTGTGTGGGGCACAAAACCAAGATTTGATTTTGAACCAAAAAATCATGTTGAGCTGATGCAAGATCTTGATATGGTGGATTTTGAACGTGGTACGAAAGTCGCTGGTTTTCGTGGATATTTTTTGAAAAATGACGGCTTCGCTCTCTCTTTTGCGGTTTGGCAATACGTGTATAACGAATTTATGAAAAAGGGTGACTACACACCAATATCAGCGCCGTCTATGGTGCGTCGTGAGCCGTTTATTGGGACGGGATACTTGCCACAGAGTGAAGAAGATTTGTATAAAACACAAGATGGAAGTTATCTTGCTGGTACGTCTGAAGTCGCCGGTATGGGTTACTATATGGACGACGTCATAGAGAAAACGGATTTGCCGATAAAGTTTTTTGCTTTTTCGCCGTGTTTTCGTAGAGAAGCAGGAAGTCATGGAAAAGACACGAAGGGTTTGATGCGTGTCCATGAATTTTTCAAATATGAGCAGGTTATACTTTGTGAAGCGAACCATGAAGAGTCGGTGACACATCATGAAGCGTTGACCGAAAACTCCGAAAAACTTCTTCAGGAGTTGAACATTCCGTACCATGTTGTGGTGAACTGTGGTGGTGACCTCGGACTTGGGCAAGTCAAAAAATATGACATTGAAGCATGGACACCATCTGAAAACAAATATCGTGAGACACATTCGTCGTCGTATTTTCACGACTTTCAGACACGCCGGCTCAATATTCGGTATCGTGACGAAAACAATAAGTTGCGTTTCGTACACTCACTTAATAACACAGCTATTGCAACACCACGCATCCTCATTTCAATCATAGAAAACAATCAAAACGCTGATGGTTCTATTGCGGTTCCGGAGGTATTGAAAAAATATATGGGAAAAGATGTAATTGAAGCGAAGAAGTAAAAATGAAATACTGAAAGTTTGCGTTTTATTTTGTTGCGAGTAACTTTTTAGTTTGCCATCGTTGTTTTTATTCTTTCATTTTTATTTTTTAAATTTTTATGTTTAGTCCTCGTAAACGAGTAGCTCATTCTCAACTTACACACCGGCGCCGTGCGGTGGCGTTACGGTATTTATTTTTGTTTGTGATGTTCGGAATCGTTTTAGTTGTGGGGGTCTCGTATGTATTAGGACGGGATGAGATTACTATTTCAAATGTATTGTCTGGTGGTAATGAAGTGGTAACCGACAAGGCACTTAGTGCGCTGGTGCAAAGTGAATTAGAGGGAAAGTATTTGCATCTCTTTCCTAAGGCGAGCATTTTC
The DNA here is from genome assembly GCA_964476975.1 of uncultured Candidatus Saccharibacteria bacterium. Taxonomy (GTDB): domain Bacteria; phylum Patescibacteriota; class Minisyncoccia; order Phycocordibacterales; family CAYZCN01; genus CAYZCN01. The sequence continues at coordinate 1,795 of CAYZCN010000009.1, read as the reverse complement.
TTTTATCCTAAAAAGCAGTTAGAAGCATCAGTGCTCAATGCATTTAAACGTGTGAAAACCGCCTCTATTTCTTTTACAGATTTTCAGTCCATCAGTATTGATATTAAAGAACGAAGTCCGTATGCGCTGTGGTGTGGAGAGAATGAGACTTTGGAGGAAGTAAAAAATGAATGCTATTTTCTAGATGAGAGAGGGTTTGTGTATGCGACAGCTCCACATTTTTCTGGGAATACTTTCTTTCGTTATTATGGAATTCTTGAAGACGCCTCTCTGCCAATTGGTGCACACTTTCTTGTTCCTGATATGTTTAGAGAAATTACTTTTTTTATACAAACATTGAAGTCGATTACTCCGTTACCGGTGTCGCTTGCTGTGGTATCGGACACAAATATGGAAATTACACTTGTTGATACATCGCGCTTGTTGGTACGTCGTGATACGAATCTTACACGCACGCTTGAAAACATACAGTCGTTTTTTGACTCAAAAGAATATCAAGACCGTGGCGACAAAGAGCTAGACTATGTAGACTTTCGGTATGGGAATAAGGTATATTTTACGTTTGAATAAATAATAGGAATTATTTTTTTATTTACCAATCTCTTATGCTATTCCCAAGAATTTGAGAATAGAAAATGTTGCCGAGTGTTTTGATTTTTTGTGGCACGGTGCTATATACTGTATATATGAAATCATTTTGGCATACATTACCGAAGCCGTTTTTTGTGTTGGCACCATTGGCGAATGTGACGGATGCGGCATTTCGTCGGATTATTGCAGAGCATAGTATGCCTGATGTGATGTTTACCGAATTTGTCTCTGCTGATGGTCTTTTTCTCGGTGATGAACGAGCCCGTGAAAAACATATGAAAGATTTGGTGTTTAGTGAAGGGGAGCGACCCATTGTTGCGCAGTTTTTTACTTCTAGTCCCGAGCGTATGGAGAGGGCGGCACGTCTTGCTCGTGAGCTTCACTTTGATGGCATTGATATCAATATGGGGTGTCCCGACAGGGGGGTGGAAAAGCAGGGTGCGGGCGCATCACTTATTAAAAATCCAGAACTTGCGAAAGAGCTTGTATTGGCAGCGAAGCGTGGCGCAGGAGATATTCCAGTATCGGTAAAGACACGTATCGGCTACAACATCAATGAACTTGAGACGTGGCTACCGAAGCTTCTTGGGGCGTTACCTGCGGTTGTTACAATCCATGCGCGGACGCGGAAGGAAATGTCAAAAGTGCCTGCGCATTGGGACGTGATCGCGCGCGCGGTCGCGATACGAGACGAGGTGAAGTCCGATACGCTTATCTGTGGCAATGGGGACGTGGCGGATATTGAAGATGCAAAACAAAAAGCGCGTGAGAGTGGTGCGGATGGTGTCATGCTCGGGAGGGCGATTTTTGGAAATCCGTGGCTTTTTAGAGAAGAGAAATATGTTCCAAATACAGAAGAAAAACTTAATATACTTGTGGAGCATACAAAGCTTTTTGAGGAGTTGCTCGGTGATATTAAAAATTTTGCAATAATGAAAAAGCATTTCAAGGCGTATGTAAATGATTTTCTTGGTGCAAAAGAGTTGCGCGTGAAATTAATGGAGACCAATAGCGCTGGGGAGGTTGAGGTGATTATTGAGGATTTTTTAAAACAGTAGACATCAAAACTATTAGACACCGGGCGTTTAATAGTTTTGGATTTCAAAACTATCAAACACCGAGTGTTTGATAATTTAACAGGAGTCAAAACATTGGACATCGGATGTCTAATGTTTTGAAAGGTTTTTATGAATACTCCAGTATA
>CAYZCN010000008.1:1997-20362 GCA_964476975.1 uncultured Candidatus Saccharibacteria bacterium | reverse complement strand
TGTGAGAGCGCAAGCACCGGCACATCAAGTTCACGCGCCATTGTTTTAAGGGACCGTGATATTTCAGTGACTTGCTGTACGAGAGAGTCGGTAGCACGTGTTTTTGTTGGCGCCATAAGTTGAAGATAGTCAACGATAATAAGACCGATACCATGTTCGCTCTTAAGGCGTCGCGCTACCGATCGCATTTTTAATATATTATTATCTGATTGATCATCTATAAAAATAGGTGCTTTTGAAAGAGTGTCCAGTGCCCCCTTTATCTGGTCAAATTCAGAGTCCGAAGTGAGTTTCCCTGTGCGCAATTTCCACGCGTTTACGTGGGATTCTGCGGCGAGCATGCGGTCAACAAGCTGTTGCGAGCTCATTTCAAAGGAAAAAAAACCAACAGGAGTGTTATACTTTGTTGCAGTTTTTCGTGCAATATCAAGCGCAAGAGTCGTTTTTCCCATAGATGGTCGCGCTGCGAGAATGATGAGGTCTGATTTTTGGAATCCTGCGAGCATATTATCAAGGCCTTTGAAACCAGTACGAATACCACGCATTTCTCCATCTGATTTATGAAGCATATCAAGACGTTCCCATGCTTCTCCAAGGGTAGATTTGAGAGACACAAACGTATTTAGAGTGGGGGAGGCAGTTACTTCGTAAATCTTTTTTTCTGCCCTGTCCAGACATTCTTCAAGGTCTTGTCCTTCGTCATAGCCAAGCTCGCTAATGTAGTCTGCAGCACTTATTAAGTTACGCATCATTCCTTTCTTTTGCACGATTTCCGCATAGTGTTTTGCATTACTCGCAGACGGCACTGTGTGCACAAGCTCTGCAACATAACTCCGCCCACCAACGTTGTCCAAGAGCTTTTTCTCTTCAAGACGAGATGTCATCGAAAGTAGGTCAATTGGTTCATTTTTTCCAAAGAGCTCAAGCATTGTACGGTAAATTATCCTATGTTTTTCTACATAAAATGCATCATTGACTACAATATCAACGATGTCGTGAAGCACTTCTGGCTTCAGCATAACAGAGCCAAGTAACGCTTTCTCTGATTCAATGTTTTGCGGAGGGATGCGAAGGGAGTTATCCATATGTCTTAATTGTAGCATAGGAATAAACTCTCTCAAGATGTAAAAAAATCAAAAAATATGATTAACTTGTGTGCAACCTGTGGATATAGAAGAGCCCAAAATAAACTAAGGCGCATCGGATGTCCATTAGTTTGTAAGGTTGATAACAAGTAGGCAGTTGTCCAATTATTACTAGAAACTTCTGATTACTCCAGTATACTGGAGTAATTTCCATGATTACATAGAGAATATGTTTTTTGTGTTGAACAAAACACCTCAAAAAACACCTCAAGTATGACCTGAGGTGTTTTTGGTTTTATTTAGAAATTATATCTTTCGAAGCACCGCTCCTTTGTCAGTGTCATCAATTTCAAATCCTGTATTGTGAATTTTGTCTCGTAAACTATCAGCTTCTTCCCATTTTTTATTTTTCCGCGCCTCTTCTCGTTGTGTGAGAAGCTCCTTAACATCAGACGGTATTTCTCCAATAGATAATTTACGCTCTTTTCCTGCCAAAAGGTTAAGCATCTGTTTATCAGATTTCGCAAGACCTAGACCAAGTACGGTATCAAAATGAAGTATTGTTGCGCGCGTATCTTCGTTTGATATCTTTGTGTCTTTAAGCATGTCCCACAAAAGAGCTATTGCTCGAGGTGTGTCTAAGTTGTCATTAATCAATGTGTGAAATTTTACTTGATATGTTTTACTTATCGTTCCGTTTTTTGAGCCGAGCTCTTCAGTAAGTGTGCGATGCATTTTAAAGAGTGCTTTTTGAGCCCCTTCCAACGCGTCCCATGTAAAATTCATTTGTGTATGGTAGTGACCAGTTAAGAGCCAGTAACGGTAGACGAGTGGGGAGTATCCTTTGTCTATGATGTTACGGAGGTAGACTGTGTTACCAATAGATTTTGCAATTTTCCGCCCATCTATAGTGATAAATGCGCTGTGTAGCCAATAATTTACAAATTGTTTTCCCGTTGCTACTTCTGACTGTGCTATTTCGTTGTTGTGGTGTATTGGTATATGGTCAATACCACCAGTGTGAATATCAATCTGTTTTCCGAGGTGTTTCATTGACATCGCGGAGCACTCAATATGCCAACCAGGGTAGCCGACACCCCATGGAGATTTCCATTCCTGTTGTCGCTTCTCGTCTCTACGAGATAGTTTCCATAATGCGAAGTCGGTTGGGTTTTTCTTTTCTTTATTTTCTTCCACGCGAGCACCTTCTTTCAGTCCCTCAAGATCAATGTTGCCGAGTTTTCCGTATGTTTTGAATAAGGCGGTGTTGAAGTACACACCATCTGATGTTGTGTAGGTATACCCTTTTTCTTCAAGGGTTTTAATAAATACGATTTGTTCTTCTATGTGTTGTGTAGCTTTTGGAAAAATAATTTCATTTGTCTGCACGTTAAGTTTTTTCAGGTCTTCTGTGAAAACATTTGTTACCTCGTTGGCAACTTCTTGTGCGGTTTTACCGTGCTTCCTCGCCCCTTTCTCCATTTTGTCCTCTCCATCGTCAGCATCAGAAACAAGGTGACCGACGTCTGTAATGTTTATTACTTGTTTTACCTCGTATCCGTTATATGTAAGTGTACGTTTTAATATATCAGCAAAGATATATGGACGCATATTACCAATGTGTTGAAAGTCGTACACCGTCGGGCCACAGTTGTACATTGTTACTTTGTTACCTACACGCACCTTGAATTCCTCTTTCTTATTTGAAAGAGTATTAAAGAAATAAAGAGGAACAGAGGAATGCACCTGTGTCTTTTTTAATATGTTAAACATATTTTATAACGTTACGTGTATTGTCTGTATTAGAGCCATTTTTTATGCTTAAAGTAGAGAAACATTAGAAATGTAGCGAACATCATAACACCTACAATAATCCAAAAGTCATTCTCTATACCCAACACTGGGGTATATGTAGTGTTCATACCAAATACTGACGCAACGAGTGATAGTGGAAAAGTGATGAATGCCAAGATAGTAAGCACTTTCATAACCTCGTTTTGTTTGGTTGAGAGAAGTGAGTTATTTGTTTCGCGTAGTTCACTTAAGAATGCAACATTTGTTTCAAGACTGTGAAGAACTTTACTGCGTTCATGTTGGAGAGATTCAAGCTGATAAGGGAAGTCGTCACCGAAAAGTCTTTTTCCGAGTGTTTGGAAAAGTGCAACAATGTCTTTATGTGTGCAGATTGCTTGTTTGAAGTTGAGTAAGTCTCTGCTCACTGATGAAAGTTCAACAACCATCTCTTTTTCTTTTCCCTTAAATACATTTGTCTCAATTTCGTGCAAGGAATCGTTTATGTACTCAAGTTCATGCTCAAGTGAGCGGTAGAGCTCTTTTATCATTTGTAAAAAGATAAGTCCAACGTGGTCTCTGTGTACATCTGTGTGCAGTGCATCGTGTACTTCAAATATTTTTGAAAACGTATGCATTGAGTCAATTGTGTCATACCGTGTAGTGATAATAAAATCTTTGCCGATAACGAAGTCAATTTCTTGGTTGTGTTGACCTTTGTGAGTGTGCTTAAAAGCGGGGAAGTGAAGTATGAGGTAAATACTATCTTCATAGAGTTCAACTTTTGGTTTGATGCTCGGTAGCAACATTTCTTCTGCAACAGTGGGATGGATATTATATTCATCCATTATTTCATGCACCTCCTCTTTCGTTGGAGATTCTAGGTCAATCCATATTATGTTGTTGTGTTCTTTTTTCGTAATCATGCATTTATTTTACTATATCGTTTGACGACAGACAACGCTTTTGAGATAATAAGATTCAATATGCAGACAAATACTCCCAACAAAGAAGGATACCCTCTTTTTAAAATTTTCACTGCGCTTTTTTTTGTCGCCGGAGTTTTCATGTTCGGTGCGTTTGTTGGCTATGACGCTGGATATGACCAAAGTGCTTCGGTGAGTGCGAGTGTTTCAGAAGACAGCTTGTTACAGCCTGTTGGGGTTGATTTTGCGCCTGTGTGGAAGTCGTGGCACGTTATTAATGAAAAATTTGTATCTGCATCAACAACTGACCTCGTCAGTAACGAAGACAAGGTGTGGGGAATTATTCAAGGTCTTGCATCATCTCTTGACGACCCATATACCGTCTTTCTTCCACCAGAGGACAATGAGATTTTTTCAGATGATATCAGTGGAAATTTCAGTGGCGTCGGAATGGAGATTGGAATACGTGATAGTATTGTTACAGTTATAGCACCCTTGAAGGGCACTCCCGCGTATCGTGCAGGGGTGAAAAGTGGCGATAAGATTGTTAAGATTGATGACATTAACACTGACCGCATGACGATTGATCGCGCAGTGAAACATATTCGTGGTGAACAGGGAACTGCTGTTGTGTTGACTGTTGCACGGGAAGGAGAAAATGAGTTTTTAGAAATTGAAATCGTGCGCGACATTATCGAGATTCCAACCATTGATACTTTGGTAGAGGGGGGAGAAAAAGAAGGTGGTCTACGAGAGGATGGTGTGTTTGTTATACAACTTCATAATTTTTCTGCGGTATCCCCCAGCTTGTTCCAAGGAGCATTACGATCGTTTGTTGAGTCAGGAACAAAAAAACTCGTTCTTGATTTGAGAGGAAACCCAGGTGGTTTTCTTGAGGCATCCGTGGACATGGCAAGTTGGTTTTTACCGATTGGAAAGATTGTTGTAACTGAAGAACTTGGTGAGAATCAAAAACCTCGCATACACAGGAGTCGTGGATATGATATCTTTAATGATACGCTTGAAATGATAATTCTCGTCAATCGTGGTTCTGCATCAGCATCAGAGATTCTTGCCGGAGCACTTCAAGAGCATGGAGTAGCGCAGGTAGTTGGAGAGACAACGTTTGGTAAAGGTTCGGTGCAAGAGCTTGTTCATATTACACCAGAAACATCACTTAAAATTACCATCGCGCGTTGGCTCACTCCAAATGGTAATTCAATATCTAACAATGGACTCGAGCCCGATTTTATGATAGAACTAACACCTGAAGACTTTAAAGAAGGGCGTGACCCTCAAATGGAAAAAGCGGTTGAATTATTAACAAATTAGAAAATAGAGAGTAGAAAATAGAGAGTAATTCGTATGTAAAGACTCCGTTTTCTGTCCTCCATTTTTCACATTCTACTTATGGAAGTAATATTACTACAAGATGTACCTAATGTTGGTAAAAAGTATGACGTAGCGAAAGTCTCATCGGGCTTTGCGCAGAATTTTCTTATTCCGAATAAGTTTGCAGAGCATGCAACTAAAAATAAAAAATCTTCAGCTGTTGAGTTGCAAAAGCAAGTCCAAGCAGATAAAAAAGTACAAGATGATTTACTCGCAAAAAATGTTGATGAATTGAAAGATGTAACGGTAACTTTTTCTGAAAAAGCAAATGAGCAAGGACACCTCTTTAAAGGTATTCATATTAAAGAAATACTTAAGACGCTTCAAGAACAAAAGCACATAACACTTCCTGAAGATGCAATAATTTTAGAAGAACCCATTAAAGCAGTGGGAGAACACTCTATAACCGTTGAGGTGGGAGGCTCCAAGACCTCGTTCAAAGTTGTTGTAGTTGCGGTTGAAGAAAAATAAAATTGTAGTTGCCCAACAACTACAGTTGAACTGTGTAAAAACATCCGACAGTTTATGTCGGATGTTTTTAAGAAACGTCAACTACTTTTTTGATGACCGTTTTTCCATCAAAGTGTGTTTTTCTTTTTTGCCTGAATGATACAGTACCGTCGGTGAGTGCAAAGAGTGTGTGATCCTTACCAACTCCAACGTTTTTTCCTGGGAGTATTTTTGTTCCACGTTGTCGCACAATAACAGAGCCAACTTGCGCCTTTTCACCAGCGTATAGTTTTGTTCCTAAATATTTTGGTTTTGAGTCGCGAAGGTTTTTTGCTGATCCTCCTGCCTTTCTATGTGCCATTTTTGAATATATGTGTTATGTATACAGAATATTGTTAAAATATTGTCTTTATTCGTGTATACTGATACCCAATGAATATACAGGAATATAAAAGAAAAATCAAGTATTTTATACGGAAAACAGCTTCTGATGAAATATACACCATTTCACTCATTATTTTGGTTGGTTTCGGTGGTTTTGGACTCGGACGGCTTTCTGTTACTGTGGAGTCAAAAGAGCCAGTACGTATCATTCAAAATAATGACGCCGCGGCCGTGCTTAGTAGTACACACCGCGCACAAGATACTCCTACGCCCTCAGTAGCACTCGAAGGAAAGTACGTTGCATCAAAAAGTGGTACGAAATACCATTTTCCGTGGTGTGGAAGCGCTTCGCGTATAAAAGAAGCAAACAGGGTCTGGTTTGACTCAAAAGAAGACGCACAGCGCGCAGGGTATAGTCCTGCGTCAAATTGTAAGGGGCTTGAATAAAATATATGGACGTCCGACGTCCATATATTTATTTAACCATCTGTCCGAGGTCGAACCTCGGACAGTGTACGTTGGAGTAGTTTTTTTGTTATACTAAACACATTACTAAAATCTAACAGCTACAACATAAACATATGATTGTCGTAGACGTAGAAGCATCAGGAACTGAATATCACAAGCATTCCATTGTCAGTATTGGGGCGCTTGATTTTGATAATCCAACCAATCAATTTTATGACGAGTGTCGTATTTGGGATGGAGCACATATTATGGATAGCGCACTTTTAGTCTGTGGATTCACTAAGGAAGAAATAACTGATCCAAACAAAAAAAGTGAAGCTGAAGTTGTGAAAGCGTTTCTTGCGTGGGCAATGGATTGTAAAGAACGCACGTTTGTCGGACAAAACCCTTCGTTTGATAGAGACTTTATAAAAACAGCAGCAGAGCGCGCGCATTTGGATTGGCCACTTGCGTACCGAACGATTGATACACATACGTTAGCTCATATGCATATGGTAAAGCGAGGTCTCACACCACCTGTTACAGAAGGGCGGTCAGCACTCAACTTAGATGCGGTATTGAACTACGTTGGGATTCCCGATGAACCACATCCACATAACGCATTGACAGGCGCTTTGTCTCATGCAGAAGTTGCTTCACGATTACTCAATGACGTAATGTTGTTAGATGAATTTAAAGAATTTCCGATTCCGTGGAAGTAAGATATAATAGATAGTGTTTTATATACTTAATATACAGAACTATGTTCAAGAAAAAAGGATTACCTCGTTTAGAAGAAGAGCTTTTAGAGATTGAAAAAAACGAACCCGTAGAGTCGTGGCGGATATTTAAGATTATTTCTGAATTTGTTGCGGGTTTTGAATTATTGCGAAAATATGATCTCGCGGTTACGTTCTTTGGGAGCGCGCGATGTAAATCTGATCAGCAGACATATAAAGACGCCAAAGAACTTGCGCGACGACTTTCCAAGGAGGGTTTTGCTATAATAACCGGAGGAGGTCCAGGAATAATGGAAGCTGCAAACAGAGGAGCGTCTGATGCGCAAGGAGAGTCAATAGGGCTCAACATTGAACTTTCGTCTGGGCAACGCATCAATCCATATGTGAAAAAATCAGAGAGCTTCCACTACTTTTTTATTCGTAAGGTAATGCTTTCATTTTCTTCCGAGGTGTATGTATACTTCCCGGGTGGATTTGGCACAATGGATGAATTTTTTGAGCTCATCACCCTTATTCAAACAGAAAAAATAAGCAACGTCCCGATTGTTTTATTCGGAAAAGATTATTGGGAACCGTTCCTATCGCTTATTGAAAAACATTTGTACGAAAAATATCAGACAATAGATAAGAAAGATATGGAGATTTATAAACTTGTTGATTCTGTAGATGAGGCAGTAGAATACATAAAAAACAAAACAAAATAAAATAAAATAATATAATCCCCGATGTCAAACGTCGGGGATTAAGCACTAAATACAATGAAACAACCAACGTCATTTGAACATTATCTTAATGCAGTTAGGGAGACATCCCAGCTGTTGAACTTTTCAAAAAAAGAAATATCAATTTTAGAAAATCCTAACAATGTGATAAAAAAAACACTTGTTGTTAAGGATGGAACGTATCCAGCATATCGCATCCAATTTAATAACGCCCGTGGTCCATATAAGGGTGGGATTCGTTTCCATCAAGACGTAGATATTGATGAGGTCAAAGCACTCGCTGCATTGATGGCGATAAAATGTGCAGTCATCGACGTGCCACTTGGCGGCGCTAAGGGTGGAGTACAGGTAGACACTAAACAGATTAGTGGGGACGAACATGAGAGGATTGCGCGTATGTGGGCGAGAGAAATGGAGAAAGACATTGGGCCGGATAAAGATATTCCTGCACCAGATATGTATACCGGACCAGAGACTATGGCATACATGTTGGACGAATACGAAAAAATAACAGGGAAAAATGTTCCCGCGGTAGTAACAGGAAAACCGATAGCTCTCGGTGGGAGTTTGGGGAGAGATAGTGCGACAGCACAAGGAGGAGTCTTTGTGCTTGAAGCGTATGTTAAGCAGAAAAGTAAGAAGGAAAAATTGGAGCGTTCTAAACTTCGTGTAGCAGTGCAGGGATTTGGTGAAGTTGGATACTTTGCTGCCAAAATACTTCATGAACTTGGATATATTATTGTGGCAGTTTCTGACAGTAAGGGAGGAATATATTCCAAAGACGAACAGAACGGACTGGATATTGAAAAAATAAAAAAAATAAAAGATGATAAAGGAAGCGTGGTGCATGCAATAGAATATGGGGCAGTGCTTTCAAGTGGTGAGATTTTGACGTGTGCATGCGACATTCTCATTCCCGCAGCTCTCGGTGATCAATTTAATAAAGACAACGCAGGTGAAGTGCAGGCACACACCATTCTTGAGCTTGCGAATACTCCGTCTTCAACAGAGGCAGACGACATTTTTGAAGAGCGAGATATTACGGTAATTCCAGACGTGCTTGCAAATGCAGGTGGTGTTACTGTGTCATATTTTGAATGGGTGCAAAATAGACAGCAGTATTATTGGGATGCAGACGAAGTACATAATAAATTAAAACGACGTATGGAACGCGCATTCCAAAAGGTGTCGGATGTTGCAGAGCAAAAAAATACAACACTCCGCACCGCATCGTTTTGTGTCGGTGCAGAGCGTATCATAGAGGCAGAGCGTTTGCGCGGAAGAGTGTAAGAGAAAAAATTATATGTACGAAACAAAGAACAATTTTGCATTTATAGATATAACTAACATATACAAAGGTGTTGGGATGCTCGGATGGAAGCTTGATTGGAGTCGGTTTAGAAGATTACTTACCGAACGATATTGTGTGAACGAAGCATATATGTTTATTGGATACATTAGTGGAAATCAAGACATGTATTGAGATTTTCAAAAAATGGGATATACAATGATTTTTAAACCGACTGTTTTAGATGAGAATGGAAGAGTAAAAGGCAACTGTGACGCCGAACTGGTATTACAAACAATGATTGATCTTAATGAATTTGATAAAGCTTTGATTGTTACAGGAGATGGGGACTTTCAGTGTCTTGTTAAATATTTGCGGAAAGTTGATAAACTTGGGTATGTAATTAGTCCTAATAAAAAATGGTGCTCAATATTACTTAAACGTGAAGCGAGGGGATATCATGTATTTATTGAAGAAACGAAAACAAGATTGGAGCTAAAATAAAAAAAGGGCCCCTTATGAGACGAAACTCATAAAGGGACCTTTTCATATTGATACTATTTAGTGTAATCAAAGTAAAAAAAAGTCAAGGGGGGGTGAGTTGTGGTTTGGTGTGTATAATAAAGAGTATGAAAAACACGCAAATACAAAAAGGGAAGTATCAACATTCAAAATCTGGGAGAGAGTATGAGGTGATAGATACAGCACGCCACAGCGAAACACTCGAAGAGTTGGTCGTGTACAGGGCATTGTATGATGACAAAATACTTTGGGTACGACCGTTTGATATGTTTTTTGAAGAAGTTGAAGTGGGTGGTCAGAAGGTCTCAAGATTTAGGTATGTCGGAGAAGAAAGATAAAAAATCGCCTCATCGGCGACCCACCGATGAGGCGGCAAAATAAAGGAGAAAAAGCAGTTGAAATGCTATGCCACTTTTCTTGTGGCTCATGTAATAAGTGGTGGTCAATAGGCGACGCTCCATCAAGCGCGCGCGTGTGGTGGTGTCCATGGTGCGGTGTAGAGCAAAGGATATAATCTTCTTGTTTCACTGCACTATGATAATAATATAAGGATAATAATTACAAGGTTATATTTTTAGAATCATTCCCGGACAGTTTTATGGTTGTGTTTCATAAAATTACGGAATATACTAAATGCATCATTCTAACATTCTTAAGAATGTTAGAATGATTATATATAGAGATCAAATATGAAAATAAGACAGCCAATTTTAAAAAATATGAGACAAGATACAAAAAAACTTGAACGAATTATAAAAGGTTTTGCAAATCATCGTCGTATTGAGATACTGCGCTTGCTTGAAAAAAGTCCGGAGCTTTCTGTTGCAGAGGTAGCCGACGTTCTTAATGTTAATTTTAAAACAATCTCAGTCCACATTGCTCGCTTAAACACTGCTGGTTTAATTATGAAACGATATGAAGGTAGTAATGTGCGTCACAAAGTCACACCTCTCGGCATATCCATTCTAACATTCTTAAGAATGTTAGAATGATGTGAGTTGAGTGTTAAATATATTATGGAAAGGCTACGGAATTAAAAATAGGTATACATGTTATACTGTAAGTAATATGGAAAAACTTTTTATACCAGTTGTTTTAGGTTCAGCACGAGAGGGGAGACAGTCTGAAAAAGCTGCTCGTTTTGTGTTTGATGAGCTCCAGAAACAAGATGGGGTTGCAACTGAATTTGTTGATGTTCGTGACCATGTCTCTGGGATAGCAACAGTGCCGCCGTGGGGGGTAGGTGGAGCAAATGAGGTACCGACCAAATGGAAAGATGTCGCGACACGAGCTGACGCATTTATTTTTGTATTACCAGAGTATAATCATGGATATTCGGGTGAGTTTAAATTACTCTTAGACTCACTGTACAACGAGTATGAAAGGAAACCTGTAGCAGTGTGTGGTGTGTCAGCGGGATCGTTTGGTGGTGCACGAGTGATTGACCATATCAAACCAATTTTGGTTGAACTGAAGATGATACCGATTCGCAACTCACTTTATTTTGGAAAAATAAAAGAGCTTTTTGATGAAAACGGACTTCTTGTTGATGAGTCAGTGAGAGAGCGTGCAGAGAGTATGTTCACCGACTTAATGTGGCACACCAAAAGACTGAAGTCATAAAAAATAAAACGTAATTCGTAACTCATTTTTTAATCATGTTATTAAAAATTATCACCAAACTTCTCATCACCGCACTCGCTTTGTTACTCGTCTCATACTACATACCTGGGATAGAAGTAACAGGAGTGTATTCTGCAGTAATAGCAGCGTTTCTTTTAGGTCTTGCTAATCTTTTTATACGACCGATATTGTTTATACTCACGCTTCCTATAACACTTCTTACTTTGGGAATCTTCTCTTTCGTGATAAACGCGATTCTTTTTTGGTTTGTCGCAAGCTTTGTAGACGGGTTTGTGGTTGCGGGGTTCGTCCCCGCATTTATTGGTGCGTTTATTGTGTCAATGATTAGTGGATTGGGAAATAAATTTCTTTAACAGCCATGGCTTTTGTAGATGAACTTACAATAAAAACAAGTGCCGGCAATGGTGGCGACGGTGTTGTTCGTTGGCGACACGAACGTGGTAAGGCACTTTCTGGCCCTTCTGGTGGCAATGGTGGGCGTGGTGGAGACGTCTACGCTATTGGTGTTCGAGATATTGGAATTCTTTCGCAGCAAAGGTACCAAAAAGAATTTAATGCAGAAAACGGGGAGACGGGAAAGAAAAACAGCATGCACGGTAAAGACGGTGAGGATTTTTATATTAAACTTCCTGTAGGGTCTGTCATAACTAATACAGCGACCAATAAGAAGGAACAACTCCTCACTGAAGGAGAGACAATTTTTCTATTACGCGGAGGACATGGTGGATATGGCAACGAGCATTTTAAAAGCTCAACAAACACAACTCCTAAAGAGAGTACGCCTGGGAAAGCTGGTGAGAGAGGGGTATTTTTTGTAGAACTTGAGCTTGTTGTTGATGCTGGTTTTATTGGTCTCCCGAACGCTGGTAAATCAAGTCTTTTGAATGCACTTACAAACGCAAGGGCGCAAGTGGGGAGTTATCAATTTACGACACTTGATCCCAACTTAGGTGATTTTTACGGCTTTATTCTGGCTGACATTCCGGGGCTTATTGAAGGAGCTTCAGAGGGGAGAGGGCTTGGACACAAGTTTTTACGTCATATTAAGCGCACGAAACTCCTTATACACTGTATCTCGTTTGAACGAGATGCTATTTTGGATACGTATAAAACTATTCGTAACGAGATTGAGGCTTACGATACTGATTTAGCCAAGAAAAAAGAGATCGTTGTATTAACTAAAACGGACGTTGTTTCTCCTGAAGAAGTTCAAAAAGGGCTTAAAAAGATGAAAAAAGTTAATTCTGACGTTTTTTCTGTATCTATAATAGATGATGAGAGTATAAAAGAATTTCAAAAAGCCCTTACAGGCGTTCTAAAAGACGAGAACTAAAGCTGAAAAATGTTCAACATCCGATGTTTAACATCGGATGTTAAACATGTTGAACATTTTTCAGATTCTCCCTTATACATATACTAAATACTTTTATATAGTTTTTTGTCATTTCCCAACGGGTCTTAATTTGCTACAATAGCTCGTATGTTATACAAACCAACAATAGGACTTGAAATACATGCAGAATTGAAGACAATTACAAAACTATTTTGTAATTCAAAAAATAATCCGGATGAGAAAAATCCTAATGTGAATGTATGTCCTGTGTGTTTAGGACACCCTGGTACGTTACCGGTGATAAATAAAGAAGCGATTAAACACACGCTCCGTGTAGGTGTTGCTCTCGGTGGTTCACTTGCTGATTTTACAGAGTTTGATAGAAAAAATTACTTCTACCCTGATATACCAAAAGGGTATCAGATAAGTCAGTATAAGTACCCACTTGTTTCTGGTGGAAAGCTTTGTGATGTTGCTGTTACTCGAGTACACCTAGAAGAAGACACCGCACGTTCCACACACGAAAAGGGAAAAAATTACAGTCTTGTTGACTTTAATAGAGCAGGTGTACCGCTAATGGAACTTGTTACTGAACCCGACATAGTCTCTGCAGAACAAGCTAGTATATTTGCACGTGAATTACAACTCACGCTAAGAAGTTTGGGTGTAAGTAATGCCAATATGGAGAAAGGGGAGATGCGAGTTGAAGCAAACATTTCAGTAAGCCCTAACGACACTTTCGGTACTAAGGTAGAAGTCAAAAATCTTAATTCGTTTCGTGCTGTAGAGCGCGCAATTGTTTTTGAAATAAAAAGACAGACAAAACTTTTGGAAAAAGGTGAGGAAGTAGTTCAGGAAACACGTGGGTGGGATGAGAATAAACAACAAACGTTTTCACAGCGCGCAAAGGAAGGGTCTGAAGATTACAGATATTTTCCCGAACCAGACATACCTAAGTTTAAAATTTCAGAAATACCCGAATTTAGTTTTAATGAGCTTAAAAAAAGTATTTTGGAGCTACCTTGGGAAAAACGAGACCGATACCGCAATGAATATGGTATTAAAGAGGACGATATTGAAGTATTTGTACAGGACAGTGTACTCGGAGAGCTTTTTGAGGAAGTTGCTCGCGCATTTTCAAATAATACAAAATCAATCCAAGTAGCATCTAATTATATTACGTCAGACCTTGTGGGATTAACTCGCAGAGGTGGAGAGGGAGCTGTAGCTAACATCACACCGAAATCCCTCACACATCTTTTGGAGATGGTTGTTGAGAGCAAGGTCTCTTCTCGAGGGGCAAAAGATATTTTAGCAAAGATGTTTCATGACGGCGGTGATTCAAGAGTGATAGCAGAGAAAGGAGGACTGTTTCAAACAAGCGACGTCGGAGATCTGGAGAGGGTGGTAGAAGAGGTAATACAGGAAAATAAAAAAGTAGCCGATGATTTTAAGGGGGGAAAAGAATCTGCGTTGAAATTTCTCATAGGCCAAGGTATGAAGGCGACTAAGGGGTCAGCAAACCCCGAAGTGCTCAAAGAGGTATTTTTGAGCAAACTCGTATAGCCGAGATTGACCCATCTCGTCTATACGAGTTTATATTTTTTAAAACACACATACAAAAAATCTCTACCGAAAATATTTTGGTAGAGGTTTTTTGGGCAGTGAAATGTTTTTAAACTCACTGTTATATGTTTTTTTTGAAGCAGTTTTAGTATTCAGAAGTTCGATATGCTTGGTGTGATAGGGGTGAGTAAAATAAGTATAAACATGTCGGTAGAAGCAGATTTGGAAATAGTGCATATGTCGAAAAAAGTGTCGTTGTGGGTAGTGAGATAATCTTACACATTGTTTTTTCATTTGGAATATTTACTACATCTTGTTTGGTCGATGTGGAGGTATATTCTGGATTCATTCTCTGTCGCTCTTGAACTCATCTCGTTTACACGGAGTGCTGGTTAAGGTAACTATTTTCATAAAGTCGTTTGGAACTTTTTTGTATTTACTGGAGGTATTGTCAAGAATACTTTTTTTCATTCTCCATGCGGTTTTATATGTAACACCTAGTCCGCGCTCAAGATCTTTTGCAGAGAGTTCGCTCTTTGATTGTGCGATAAGAAAAATAGCATAGAGCCATAACGTGAGAGAGGTTGATGACTTCTCGTATATTGTTCCTGACAGTGGAGACACATGCTTACCGCATAGGGAGCATGCATAGCATCGCCTGCCGGATATTTGGTAGAGTTTACCACGCTTACACAGGCGGCACGTATTTGACCCCTTGTACCTCACCTTAAAGATGTACAAGAGGCACGCTTCGTCGGATGGGAAGCGTTTTTGGAATTCTTGAAAGTCTTTTATGGTAAATTTTGTAGGCGTTTTTGTCATATTTTATTGTGTCAACAATCTCTTTAAATCCATTATACAACTACTTGGAGTAAGGGGATAGTTGTTTTTGCACATATGACGAAATCGCATTATTATTATAGCAATTTCGTCTATACGTACAGAGTGTAATTTTCTTTTTAAGAAGGAGATTTACTGCATTTATGACAACTTATTTTGTTGTTGCAAACTTGTGTCGGAGAGTGGAATCTATGAATACTAAAATTTTAAGTATTCATAGAGTTACGGGTACCGAGAATCGCTTCAAAAATACTATCCACAACAGCGGGAGGGGGTCACTGTTAATTTGTATGTGCTACTGTATACTGATAAGTACTATGGATGAGCTCATTTTTAATAATAAAAAATATATCTCGTCGAAACGAGCAGGACAACTAACTGGCTACACCACTGATTATGTTGGACAACTTTGTCGAGACGAGAAAGTAGATGCGCGTTTAGTTGGAAGGAACTGGTATATTGAAGAGTGTTCCATTGTTGAGCATAAGCAAGATTCCACAAGTAGTAGAATAAAAGACGACAAAGATCTGTCTGATTTTGTTTGTGAACCAGTTTCGTACGTGGACGAAACGTGCCCCGCACCTCTTTCTCGTCCTAAAAAAAGCACTGTACCTATACGCTATATGAATGATAGTCGTGTTTTGTATCCGGAGCTAACAAAAACAGATTCAGAAGTTGCTTCTGGTGCAGAGCGGTCTGAACACCTTAGTGATATTAACGACATCGTGCAGAAAGAACACGAAAACACTCCTGCAACTTCTGTAGCTGCGACACAGAGTACATTGACTCGGTCTCGTGTGGCAGATATTAGTAATGAACAGCAACACCAAGAAATGCGCGAAGCGTCCGTACAGGGCAGTTCTAGAGGAATGAGAGGGAGGCGTAAGCGTTCGTCACTTGCTCGTTGCTTCGTATTTGTCTTTGTTCTTGTATACCTCATTGTGTTCGGAAGCTTCTTTGTTGAAAGTTCTGTGGAGTACTCGACATCGGTGGGTGAGGTCGTGGAGAGCGACCTACTTAGTCGTGTTGTGGATTTTGTGGTATCTCGTTCAGACTAGGTCTGTTTTTAGTTCTTTAAACAAAGGATATCTCGTCTAGGCGAGATAGAATAGAGAAAAGAAGAGAATAAAAAGAAAAGTTTAATTAAATACTTTTTAATTTACACCTCTTTGTATCCCGCATTGATCTATCAAAAGACAGTATAAACCTCGTGTCGCTCATTTTTGAGCTTATTTTGTTATTAACAAGCTATATCAGTTATAGCTTGTTTTTTTGGTGATGTTTTTTTAATTGAAATTTTTGTGATTTTATAGGTACTTTTATTAAAAACAGAGAACATCCGATGTGCTCTGTTTTTTTATCTTGTAGTTTTTAGTTTATGATTTTTCCTATTTTCTACTCACTACTTTCTATCCTTATTTTCTTAAAAAAGATCTAGAATTTTTAGTTCAATGCGATGAGTCAAGAGCTCTCTAACTTCTACTTTCCAAACACCATTTTTCTAACTATTTCGCTCACTCGACCACATTACGGTTATCCACATTCTTAGCCGTATTTTACTCTGTTTTAGACGAATTATCTTGTAAAATATAGATAAGTCGGATACTAAAAAAAATATAGATATTTTTTCTAAAAACAACACCCATTTTTTCTAAAAAGATATGGATAACGAACTAAATTTTAACAATAAAAAATTTCTCTCTTCACGACGTGCTGGTGAAATAGCCGGGTACACGAACGACTACGTGGCACGTCTTTGTCGTCAAGGAAAGGTGGAGGGTAGGATGGTTGGCAGAACGTGGTATGTTGCAGAAGACTCCCTCTCTCTTTTTTTGAAAGAGCACGCTTCCAATAAAGAGGAACAAAAAAAAGTATTAGCGCAAGAGCGAAAGCAAGAATATGTTAGCGCGGTATCTGCACAGAAGAAGCCTCTTGTTAGTTTCTCTCCTCGCGAATCTTTGCGTACTTCGTTTAACACATTACGAGCAGTCGGCGACTTTTTTGAAGAGGTGTCTCATAACTTGTTTGTTGATTTTTCTCGAGCGGTCACAATCGTACGCAACTCGTTTGAAACATTTTCTGTATTTTCAAAAACATCATATAAAAACACTCGCACCGTATCGCGTGACTTACTTTTATTTTCTGATGACACACTGCAAAAATTATTACAAAACACACGCCGTGTGTTTTATAAAGCAAGTGACTTACAACAAGTTGGCGCCCTCGTCGCGATTGCTTTTTTTGTGTTCGGTACCTATGCCGTAGCGGTCGTTGGTCCTGTTCAGCTTTCACAACAATCAAAACAAACAGTAGGACACAGCTATCAAACAATTACGTTTTTTGAACATCGTGCAAGTGTCACATTTCGTGATACGCAAGAGTTTATTGTTGAACGTGGTGTAAAAGACATAAGTACTATTTTTGTATATCGTTTGCGTGACCGCCTTATTCACACTTCCTTATATGTAAAAGACTTTTTTGCGTACGCTTTGCACAATGTAGTTGTCGAAGCTGTGTATCAGACAAAAAATGGCTACGTCGCATTATCGTATCCTGCTTTAATGTTGTCCGATGTGGTTCAGCGCACAGTAAATGAGTTGGTATACCAGACAACACAAGGTCACAGTGCGGTTGTGAGTGTTACAGGCAGTACCGGACACTTACTTACTCGCACACGAGATGCGCTGATTTCTTCCATTGCTCAAGATGTAAGGAATGTTGCAGTAACTTCAGAAAGATACACTCGCGCAGTAGTTTCTGTTATTACAAAACCTGTTTCCAAAATATCCTTCGCTTTTTATGATAACCTTCTTTCTTTTGGACAGAATATAACCAATTTGTCCGATAGAGTTATTGGTTTTACAGTCAACACTACCGCCAACACGTACACGACACTCTCTTTATATGAACAAAGTGCAAGCGCCTCACTTACAAACGCACAAAACTTCGTAATACAGAATGGTGTTAAGGAAACCCTCAACACACTTCTCAACCAAACACATAACTCTCTCAACAACATCACTGACATTGCATTCAACACACTCCACCGCATAGGAATTGAAATGACGTATCACGCACAGCTTGCGTATGTGTCTCTGTCGTATCCAACTCTTTCTTTGTTTGATGGAGTACAAAACTTCTCTACGTATCTTACTGATACTGCGATGACACTTGCGAATGCTACCGCCAACACGTACACGACACTCTCTTTATATGAACAAAGTGCAAGCGCCTC
>CAYZCN010000008.1:0-1897 GCA_964476975.1 uncultured Candidatus Saccharibacteria bacterium | reverse complement strand
TACAAAACTTCTCTACGTATCTTACTGATACTGCGATGACACTTGCGAATGCTACACAAGGTGTAGTCGTTGGTGTAGCTGACTGGGGTGGGCAACAAACAAAGAAAGTTAGTCACGGATATGTCGCTGTGGTTGACGTAAGTATTTTCTATCTCAACAACATCACTGACATTGCATTCAACACACTCCACCGCATAGGAATTGAAATGACGTATCACGCACAGCTTGCGTATGTGTCTCTGTCGTATCCAGTTGACGTACTTTTTGATGGGGTTGTGGGCGTGTCAACACATTTCACATATGTTGCACAAGAGGTTGCGACTGGTGTGGTTGCTTGGGGTGAACAGCGTATTGCTAAGTATGCAGATTATGGATTTACAGTTGGTGAAATGTTGGCATACGAAGCAAACATGATTGTTTCAAATAGCATCACTTCAGTAAGGGATAACGTGAAAGAACTCCTAGTTTCCACATGGCATTACACAACACGAGCGTTTCATTCACTTGCAGTACGTGACCGTGTTATTGAGCCAACGTCTGGAATACGTGCGGGGAATGTTGGGGTAGATGGAGAGAGGTTGGCGCAACATAACTATCAACAACAACGAGACGGAGTAGTTGTTGTGCCATCGTTTGGACCGACACAAGACGAAGTACAAAAGAAAGAAATAGAAGAAGCGTTTTCGGACGAAATAAACATTGTGCCTGATGCAGATGGTCAGTCTGGAATTATTAAACCGGTCTTTAAAAATCAAAAAGACCAAGAATATTTATACGTTCTCGTTCCAGTTGACGAGAGTGGTTCAAATTAATTTGTCGTCAGTGCTTGCTATTTTTGGCAACAAGAACAGCAAGCGTTGGTGATAAAAATCAACAAAAGGTCGATATAAAAAACACAAAACAAAATGCTTACTAAAACATTACAAAAATATATAACTTGCTTATGTCTTACATTGACTTTGTTCGTATTGTTTTCGTTTAACACACAAGTCAATGCATTTTTTGTTGAAGATGTGGATGTACCTATTACGAACAACTTTGTCTTAACACCGAGCAAGGTTGAAGTGTCGGTGAGTCCTGGAGGCGCTATTGTGAAAAGTATTACAGTGGCAAACCGAACAAACAAAACAACTTCATTTAATGTTGTTGTCGAAGACTTTATCGGTACACATAAACAAGACGATGCCGTGGTATTGCTCGGTGACGAAACAAGCCCGTATACACTGAAAGACTTTATCGTTCCTGAAATTGACACCTTCACACTTCTGTCTGGACAGCAAATCACACTTCCGGTAACGGTCGCACTTCCGTCGGATGCTGTTTCCGGTGGACGATACGCTGCTGTTATTGTTTCAAATACGGGAGACAGTGTTGACAGCGATACACAAGAGGTGAGTACGACACGGATTGTATCTAGACTTGCGAGTTTGTTTTTTGTGAGCATTGATGGTGAGCGAGATGAAAGTGGCGTGCTCAAAGATTTTCGAATTAGTGGGCCACGACAGACAATACGAGAAGATGGTGAAGTTGAGTTTGAAATTCTTTTTGAAAACGACGGTGACACTCATCTTGTGCCGTACGGTTTTATTGAGATAAGAAATATGTTTGGTAGTGTTGTCGCATTCCTTCCCCTTGATCCGTATTTTGCATTACCGAATGCAACACGGTTTCGGAAGATTGCGTGGAACGGCGGACATTTATTTGGAAAGTATCGTGCAACACTTATGTTGAACAGGGGATACGACGACGTTATTGATGAGCAATCAATCTTATTGTTTGTGTATCCACTGAAGACAACCGCTAAAGTTTTATTTGTTTTGTTGATGCTTTTTGTTTCAGCTCGGTTCATACATAGAAAGTGGAAAGAAAAAAATAGAGGGTAGAAAAATGAAACTTA
>CAYZCN010000007.1:14098-21424 GCA_964476975.1 uncultured Candidatus Saccharibacteria bacterium | reverse complement strand
AAAATACCTTATTGGTAGGCGAGACAACTCAACTGTAGGTACTATTATGCGTGCCAGCGGTCTCAAGTCGTAACTTTTTATTTACAAACTACACCAACAGTCGATGTAAAAGACCTCCAGTATACTGGAGGTCTTTTACAAAAAAGAATGCAATGTGGTTGAAAAAAGTAAAAAATCTGCTATAGTAGCTGTATTATACATAATATAGAGTGGCTTTTAGATATACAGCGTTGAAGCAATTCTTCAATTCTGGAATCTGAAGGTCACCCAGTACATATATGAAAAAAAAGGAATATTCCCTTGAAATTGGGGGAAAGACACTTACCGCACAGTTTACTGATCTTGCTGATCAGACAAATGGTTCGGTTATTTTAAGATATGGTAATACCGCCGTTATGGCGACTGCGGTGATGTCGTCTCACGAGCGCGAGGGGCTTGGATATTTTCCACTCACGGTAGATTATGAAGAAAAGTTTTACGCTGCCGGTGCGATTTTGGGGAGTCGTTTTATGCGTCGTGAAGGACGTCCGTCTGATGAAGCAATTCTTTCTGGGCGCGCGGTAGACAGAACTATACGACCTCTTTTTGAAAAACATATTCGTAACGATATACAAGTGGTTGTTACAGTTTTGTCTATTGACGAAGATGACCCTGGTACATTAGCAATAAATGCCGCATCTCTCGCACTTGCGGTATCCGATATTCCATGGAATGGACCAGTTTCTGCAATTCGGATTGGTATGAGCAATGGAAAGAGTGATTTTGAAACAAATCCGACATATGAATATCGGGACAGTGACGAGATTTCACTTGATCTCACTGCATGCGGAAGAAATGAAAAGATAAACATGATAGAGGTTGGAGCCAAAGAAGTTGATGAAGAAACACTTTCAAAAGCTCTTATTCATGCCTCAAAAGAAATAGAGGTGATACAAAATTTTCAAGAAAAAATTGTTTCGGAAATAGGAAAAGAAAAAAGAGTATTTCCAAAACCAGAGCTTCCCGAAGAAACCGCCAAATTGTTTGAAGACGGTATTGAGTCTAAGTTTGCTGACGCTATTCTTTCGGGATTTAGTGGAGAAAAAATTAGTGAACTTAAAAAGGAATGGGTTGAGCTTGCACAAGAAAATTTTCCTGACGAAAAGGAGGCGCTTTTTGGTGATTACTACGAACACAGACTTGATGAGCGTGTGCATACTGAGGCAATAGAAAATGAAAGACGTGTAGATGGACGAGCAATGGACGAAGTCCGTGTACTACAAGCCCAAGCAGGTGGCATATCTCCCATCATTCACGGATCTGGAATATTTTATCGTGGCGGAACACATGTATTTTCAGCACTCACGCTCGGTGGTCCTCAAGATGCACAGTTAATTAATAGTATTGAATCACCAGACTTTCAGAAGAGATTTATACATCACTATAATTTTCCTCCGTATTCTGCTGGTGAAACTGGACGTATGGGCGGATTCAACAGACGTATGATAGGTCACGGCGCACTTGCTGAAAAAGCACTTTCTGCCGTAATTCCTTCGAAGGATAAGTTTCCGTACACTATCCGTATTGTTTCCGAATCGATGGCTTCAAACGGGTCAACTTCAATGGCGTCGGTATGTGCAGGAACACTTGCATTAATGGACGCGGGTGTGCCTATTGCGCGCCCTGTCGCAGGTATTGCGATTGGACTTATGATGCAAGACGAGAAAACATATAAAGTACTCACCGACATTCAGGGTCCCGAAGATCATCATGGTGATATGGATTTTAAGGTTGCTGGTACAAGCGAAGGTGTTACTGCAATTCAAATGGATGTAAAAGTTGATGGTATTCCTCTTTTTATTTTGACCGAAGGATTAGAGTGCGCACGAACTGCGCGTCTACATATTCTTGAAACAATTACGAAAGAAATCAAAGAACCGCGATCGGACATTTCATCACGTGCACCAAAAATACTCACCATACAGATTGACCCTGAAAAAATAGGTTCTGTTATAGGTCCGGGTGGCAAGGTAATTAATGGTATTAAAGATGAAACAGGTGTTGACGAAATCACAATTGAAGAAGACGGCACCGTCTTCATTACCGGAAAAGGCGGAGCTGCAGAAAAGGCATACGCAAGTATTGAATCCATAACTCACGAATACGTTGCTGGAGAGCGTTTTGATGGAGAGGTGGTAAAAATTACTGATTTCGGAGCATTTGTTAAAATTGGACCACAAACAGAAGGGCTCGTTCATATTTCTGAGATTGCTCCTTTTCGTGTGGCTAATGTAGCGGACGTTTTGAAGGAAGGGGAGATGGTTCCTGTTGTGGTGAAGCTTATTGATGAGAAGAATAGAATTGCGCTTTCTATTAAACAAGCGGATCCAGACTTTGCCAAAAACAAAGGCATTTCGGCACCGAGCGCTAGTAAATAACCAAAAATAAAGTTTAAAAAACGCGATATTTTATAGAACATCGCGTTTTTTTGTTACAACGTGCTTGTAGTAAAGGTGATATAATAAACACAATGATTGTTTATACTGCTGGAGAAATAGAAAAATATGCAGAAACCTTTGTTCAGCAAATAATAAGGTCCAGTGGAGAAAAAGAAAAAGCAACAGTCGTTGGACTGTCCGGAGAACTCGGTGCGGGTAAAACGACATTTGTTAAAGCGGTCGCTAAGTCTTTTGGATTAACACAGACGGTAACGAGTCCTACATTTGTAATAGAAAAAATATATCAGATTGATAATAATATATTTAGCAAACTCATTCATATTGACGCATATAGATTAAAGGGCGGAAGCGAGTTACAAAATCTTGGGTGGGACAACATTATTTCTGATTCTAAAAATATAATTTTTATTGAATGGCCAGAGATGGTAACAGAAATATTACCAAACAAGATGACACATCTAACGTTTGAAGTAGTTAGCGAAGTGAAAAGAAAAATAACAGTTGAATTATGAAAAAAAAATCAAAAGAAACCAATAAGGCAACCAAACGACTTGTTTTGTTAGATGCGCACGCTATTATTCATCGTGCATATCACGCATTGCCGGATTTTACTTCACACAAGGGAGAGCCAACAGGAGCACTCTACGGACTCTCATCTATGCTTCTTAAGTTAGTTAAGGACCTTAGTCCAGATTACATTATTGCGTGCTACGATCTTCCTGAACCAACATACAGACATGAGGTATATAAAGAATATAAGGCGGGAAGGGCAAAAATAGATGATGAACTTGCGGAACAGCTCAATCGTTCACGAGATATTTTTAGTGTTTTTGGAATTCAAATATATGAAAAAGCAGGTTTTGAAGCAGACGACATGCTTGGAACTATTGTAGAGCAGGTACAAAATAATAAAAATATTTCTACCGTCATTGCTTCAGGAGATATGGACACCCTTCAACTTGTCGTAGATGAAAAGGTGCAAGTATACACTCTTAAGAAAGGTATTAACGACACAGTATTATATAACGAAAAAGCAGTTGAAGAGAGATTCGGATTTAAACCGGAATTACTCACCGACTATAAAGGTCTTCGTGGCGACCCTTCGGACAACATAATCGGTATTGCGGGTATTGGGGAAAAGACCGCGACTACGCTTATACAAAAATTTGGAACGATTGAGGAAATATACGCTAAGTTAAAAAAAGACGCAGCACAATTTGAAAAAAAGGGCATTAAGCCTCGTATTATAAGCCTTCTTATAGAAAATGAGGAGGAGGCGCGTTTCTCAAAAATGTTAGCAACAATACGACGAGACGCACCAATAGTTTTTTCCTTACCTAATAAGGAGTGGCGAAACGCACTTCTTGTGGACAACGTTCTCGAGCTTTTCAGCGAGCTTGGATTTCGAACTCTTTCTGTGCGTGTGCGAGAGATGTTTGGTGTTGAAGAGGAAGCAGAAAAGGTTGGTATGAGTAAGAAAGAAGAACCAGCAGAAGAAGAGATACAGAAACTTGCATTGGCACTTTGGGTGCTGAGATCCAATTATACTAACCCTACTCTAGAGGATATTTATGAATATACACAAACTAACATATTTAGTAAGGCTCATAAAATAATTTTTGATGAAATTAAAAAACAGAAGTTATTAAGAGTGTATGAAGATATTGAGCTCCCTCTCACCCCTGTAATTAATAAAATGGAGGCGCGCGGTATTACCACTGACTGTGTATATCTTAAAAAACTTTCAAAGCAGTATCATTCAGAATTAGACAAAATTGAAAAACGCATTTATAAATATGCTGACGAAAAGTTTAATATTAATTCACCAAAACAGTTGGGAGAAATATTGTTTGATAAACTACAATTGACTGCAAAAAATTTAAAGCGTACTGGTACCGGACAAAAATCAACACGAGAGTCTGAACTAGAAAAATTACGTGAAGTGCACCCAATTATAAAAGAGATTTTCTCATATAGAGAGTTGCAGAAACTCCTCTCAACATATATAGACAATATCCCCGATATGGTAGATAGTGACGGGCGACTACATGCAAAGTTTTTACAAACAGGTACTACGACAGGGCGAATGTCGTCACAAAACCCAAACCTTCAAAATATTCCAATTAAAACAGAGCTTGGAAGAAACGTTAGGAACGCTTTTGTTGCAACTAAGGGATTTACGTTAGTATCACTTGATTATTCACAAATTGAACTTCGAGTCGCTGCTTTTTTGTCGGAAGATAAAAAACTTATTGATGTATTTAAGGACGGCGGCGACATACACACCACTGTTGCGTCAGAGGTTTTTGGTGTTGCACCAGATAAGGTAGATTCAGAAATGCGAAGACAGGCGAAGGTTATTAACTTTGGTATTCAGTATGGAATGGGCGTTGGCTCACTACAGAAGAACCTAGGAACAACACGCAAGGAGGCACAGCGTTTTTATAATGAATATTTCGAAAAGTTTTCTGGACTTGCAATATTTATCACAAACACCAAAGCGAGCGCGGCAAAAAATGGCTATACAGAAACGTTTTTTGGGCGTAAGCGTTACTTTGAGGGTATAAATTCGCACATTCCTTTTGTGCGAGCTGCTGCGGAGCGTATGGCGATTAACGCCCCTATTCAGGGCACACAGGCCGATATTGTAAAAATAGCCATGGCTCGTATTGACGAATACTTAGTTTCTCAGAAATTAGAAAAGGACGCACATCTTTTACTCCAAGTTCACGACGAACTTATTTATGAAATTAAAACTACAAAAATGAAACAGGTAACAGTGCAGATAAAAAAAATAATGGAGGAAGTTTTAAGTCTTAGGGAGACAAGTGGCGTACCCATTGTTGCCGATATGATGGCGGGGGATAACTGGGGAGAAATGAAATAAATTCTAATTTAGTTTACTATGCTTTACGTTTTACATGGAACAGACACAATAAAGACACGCGAGAAGTTACACGAACTCGTCAGCTCGTTGTTGATAAAAAAACCAAATGCTTCTCATATTTTAGTAGACTCCGATTCTTTTAATGAGACAGAACTCCCAGAGCTGTTATATGGTCAAGGGCTTTTTGCACGAAAGTATATCATCTCCTTTGACCATTTATTCTCAGATAAAAATATTAAAGAAATAGTATTAAAAAATATTAAAGAAATTGGACAATCAGAAAATATTTTTGTTATTCTTGAAGACGAAATACCGAAGACTTTCTTAAGGAAGGTTGAAAAGTATGCCACAAAAGTACAACTATATAATACGCACACCTTATCTAGAAACAAGGACTCATTTAATACATTTTCTCTTGCCGAAGCATTAGGAAAAAGAGATAAAAAAAATATGTGGTTACTTTTTCAAAAAGCAAAGTTTCATAATGTCGCCGATGAAGCAATTGTCGGGATACTTTTTTGGCAAGTAAAGGTAATGCTTCTTGCGAGGAGTTCACAGGCAGTGGGGGACGTCAAATTAAATCCTTTTGTGTATAAAAAAGCCTTACAGTTTCAAAAAAATTACTCTGTAGGTGAGCTACAAAGAATTTCTAAGACTCTCATTTCCTTGTATCATAATGCTCGCAGAGGTTTAGGTGACTTGGGTGTAGAAATGGAATATTTAATACTGGGGTTGTAATTATTGTTATCAAGGTATGGTAGTATAAATAGTATAGTAAAATAATTTTTTATATTTAGAGAATGGATAATATTTTTAAATCAACAGGGAATAAACTTAACATTGTAAGACAATGTAACGATTTGAATGTCGGGTTGTGGACATGTCCGCAGTTCCTCTTCTTGATAATGGGTATTGTTATTATTAGTTCTATTCTGATAACTAATAATATTGCCCGCCAGTACGCTGAAGTAGAGGTTGTTGCACTTATTGTTATTGCTCTTACTGCTTTTTTGTTTGTTGTCTCATATATTATTGTTGGTGCTTTTGAGAAAGTAGTTGTTGCTCGTAAGGTTGAGGCAGAACAATCAAGACGAATTATTGAGCTCAAGGACCAGTTTGTTTTTATTGCAGCCCACGAACTTAAGACCCCCGCACGCGCTATTGAGGATAGTATGATTGAGCTTGAGGCAGCAAACGATCCCTTTTTTGAAAAACAAGAACACTTAGTTGCAAAAATTAAAAAGAGCAATAAACGGTTACTTGCACTTGTACAAGACTTACTTCAAGTGGCACGCATTGAAGGGCACACAATTCATCTCGCACTTCACAAGGTGTCGGTAACAGGAGCGTATCATGATGCTATTGAGGAATTACAAAAACTAAAAGAAAAACGAAACATAAAGCTTACAGAAAATATTCCCGAAGGATTATTATTTATTCAAGCAAACGAGATGCGTTTCAAAGAGGTTTTAATTAACTTTCTTTCAAACGCCATAAAATATAGTGACCCCGAACATGGTGAAGTTACGTTTGGAATAGAAGAAAAAGACGATGAAGTTATTGTATCTGTTGCAAACAATGGCCCACAAATAAAACCGGAGGATCAGGTACACGTATTTCAAAAATTTTGGCGATCAAAATCTGCACAGGAAAGCAAGCAAGAAGGAACAGGACTCGGTCTCTTTATTGTTAAACAACTCGTTGAGCTTATGGATGGACGAGCGTGGTTTACTTCGGATCCCAAAAAAACAACTTTTTATGCATCGTTTCAGAAGAGTAAAAAGAGTGTTTAAGGACGTTTTTCACGTTGTTCTGTCGTAAAAACATGTTTCCGCCTCGGACAGCTAAAAAACAGTGCACAGGCACTGTTTTTCTTTACGCTGTCCGCCCGGTAGGACTCGAACCTACGACATTCTCCTTAAAAGGGAGCTGCTCTACCAACTGAGCTACGGGCGGATATTCAGGCTTTTAATTTACCAAAACACCTACGGGCGGATATTC
>CAYZCN010000007.1:8504-13998 GCA_964476975.1 uncultured Candidatus Saccharibacteria bacterium | reverse complement strand
GGCTTTTAATTTACCAAAACACCTACGGGCGGATATTCAGGCTTTTAATTTACCAAAACACCTACGGGCGGATATTCAGGCTTTTAATTTACCAGGACACCCATTGAAAGTATTTTGTTATTGTTTATAACACTTCCCGCTTATTTTTTCCAGTCTTTGACTTTCAGGTGTTTACCAACCAGTTCAATAACAAGCTTCTGTCGCTCTTTCATGTGGAGTGCTTCAATGATTTCTTTCGGGATATTAATGTAGTAACTTCCCCGACCATTCTTAACAATTTTTCGTATATGTTGTTTTTTATGCATGGTATATTACAGTATACACAATGAACATACCAATGAACATACCGTGGTATGTTCATTGGTATGTTCACGTAAAATAGTTTTTTACAGGGGCAAATCAAACGCAAACGCGCCCGCACCAGAAATGAGGAGTGATAAAGATATAGCGATTGTGAGAATATATACCAATGTATCATGTGGAGCAAATAGTTTATTGGAACGTTTGTAGTAAAGTGTTTTGAGCACTGTTACGATACCGACAAGTACAGCAATTTGTGTCAAATAACCAACAACTAAAGATATACCAATAAATATCTCAACAACACCAAATATCAACACAATAAAAGAGGCCATACTGCTCAAGTATTTTTTTATAAATGAAGGTCCGACAGGATTTGTCTGTAGTGATGAAACAATCTCCTTTCTGTTTTTTATGAGTTTGTTATATCCAAACCATAAAAAAGATACTCCCAATACAACACGAAGTATGAGGGGTGCAAAGAAGCCAAGTATCAATAATTCTGGAAATATGTTAAGCATAAAGAAATGTTATATGTATATTAGTTAAGTATACATACAAAAAAAGTAAAACAAAACATGCAAAAAAAGACATATATCATATTACATAATATTAGAAGTGTTCACAACGTCGGCTCTATTTTCCGTACCGCAGATACGGCAGGAATTTCTGAAGTTATTATGTCGGGCTACACACCAACTCCAATGGATAGATTTGGAAGACCAAGAAAAGATATAGCAAAAATTGCCCTCGGTGCAGAGAATATTGTTCCATGGAGTACCACAACCTCATTACGCGCCACGCTCAGTAAGCTTAAAAATGAAGGAGTACGAATTATTGCAATTGAACAACACAAAAATTCGATAGATTATAAAAAGATAAAAAAATCATCACAAATGGCGTTTATGTTTGGAAACGAGGTGAGGGGGTTGTCAGACACCGCACTCAAACAGTGTGATGTCATTGCAGAAATTCCAATGAAAGGAAGCAAGGAGTCACTCAATGTCGCTGTGTCCGCTGGAGTCACTCTTTTCAGAATTCTCAACATTTAACTATCTAGACCCTAACTATTAAGAACCCGATTCCTAATATTAGGAATCGGGTTCTTAATAGTGTATAATATATACATGCCAACGCGAAAAGTACAATTTGCACCAGGTGAGCACTATCATCTGTATGGAAGAGGGGTTGCGAAACAGAAGTTATTTTTAGATACACGAGATTATGTTCGGTTCCTTTTTTTGATACTTTACTTTCAGTCACCAAAACCAATTTATAATACAAGCACGATTGTAAGTAGTTTTATAAAGCACAACAGGTTTAATGTTACAAAAGAAACAATAGAAAAGATTATTAAAAACAGAATTGTTGCACTCGTCTCATTTACCCCAATGCCCAATCACTTTCATCTTATTGTTGAAGAAACTGAAGAAGGGGGTATTTCAACATATATGCAAAAGGTGCTTGTAGCATACGCAAACTATTTTAATGCAAAATATAAAAAATCAGGACATGTTTTTCAGGGGCCTTTTCAAGCAGTACATATTAAAGACAATAGACAACTACTCTATACATCTGCATACATTCATCGTAATTCAAGAGAATTGCGTAAGTGGAAAAATAAAGAAGTCAGCTATCCGTGGTCAAGTTATCAAGATTGTGTAAAAGAAAATAGGTGGGGGAAGTTGCTCAAAACAGACCTGCTTGTTGGACAGTTTAAAAATGGAAAAGAGTACGACAAGTACGTAAAAACAAGTGGCGCAAAGGAGGTTAAAAGTTAAAACTATCAAACGTCGGACGTTTGATAGTTTACTGGAAGTCTAATAGTTAATTTAGTAAGTAAAAACATCAACAACACGACCTTCAGTGTCCAATAGACGAAGAACTTCGCGTTTTTCGCGCCACTGCTCTGAACTTCTTCCAAGATATACTCGCCACTCTGGTTTATAAAAGTTATTGTCATCACGGTGATTTGAAACACAACCGTTGTAATTTGCGTGATTTGATAAAAACTGTGAACACGAGGGAGAGAGAAGGGGAGTTTGAGAAATAACCATTTTACAGCGCGGTATACGACTTACAAAGTTGTAACATCCGTCATCTGTTATTGATACAGACGAAAATTCTTCTAATTCATTTTTCGCGCGAGGGCATTCTTTTTTTAGATAAGGTGTGAAATTTTGGTACTGTTCAAAATATCCTGTGCAAATATTAGTGCGAAATGAGATACCTATAGGGGATCGTCCGGTTATGATAAATGCTCGGTCACCAGGGGAAAGTTGTATATTTCGTTCAAGACTCACACCACCGCTATTGGGAAGGTGGGAGCCATTCCCGATAGTCCTTTTCTTCCCAGTTATAGTGCTTTCAATTTTCCATCCAGTGATAGAGATTGGTTTTTCGTTACCGTGTTGTGCTCGCAGAATAAAGTATTCGTCATCCGGATGTGTTTTCCGTAACCCACCCGTAGAGTTTTCTATAGTTATTTTATCTTTAAAGAGAGACTGCTCCCCGAGTGTTTTTATGTTTTCCAGCTCTTTCTGTACTTCTTCTAGTTCATTTTGCACCCTCTCTATCTCACGTCCGATGCCGTTTTCGTTGATGTTTCTATTCGTATTTGTGCCCAAGGTCGCATTAGTGTTGACCAAGTGTTGTTCCGCCACTTTTTCTTGAGAGACGCGCGTACTCTCTTTTTCTTGCGCACGTTCTGGTCCACCACTAAGAGCCCATGTGACACCTAGGCCAACGAGAACAAAAAGAAACATGAGAAAATCGTTATTACTGTTCATATAAATAGTTTATTTTTTTCTTGCATGTAGTATATTTTGTAATTCTTCTTTTACAACTCTGACATCACTCCAGGGCTCCTTTGTATTATTTGGCCCCATAATATAAGGGTCGGTCCCCTTACCGGTAACCAACACAACATCGTCACGAGATGCTTTTTGGAGCGCACTCCGTATTGCTTCTCGTCTGTTAATAATTATGTCTGGTGGGTGTTTATGTATCGCTTTTTTCATATCATCAATAATCTCACGTGGGTCTTCATCGTACGGGTCTTCGTTGGTCAGAATAATACGCGAACAGTATTTGTCTGCAATTTGTGCCATTTTAGGCCGTTTCCAGACATCTCTTCCACCTCCAGTGTTTCCAAGTACACATATTTTTCTTCTTTGATCGAAGGTGCGATAGAGTTGCTCAAGTGATTCCTTCGTATGTGCGTAGTCTACAATAACAATGAAATTTTGTCCCATATCAATTTGCTCCACTCTGCCAGGAATAAGTTCAATATTTTTAATTGCGCGTTGTATTGTTTTAGTGTTTATACCGACACTTTTAGCAAACACAACTGCCGCAATGGTGTTGTAGGCGTTAAATACACCAAGGAGAGGGGACTCATATACTTCATTTTGGATGGTAAGTGTCGCACCATGTTCAGTTATATTGTACGGCAATGCGTCCTTGAGACTATATGTGTATTTATTTTCTACATTTATATTAAGAAACTCCTTGCCATGTTTGTCGTCTATATTTGAGATAATTCGTTTATTTTTTTTGTGGGATTTTTCAAGAGATTTTGCGAGCTGTAATTTTGCCGCAACATAGTTTTCGTATGAGCCGTGAGACTCTATGTGCTCGGCAGCAATGTTTGTAAAAATAAGCGCGTCAAGTTCTATAAACTTATGCCGAAACTGCTTCACACCCTCTGAAGTCATTTCTAGTACGACGTGAGTGCAACCAGCAGTGACTGCCGAACGAAGAAACTTTTGTATAAAAAATCTCCCCGGCATAGTCATTTTGAACTTATTTGACCACGACTCGTCTCCAACCTTAAAACGAATAGTATTTGAAACTGCTGTTTTGTTCCCAGCTTTTTCAAGAAGAGCGTTGATAATCTCAACAGTTGTTGACTTACCTTTTGTGCCTGTCACACCGACTACTGTTATGTTTCTAGATGGAAACCAGTATCGCACCGCCCCCAACAAAGAAAGTAAAAAGTGATATCGTGGTTGAAGGAGCTGAAACAACGGGGTTGGAATTATCTTTTTTAATATGTAGAGCATTTTTTGTATTAAACTTAGCGTCCAAGTATCTTAAGAGCAGCTTTGAGTCGCTCACCGGTGTCTTGCAAGTCTTTTGGTATTTGTTTTAGTGCTTCGCGCACTTCTGTTTGACCATACCCAAGAGCCTTAAGGGCCTCCACTGTGTCTATTTCCTCTCTCACCATTTCGTGTTCTTGACCACTTGCGAGTGTTCCCACCTTATCTTTGAGTTCTAGAATAATTTTTTCTGCATTCTTTTTTCCAATGCCGGATACTTTAGTAAGGTAGCTACTCTCACCCGCTCGTATTGCGGTCTGGAGTGTCTCAACATCTGCGACACCTAAAATCGCAAGTGCTGATTTCGGTCCAATACCTGATATTCCGATAAGTAATTCAAAGAAAGACAGGTCTTCAGTGCGTAAAAATCCATAGAGATCAAGAGCGTTTTCTCGTGGAGCAAGATGAGTAAACACACACACTTCTTTCTTTTTCTGTTTGGTGAGTGTGCTTTGTGTTTCAGCGCTTATATATATCTTGTATCCCACACCAGCAACATCAAGCACAGCAAAGCCGTTTTCTGCGGTTACAAGAGCTCCTCGTAGTTGTGCAATCATTACCTTATAATACCTCATTCAAGGGGAATTATGAATATGGAATCAATAATTGTAAAAAATCATCACTTGCATAAATATATGGTTTTTGCTACTCTTGTTCTATTGAATTATTAGGAGACATGCCAATTACATCATCAGCCAAAAAAGCACTACGAAGCTCTGCTCGCAAGCAGGTGTTTAATCTGCGTCGCAAGAGAGCTATGAAGGAGGTTGTAAAAAAAGCTCAAAAATTGATATCTACAGGAAAAACAAAAGAGGCACAAGATATTTTACCGCAAGCATATAAGGCGATTGATAAAGCAGTAAAGAGGGGAATTATTAAGAAAAACAACGCTTCTCGTAAAAAGTCTCGACTGTCGGCAGCTATTAAAAAAACACAATAAAAACCTCTCGGAGACGAGAGGTTTTTTTGTTGTCATCGTAAACAACCAGCTTTAGCTAGTTGCTGTGTTTGCACGGAGTAGGTTACGAATCATTAAGTATTTTATTTCGACCCCAAAAAACTGGGACGATTTTATTTCGGTGCCCTCACGAGGA
>CAYZCN010000007.1:0-8404 GCA_964476975.1 uncultured Candidatus Saccharibacteria bacterium | reverse complement strand
CGCCCCAAAAAACTGGGACGATTTTATTTCGGTGCCCTCACGAGGAATCGAACCTCGATTGCATCTTCCGCAAAGATGTATTCTATCCATTAAATTATGAGGGCATGTCTTTTCTTGAAATCTATTAAACCACAATAACCCGCAGTTCCAAAGGCGATATACTATTGACAAAAATCTCAAGATATGTAACAATTGACACAGATATAATAGATACGAAAAGTCAAAAAGGAGAAACAAATGACTTTCTTTCAACGTTTTCCGCCAACAATGTTTGCAACACTTGCATTCGTTGTTTTCACTACTGGTGCAAATGCCGCCTGTTCAAATCTTCGTCTCAATGGGCAAGATAATGTAAATATGTCCAAGGCGGTCAGAGCGACAGCGCCGAACGGATTTTCACGAAACCTCATGACACCTGATGGGTGTTGGAGATATGTTATGTGGGGTGGCAATAATGCCGGCGATGCATATCATTCACTTCAATCAGAAGGCGCTGCATACTTTTTGGGAGTGTACCGGAGCTTTGCCGAAGCACAAAAAGATGTCGGCAAAAACATTCGCGCACTTATTAAGGTGGACATCACCAAACATTCACGAAGTCAGATGGGGCTTGCAAAAGTGCTCAAGCATAGTTTGAAACAAGACATTCTGTTCCAACAAGGACAGCGTGTTCTCCGTCCTGACTTTGCGCCGGAGATTGAAACCACATCTTTTACGGTGAAAATTGCCGGATGGGGACAAGTGACAATGTACACTGGCGGATTTGTTGTCCCTCGAAATGCAGTTACCGTTATTGGGCCGTGTCCGTATCGGTCCAACAAGTCACCCAATATGTACGTTTCGCGTACGATGTTTTACGCAACGCTCAAAAAACCAACTCAAAAGTACGGCAGAGCGTGGGTTGGCTACGGGCAGTTTCATTTCACTGCAGGCGTGAAGAGTTTGTCCGAAGCGGGAGCATCGGTTGCTCAAGCGACAGGCTTTCTTAAAAGCTGGCGACACATTAAGTAACAATGACAAAAAACGCGAGACGCGTTCCGACAGGAACGCGTCTCTTTTTTGTAGTATACTTTTAGTTATGAATTTGTTTTTGTTGCGGTATAAAAAATATCTTTTAGACATAACACTTGTTATTGTGGTTGTGTTGTTTATATTCGGTGTGTACCATTTTCGCACTCAACTCGGCATAGCTTTGTGGAACCAGCTTCATCTTTCTCCTCAAGTAATGCTTACCCTCAACACCGACGCAGTCTTTGTGGTTGAAATTGGAAATTATTATTTTAACGTATATGGTGATGATGTGTACGACCTCAAAAAAGCAGAGAAATATTTTAAAAAAGCAATTCAAATTGACCCACAGGTACCTGATGCATGGCATCAACTCGCGCGTATTGATTTTTTGCATGGTGACTTTGACAGCGCCCTTTATAAAATAAACAAACAAATCGAAATTCATGGTGACAACTTCATGGCATCGTACTATATTCGAGGACTTATTCATGGCTTTCGCAAAGAGTCTGAAATGGCAGAGTCGGATTTTCTCATGTTTCTTGAATGGGACCCAATAAATTGGGCAGCGCGCAATGATCTTGCGTGGGTATATTTTGAACAAGCGAGGTATGAAGACACGTTTGTTGTTGCGGAACGTGGGATTGAATACTTTCCAAACAATCCATGGCTTTTGAACATCGCAGGAGCCTCACTTCTCAACCTTGAAAGATATAAAGAAGCAGAGATATTTCTTAGTCATGCATTTTTGCAGGCAGAACAACTCACCAACAGAGACTGGGAAAAAGCATATCCAGGCAATGATCCACGCATTGCCAGTCAAGGACTTGCTGAAATGAAAGAAGCAATTAAACGTAATTTAAGTTTAGTTGTGAATAAGTAACTTTTTTTATAAAAATATTTGTTATAATGGTTGTATATGAATATTTCAATAAAAATATGAGTGATATTAAAAACATTTCTACGATACAAAAGATAATTACCGTTGGAGCCCTCGCTTTTTTTCTTTTTACACTTCTAATGACAGATGAAATTAAAAGTTCATTGGTTGCTTTTAATTCTGTTGAAGTTGGCGTCGCAACTCCCGCACCTTCTGGCGGGCAAGGTCTTGCTATACCTGCATCATGTCCGTCATTTGAACATAGTATAGGGGCATGTACAACTACTAATGTAAATCTCACGTGCGACAATAGTTTGAGTATTTTTAAGGGTAGTGCCGACAATTTAGTTGCTAGAGGGCACGGGGTATTAAATAGAAATAACCGTAGAACCGTCACACCAACAGACCCATTTACGTTTACAACACAGTTTAATAATCACCGTTGCGATATGATGTATTTGGAAGTATTTGACCGTGATAATAACGGCAGACAAATTCATGCAGAACGACTTGACCAAAACAATGACGGTGACTGTAATTATACCAACAGACCACTCCCAACAAGATTACTTAACAAGCTTGAAAACAGAACAAGATATAATTTCAGATTCTCTTATTGGTGGGCAACAGGGGGTGGCTATGCTCGATACAACGGGCGAGATTCTGATATAAGTATTCAAACAGTAAATGCAACTTATAACGAGTGTGCCATAGAGCCCCCACCCACACTAGCGCCAACAGTTACAATCTCTCAATCAGCAGCTTCTACGACACAAAACGATCCGTTCACAATTTCATGGACGACTAACGGTGATACAAATGTTTGCAATATTCAAAGGCGTGAGCCGGACGGCACTTTTCAACTATGGGACACATCAACAGGCAGTGGCTCAAAAGTAGCAACAGAGATTAGTCCAACAGGGTCGTACCGCTTTAGGGCGCGTTGCGCAAACGCTTCTGGTGTTACTGCATACGAAAGGTTAGACCACGATGTACTAGCCAAGGCTCCAGATTTTTCAGTGACACCAAAAACAATAGATTCAGGAGATACAATACGCATTCGGTGGACATGTTACTACTCAAACTTCGGTTCAACTCCGTATAGTTGGGGGACTCTCTTTTCAACGGGAGGAAATACCTCTGGTAATATATCGATCGCAGGACCAACTGAATTTGGGACATATGATTATCAGCTGAGCTGTAAAAACGGAGGATTTGGACAGCAGACTGTGAAGGTGCGCAATCCAGCAACAACGATAAGTGCATCGCCTACTATTGTAAACCCAGGAGGTGTATCATCGATAACGTGGTCTGCAGCAAATGTGGACAGATGTACGGTTACAGGAACTGACGGTTTTTCAGAGTCTAAAAATCTTTCTGTTGGTGGGCGATGGGACGACGTACATATTACAGATCCAATAACAGAACAAACTACGTACACACTTACTTGTGAGTCTGGGGTGCGATCAGCAACTGATATAGTCAACATCAACCTCAATCCAACCTTCGAAGAGATTTAAGATTATAAGATATATTTATTGACACTATATTATTATGAGAGAAATAAAAAAAGGAGTCATTGTTTTGTTTGTTGGAGTCGTCATTGTTTTTGGCTACATTCTTTTTTCTGATAACAATACTACAACTAATAACAATATTCCCGCATCTGAATTACCCACTCCAGACACTGACGGAAAAGAAATTATAATACTTTCTGAAGAGGATCTTGTTGAAATGTTTGGAGAAGGCGTTGTGGAGTAACACACAAATTAATTCACACCAAAAACTCCGACGCTTAGCGTCGGAGTTTTTCTCACACCCTTTTTATGGTATTAGAATCCCAAGTACTCCATTACTTTGTACGGGAAGGGCTCGTTATATTCTTCTTCGTCTAAATAGTTGCTTAGATATTCTCGCACTGTTTCAGGTTGAGTGTCTTCAAGAAGGACAGTCATTGTGGGTAAAAAAAATTTATCTGATGTAATAAAGAGATGAGGTGTTATGTATCGTTCGTCGTCAACAATCCAAAACGATTCAAGTGTGTTGTGTGGGTGAAGAGTTTTGTCAATACTAATACCACGTTCGTTTATTTCAATGGGTATGATATTTGGTACTCGTGCAGTATAAAACGCTAACGTGAGCGAGCCTAAGATTATTAAAATAGCAAAAAGAATATTCCCAGATACGACTGCTACTATCGCACCTGTGAGCGCCACAATACCAAATGCCCAATACCAATCGGTACCTTGTTCCTTATTTTCATATTCATGGGCGTGCCATGTGAGTGTTGATATTTTTTCCATATAATTTATTTTGATGGTACAATATATAGTATGACATTCTTCTCTTTTATTTACTACTACACTTTAAATTAAAACTACCAAGTACTCGGTACTTGGTAGTTTTAATATATTGATATATTTGAGACAACAATGTATAGTGTAATCAGAAAAAATACAGAAAATAATGACAAAATACACAAAAAGGAGTAATGAAATGCAATTTGAACATACGGTGACCAACCATGGTATGCCCTTGTATGTATACACAATGCCAAGTGTTATGTGTACTGCAGTGGGAGTTCTCGCCTTGACCGGTACGCGCGATGAAGGAGAAGGTGAGTCAGGTCTTGCGCACGCTCTTGAGCATATGATGTTTCAAGGCAACAAGGACAAGGTAAATTCACAAGAAATTTCTGAAGATATAGAAGTTAACGGTGGTAACGTTAACGCATGGACTTCCAAGGAGGGAACATTCTACTATCGTACTGTTCCTAATAATGCCTTTGGTACGGCAGTACAATCGCTTGCGAGTCAGATGCGCGCACCACTTTTTAGAGAGACAGATGTTGAAAGTGAAATGAAGAATGTTCTTGAAGAAATCAAAAAAACTCAAGACAACCCCGCAATGTTGTGTAGGAAAAATGCGAGCCGATTAATTTTTGGAGACCACCCTCTTGGGAAAGACATACTCGGCTCTGTTGAATCCGTATCTTCTTTTACTAGAGATAGTTTTGTAAGTTGGTATAATCGTTTTTACTATCCAGCAAACTATGCTGTCGTTGTTGTTGGGAACATAACACTCGCCGAAGCGCTTGAAGAGATTAACCAACACTCGTTTGGAAAAATGGGTGGCGACTTAAATAAACGAGAATTTGTAGGTTACGAAAACCCGTCGCGAACAGTCGCAACAGAGGTGGTTGAGCGTGACATTGATCAAGCTCACCTTTGCTTTGGCTTCCCAGCCGGTTCCGCGTCAATTAAAGAAACACATGCATTAGATATGTATAGCGACATGATTTCTGGCGGCATGTCGTACCCATTGTTTCAAGAGTTGCGAGATAAACGCGGACTTTGTTATAGTGTCGGTGCGGGAATTTCCTTGTTCAGTGACAAGAGCATGTTTATTTTTCAGATAGGAACCGATGTTCAACGTATTGACGAAGCTGTTAAATGTATAAAAGATGTTATGTGGAGTCACCGTGCTGACAGAGGTCTCTATGAAAAGGCACAAAAAATGATAGCAGGGCAAAATGCGTTACGTTTTTGTCATCCGAACGTAATTTTAAACCACACAGCCTCGGAAATTCTTATTTCTGGCTCTCCCAAATCTCCCGAAGAGATTGTGAAAGAAGTACAAAAAATAAAGTTATCTACTATAACAGAGACGGTCGAGCTTTATTTCTCATCAGATGTGCTCTCGTACTCATATGTAGTACCAAAGGGTGCAAACATTAAGGCGTAATACCATAAACACACTAAAGCTCGAGACTATGTCTCGGGCTTTTTTCTTTTCCGTCTACGTACTATTATGAGTATACCCTCATGATGTTCCAATTTTTTAAAAAATCAACAAAACCAAACGAACAAATTCAAGCTTTTTTTGACTGGGTATGCACCGGTCTCAATGATAGAGAATGTGTTTTTGTTAATACATCAAATACAAAAGGACATTTTTATTTTACGCCACCATTTCAATTTGGCGATATGCCTAAAAAGTCTAAAAAACTTTTAAAAAATCAGCGTGTCGCGTTTTATCTCTGTTCACCTGATACAGTGGACACTCTTCCTCAAAATACACAGCAGGATGACTGGATAAATATTTTTCAGTCCGCAAAACTTAATATTTTTGAAAACAAAAGCAGGGGTAAAATTCAAAGACCTTTATATTGGGGTTTGTCAGACAAAGAAAAACAAGAAACGTTGAAAGCGTGCAGAAAGGTCCTTACCGATTTTTTGCAACAAAAAACAAAAAATACGAATGATTTTTTTGAATATTTTAAAACAGTAGGTGTTCAAGCTCAACAGAGAAGCGACGTTGGCGTTGCATTGTGGGTTGATGGGAAACTTCGTGGGTCAACAGTTACAATAAATAAACCACTGTGGGAGGGCATTATTTCAGGAGTTAAACAGTCAGCGCAAGACATACGTTTCGATTCCATTGCAGAAGATGAGCTACTGCGTACACGAATAGAGATTACTATTATCTCAAGTTTGAAAATTCCTCTTTTAGAATCAGAAATTGACAGGGGTGATATTTATTACACGAAGGGATATTTTTTAAAAAAAGAAGATAAAGAGGGTTGGTTTTTACCAGAAATTTTTAATGTTCTTTCTTTTAGAAATCTGGAACAATTCCTTGTCTCATTAGCTACACAGAAAACACGTATCTCTGTTGAGGAAGTTGGCGATGCAGATATTTTTGTATTTGAAGTAGATGACTTTATAGAGTCTACTGACCATGAGCGCCCCCTTTCTTTGGAGGGGCCATTGCTTGCACATTATTCAAAAAGTTGCGACGAAATGATGCGGTGGGCACAAAGGTCGGCGGAGTTGCTCTGCTTTATTCAAGAACCAGATGGTAATATACCCGCTGTTACTGATGTGCACTCTGGAATACACAAAAGACGAGTTGATTTACCCCGACTTGCATTTACCGCCTTAGTGCTTGCTCGCTTCGGAAAGGTAACACATAGCAATAGTTTTATTCAGTCTGCAGAAAAAAGTTGCGAGTTTATTTGCGGATATGTTTTTTGGAAAGGAGATATTTTAAAAAATATTAGTACTGCAACTCTTGCATATTTTGGCCAACTGTTGCTCGTACTTAAAAGAAATAACGATGCACAGAAAGTTGCAAAAGAAATAGAGAAGCGTCTGATATCAGAATCGTTTGAGGTTATTACATTTTCACAGTCGGCAAGCTTTTTGTGGCAGATGAAAAAAAAAGACGAACAGTATTTTGACGTGTTTTTACAGACGACCTTGGTGATAGAAAAAGAGTTTAAAAGAGTGACACGAAACAGCGAACCGTTTAATTTTATAGCATGGGCAGAAGTGGTGCATACTTTTTTTTATTACAAACCATCATTTTCAAAATTAGTTGCAAATATTTTTATTTCTCATCAAAAATACGACGGATCTTTTCCATCTTCTGCAGTTGACAGTTTTTCTTACACACGAGGTGTGGGAAAGATTTTTGAAGTGTTAGCATTGTACCCAGATGAGTATAAACAAGAGTTACACGATGTTTTGACGTGGCTTTACAGAATGCAGTATAATGAAGAAAATACTTTTTTTATTCCATCAGTACACAGGAGGATTGCTTTGGGGGGTTTTAGACACGACTATTCTCACAGTGAGGTATGGATAGATTCTGCAGGACACACATTACTTGGTTACTTACGCCTACTTGAGAAAACACAAAATAACAAGAATACATAATATGCAATTTATACACAACAACAGATCATGGATTTCTATTATAGGCGTTTTAGTTGTGTTGTGGTTCGGACTATTATATTACGTAGCATTTGTCCAAGAAGAAGTATCACCACAAAAAGCAAGTTTGTTTGTGCTTAATACATATGATGGACGTGTCATAGGGACGGAGGAGTTCTTGGGACAACCTGTCGTGCTCAACTTTTGGGCTGCATGGTGTACGTTTTGTCGTAAGGAAATGCCAATCCTTGAGTCACTTCAACATAAATATGCAGACGAGGGCCTTATAGTTATTGGGGTACACCGTAGTGAAACTGAATCAAGGGAAAGTGGGCTTGATTTTGTAGAAAATGAAGTACAAGTAACCTATACGTTGGTTTCGGACAGAAATAATAATATTTTTAATTATTTCGGACGCGGATCACACATGGTTCCACTTACTGTGTTTATAGATCGTGAGGGATTTATTACTAATACTCTTGTGGGAGCACGAAGCGAGCTGGGGTTTGAGAGATTTATTAAAGAGATTTTATAGTTACAATAGTTACGCATATGAATGAGACAGAAAATACATTTCATTTTTTTACTAAACCGCCCAAGTCTTTGATATGCGCAGAAGAGGTCCTCGATACGTTTTCTAATCCCTCACATAAATACACACCACAACCAAGAGAACGGAAGTCACTACTTTCTATTAAAAAAAAATATTTAACCTCTGTAGAAAAGGAAACGGGAAGGTTGTTTGCACACAATAATTCACGACATCTATCTTTAGAGTGGCAGATTGTCGTTAACTACT
>CAYZCN010000006.1:0-22148 GCA_964476975.1 uncultured Candidatus Saccharibacteria bacterium | reverse complement strand
TAAAACAAATGCATAAATTAATATACTAATCAGCTAATACTTTTGTATTAGCTGATTTTTAGTTGACATGCACGACTGTGATATACTTTTTATATGGAAAAAGAACATACAGACGAAGTGAAATTTGAATATAATCAAATAACTGAAAATATTTATATTGGAACTAATGTGTGTTGCAAAACACATTTTGACAATAAACTTTTGAAAAATGGAATTACAGCTGACATCTCAATAGAGGGAGAGAGAGTAGACACACCGTTTGGTGTTGAATTTTTTCTATGGATTCCTGTTGTTGACACGGAGCCACCAACGCAAGATCAATTGATACTTGGCGTATCAATGCTTAAAAAATCTGTCTTACTTAACAAGAAAGTGTATGTACATTGTAGGCGTGGACACGGAAGAGCCCCAACGGTTGTTGCCGCGTATTTTATTTCGGAAGGATATTCGGTTGAAGATGCAATTGAAAAAATAAAAGAGAAACGTCCGGTAATACATCTAAATGACCCTCAAGTCAGTGCACTTAAAACATTTCAAGATAACAAACAGTAGAATGAGTAAACATATATCAAAATATTGGTTACCAGTTGTTGTAGTTCTTGTTATCGTTGGCGCTATTTTGGTATTCATACAGAGAGGTAGTTATTTTGAATTACCAAAAGGTGAAACCGTACCATTAAGATCAATAGGAGACGATAGTATAACGAGTGGTGACAATAGTAGTGACATACCTGTTTTAAGTGACGATAAAATATCAAAGACAATACCTAAACCTCACGTGTCAGTTCGTGAAATGTTTGTTACTGATGGCGTGAAACATTCAATAGCAATAGACGAAATTCTTTCAGGAGGTCCACAAAAAGACGGTATCCCCTCTATAGATAATCCTAAGTTTGTTTCTGTAAAAGAGATAAAAAATGTGGACGATTTTTTAAATGACGACAGTATAGGTCTTGGAGTTATCCGAAATGGAGATATACGATTTTACCCGTATCAAATTTTGGTGTGGCATGAGATTGTAAACGATATTGTGGGCGGAGAACCACTGTTGGTGACATACTGTCCACTTTGCGCAACCGGAATTGTTTTTGATAGAATAGTCAACGAAAAGATTATTGAGTTTGGAGTGTCAGGAAAACTTTGGCGCTCAAATCTATTAATGTATAATAGGGCAATCGGAGAAAGCAATGAATCACTTTGGTCGCAGGTTCTTGGAGAAGCAGTTTTAGGCATGCTTACTGGCACACGTTTGACTATTATCCCTTCGGACACGGTACGTTTTGGCGACTGGAGACGTGAGTATCC
Source organism: uncultured Candidatus Saccharibacteria bacterium (assembly GCA_964476975.1). GTDB lineage: Bacteria > Patescibacteriota > Minisyncoccia > Phycocordibacterales > CAYZCN01 > CAYZCN01. The sequence continues at coordinate 20,843 of CAYZCN010000006.1, read as the reverse complement.
TGATACCAAGGTGCTGTCTAGTGATACGGGCATAAACCGCTCATATGGTCTTGATCCGTATGGAAGTTACTATACTGACGAAGGAGTTGCATTTGGGGCAACGTTTGACGATACGCGATTGCATCCCAAGGCTTTTGTATTGGGTGTAGAGATAGATGGGATGTTTAAGGCATATCATATGAGCGCACTTGAAGTCGGTATTACAAACGATTCTTTTTCTGAAAAAGAGGTTACAATTGAAAAAAGTGATATAGGAGAGGTAAAAATGTTTGTTGGAGAAGATAAAATCCCACTTTCATACATTGGAGGATTTTGGTTTTCGTGGCTTGCAGTTCATCCTCAGACATCATTATATAAATAAATTTTAATATTATTATGGAAGAACAATCACAAAATAAAAAAACATACGATGAAAAAAAGGAGGCGAAGATACAAGCACGACAGTCTCAACAAAATATTAAGAGTAAAAAAACACGCATCCAGAGTATTGTACGCACTCTCGTTGTGCTTCTCATTCTCGGTGGTTTAATTTTTCTTTTTGTACGCGCGGTACAAAAAGAGCTTCCTCAAGGAGGTGAAGCGGGTGTATTTTTTGAGAGTCAAGGTAGAGACCATGTAAATATTGGAGATGAGCATGAAGTATACAATTCAAATCCACCGTCTTCTGGTTCACATTTATCGTCCCCAGCAAGCGTTGGATTTTATGAAGAACCACTTCCTGACGAAAGGGTCATACACAATATGGAACACGGCGATATTTGGATAGCATATCACCCACGTCTTAAAGATAATGAGGATGTTATGGATATGATCAAGTCTTTTGAGGTAGACGGCAAGGTAATAATAACCCCACGAGAGGAAAATGACACCGACATGGCACTCGTGGCGTGGGAATGGCTTGATAAATTTGACATAACAGAAAATTCTCTACCAGAAGAGCGTGTAAAAGACTTTATCAAACGACATAGAAACAGAGGCCCTGAGAAGGTATCAACACAGTCTCATGTAAGAAATTAGTGTATAATCTAAAGTATTGTATATAAACTTAAATTTAATAATTTAATTTAAAATTATGGAAGATAAAAAACAAATAACTTCAAACAATGACTACAAGGTATATTATATTCCTGTATCAATTATTATTGCTGGAATAATAATTGCAGGTTCAACCGTTTGGGTTAATTCTCCTGCAGGTTTTAATGCTGACAGCGGTAGTGGCGCTCCAGTGGTTGCAGAAGAAGGATTTGGAAATAACCTATCTGACACCGCAAAAAATGTTAATCCGGTCTCTAAAGCAGATCACGTCCGTGGTAACCCAAAGGCAAAAGTTACCATCATAGAGTATTCAGACTTCGAGTGCCCATTTTGTAGCCGTTTTCACCCAACGGTTATGCAGGTCTTGGAAGAATTTTCGGACGACGTAAACTGGGTATATCGTCATTTTCCACTTACTTCAATTCACCCGAGTGCTATGAGCGCTGCGATTGCTTCTGAATGTGCAGGAGATGTTGGTGGAAATGATGCATTTTGGGGATTTACTGACAAACTATTTAGTAACCAACACTCACTTGGAAATAGTCTATATACGCGAATCGCTTCAGAAATAGGACTTTCTGAAGATGCTTTTTCTTCTTGTTTGAATTCTGGAAAATATCAGGACAAAGTTCGTGCCGACATGCAAAATGCAACTGACGCTGGTGGTCGCGGTACTCCATTTAGTGTTATTGTTACGGACAAAGGAGATGTATTCCCATTTAGTGGTGCGCTTCCGTACGAAAATGTGCGCGCACTTGTTGTAGAGGCACTTAAAAACTAGAAAAGTGAAAATTATGAATAGCAATATTGTTATTGGGATAGTTACTCTTGTATTAATCGTTGGTGGATTTTTTGTTTTAAATTCACCGTCAACAGAAGATCAAAATCTAGTCTCAAAGCAAAAAGACTTAAGCACAGTCCCTGACTTTTCTTTTCAAGACTATGAAGGAAATGTTGTAACTAACGAAAGTTTTCCTGGAAAAGTTTTGATTATAAATGCATGGGCAACATGGTGTCCGTTCTGTATCAACGAGCTTCCTGATTTTGTAGAGTTACAAAAAGAGTTTGCTGACGAGATTGTTGTAATTGCGATTGACCGAGCAGAGTCATTAGACAAAGCAAAAACATACACAGATAACAAAAAAATTACTGACTCGATTGTATTCTTACTTGACTCAGAAGACTCGTTCTATCAGTCGACAGGAGGATTTTCTATGCCCGAAACTATATTTGTAGATACTGAAGGTAATATACGAATACACAAGAGAGGGCCGATGTCTCTGAATGAAATGAGAGGAAAGGTAAATAGCATGTTAAAATAGGTTTAAGTTGAAATTTATATTAAATTAATTTTACGTTACATTACATGGAACCAATAAGTGTCGGATTTGTAATATCAGCTTTTGTTGCAGGGTTACTTACATTTCTTGCGCCCTGCACATTTCCTTTAGTGCCTGCGTATCTCGGATTTATTAGCGGTGTTTCCGTCGAGGACCTCAACGACCCCACCAAGTCTGATACTGTACGAAAGAAAATTATCCAAAACGGAATCTTTTTTGTCGTCGGATTTTCTCTCGTGTTTATACTTTTCGGAACACTCGCAGGACTTATTGGACAGGGACTGGTCCCTTATAGAATATGGCTAACTCGTGTAAGTGGTGTTTTTGTAATACTTTTTGGTCTTTTTATGTTGGGAGCATTTAAAATACCTTTTTTACAGAGTGATAAACGCCTTAAGGCACCTTCTTTTTTAAAAGTTGGTAAACCCGCAAGCTCTCTGGTTATCGGTTCCGCTTTTGCTTTCGGTTGGACACCATGCATAGGACCTATATTGGGATCTATTTTGTTGTTAGCATCCACATCAACAACAGCATTTCAGGGTGCTTTTTTACTCACAATGTTTTCAATAGGTCTTGCAATCCCCTTCCTCCTTATTGCTTTTTTGTTTTCTAAAGCAACTATATACATACAAAAAATATCGAAGTATCTTGTGTGGATATCTGTAATCGGCGGAGTGTTTTTGATAATCCTCGGAATCCTTTTGGTCACCAATAATTTCAGTCTTTTAATCCAGTATGGGTATCAACTTTTTGATTTTATAAATTATGACCGGCTACTTGATTATTTGTAGAAAAATCTGCTATCTATGATATATTGGAGATATCATATTAATCACTAACTTATAATACATATGAACCACGATATGCAAGGATTCTTTGCTAATCAACGATTACAAAGAACATTTATTTTATTTCTTTTTATGCTCTCTGCATTTATTGCAGTACTTACCGTTAATGCATTTAAGGAGTACCGATACATTGGCGGAGGAGTACCATCTGCGAACACGGTAACCGTAAGTGGTAGTGGTGAAGTGTTTGCGGTACCTGATACTGCCACATTTTCTTTTTCAATTGTTGAAGAGAAAGAGAATGCACAGGCAGCTCAAGAAATAGCGACAGAGAAGATAAACAGCATCATTAATTTTCTTCGTGAGGGCGGTATTGAGGAACGAGATATCAAAACAGTAAGTTATAATGTTTTTCCTCGCTACGAATACAAACAAGAGGAATGTTTTGGATATAGATGCCCCCCAAGGGAGCGGGTACTTGAAGGATTTACCGTTAATCAAACAGTTCAGGTGAAGGTGCGAGACGTTGACGAAGCAGGAACGTTCTTGGTTGGAATTGGCGATCGTGGGGTGAGTAACGTAAGTGGCCTTGCATTTACTGTTGATGATGAGGAAGAGTTGAAACGGGAGGCTCGACAAAAGGCAATCAACGATGCAGAGAAAAAGGCGCGTGAGCTCGCAAAAGATCTTGGTGTTCGTGTTGTCCGTGTTGTGAATTTTTCTGAATCTGGCGATCGTCCAGTGTTTGCTAAGTTTGGTGTTATGGAGAGCGTGGCGATGGATGGTGCGGTTGGTGCATCACCAGAAATACCCGTTGGTGAGAATAAAATTACTTCACAAGTAAGTATTACCTACGAAATACAGTAGTTTTTTCAAATTGTTGTTTCAACAACCTCAACGCAAAAGGTCGGACATCGGATGTCCGACTTTTTTGTTTTGAAACGACGACATAAATGGTATAGAGTGAGGGTTGACATTATATTTCAGTATGATATACTTTAACTAGACTACTAAGTGAAATCCCATTGAAAAGGAGAAACCAAAATGGGTAACAAATCCAAAACAATGAAGACGGCCGTAGGCGACCTGTGGGTCGTCGCACCGCGTGAAGCAAGCTTCGCCAAGATGGCGACGTTTGCCGAAGGTAACGGCGTTGCGGTTGAAAAAAACGACGATGCATTTTCACTTGCAACCAAGCTTGTGGAGGCACACATTGCTCCTGAAGACTTGGATATGCGTACAGATGGCGAGGTTATCGCCGACTCTGTGACAACCGAAACGACTGAGGAAACTGTCGTCGCAAAACCTGCGGCGAAAAAACCCATGTCGCGAACACTTCAGCGTGGCAAGAGCGGTCGTCCTGACCCGAATGTCCCGTTGACCGCCGACGAAAAACAACGTCGGAAGGGTGCGATCGAGGCCAACGGAGGGTTCTCTGAGCTGGCACAGGAGATGAAAGAAAAGTCTCCCAAGCCTTCGGCGGACGAATCCAACAAAAAGCCCCACGCTCCGGGTAAACGCCCATGGGGAACACCGCTTAACGAGAGTAAACTTCACAGTATAGTGAATTTTGCAACTGCTCGTGGTGTTGAAGTTGGTGAAAACGACAACATCTTCGTTGTCGCGTCTGCTCTCAAGAGGGTTGGACTTCTTGACGAGAACGTTAGTTGTGATCCGAAGGACTACGACGACGACGTCGTTGCGAAGTCGCAACAGCGGTCACACAAACCTCGGGTTCAAGCTGTCGGCGTCACCGATAAACATCGGCGTTTTCAGAAAAGCAAGGAACAAGGTATGTTCCTTGACGAAGTTTTGAGTTCTGGAAGGTCTCTGATTAACGCTATCTTCAAAAGCGTTCCAGATGCGGATTTTGCGTACTTCGTACGCAACCGTTCGTTTGATGTGTATCTTACGATCACCTATCTTGAAGAACATGTTCCTCAAGATATGCTTGACATCATTCGTGAATCGGTCAAGAAAAACCGCCTCACGAAAAAAATTAGTAACTCGTAAGGATCACGAAACAGACCCGAGCGCACCGCGCTCGGGTCTTCTTTTTTGTTTTTTAATCAAACTATTAAGTACCCGATTCTTAATAGTTTTAATACTTTCAGTATACAGGAAGTATTTAAGGGTAGTGGGGGGGGTTGACTTTTTTTATGGTTTTAGTAGTATAGACACATAACAACCCCAAGGGGTGTTTTTTATTACCGAGCTGATTTAATGAGCTAATGAGATACTTTTTTAATCTCGTTTAAAATATTAACAAAACTTATTATGAGAATTTTAGATTACATCAAGGATACACGAGGTGAGTTAAAACATGTCAGCTGGCCGACACAGTCACAGACAGTTAGCTATACGATTCTTATTATTATTGTTTCAATCTTCACGGCCTTTTTTTTAGGTTTGTTTGATTTTATTTTTACTTTTTTACTAGATACTTTTGTAGTTTAGAAAAATATGGCAAAACAAGAAGCACATACAGAAAGGAATTGGTACGCAATTCATACATACTCTGGGTATGAAAACGCAGTGTCACGAAATTTAAAACAGCGTGTTGAATCTCTCGGACTGGAGGACCGTATTTTTAATGTAGTAGTGCCGACTGAAAAGAAAATAAAAATTAAAGCAGGAAAACGAGTTGAAGAAGAAGAAAAGATATATCCTGGATATGTACTCGTTGATATGATTGTTGACGACTATTCGTGGTATGTTGTTCGTAATACTCCTCGAGTAACAGGTTTTGTGGGAGCGGGGACAGACCCTGTACCACTTCGACAAGATGAAGTTGATTCATTTTTCAATCGCATGCATTCAGATGTTGTTAAACACAAGATTGATCTTTCTATTGACGACGCGGTTGTCATCGCGGACGGACCATTTAAAGAGTTGGAAGGAAAAATAGGTGAGGTTGACGAAGAACGTGGAAAGGTAAAGGTTCTTGTGGCAATGTTTGGACGAGAAACACCTGTAGAGCTAGACTTCTTGCAAGTTAAGAAAATTTAGATACTATAGAGTACACTTGTCGTTAGTTAGTATTAATTTATATATTATGGCTAAAAAAGTAGAGAAAAAAATCAAATTACAAATTCAGGCTGGTAAAGCAACACCAGCTCCTCCTGTGGGGACAGTACTCGGTCCTGCGGGTATTAATATTGGGGATTTTGTGAATCAATTTAATACCGCAACAAAAGAGTTAGGGAATGATATCATCCCTGTTGACTTATTTGTGTATGATGACCGAAGTTTTGACTTTGTTTTAAAAACTCCACCTGCGTCACGACTATTACTCAAAGCTCTTGGTAAAGATAAGGGGTCAGGAAAAAATCTTGTAAGTAAAGCCGGAAGTGTAACTAGAGATCAAGTAAAAGCAATTGCAGAACAAAAAATGCCCGATTTAAATGCGAATGACACCGAAGCGGGAATGAAAATTATTGAAGGTACCGCTCGCTCAATGGGCATAGAAGTAAAATAAAGTTCGTTCGGATAATTTTTAGAAAATATACGCTAGTTAAAAACCTTGCGATATATCGCAAGGTTTTTTTAAACTACTAAATACTCCTAGTTACTAGACACCTCAAACTGTCAGACATCCGATGTCTCATAGTTTGGGGTGTCTGCTAGACCCGTGTGGTCTGGTGTGTGGGGTGTGCTCGCTTTGATAAAAAAATACAAACCCGCCGACATTTTATGTCGGCGGGTTTTGTCTGTCTTGCAACAAACAAATTTACAGATTGAAAGTTTCTTGCAACTCTCTCCATTCACGCTTGTTGAGACCACTCGTTTCTTCCGAAACTACTTCTCCAGCAAGCATTTTTTGTACTACGTCCAGCGCCTTTCCGGACAAGTGCACACTGTTAAGTACGTGGTTTTCAAACGCTGCATAGGTGTGTGGTACCCACTGTTGTACAATTTTAACCATTTCGTCTGCGTACAGGCGGATTTCAAGTTGTGCGTGCGGGTCAGCTCGCAGTGAAAGGAAGTGCATAAGATTATGCAAATCAACTTTCCAGTACCACTGTGTGTAAATTGACAATGGAAGATTCATACGAGCAAGCTCTCGGGAGAGACCGCTACTGTTTTTACGTATCACATCCCCGTCGCGTTCGTTGAGCATAAACTCATAATGTGCGTACGCGATTTGGTTGTCGTCCTCGAGTAGCTTCAATACACGTTCAGCATCTTCACCAGTCAGCACATCACCTCGTCCTTGTTTGTTCGTACTTGACTGGGCGGCGAGATGTCCGGGTTTTGGAATATAAAATTCTTTATCAAGAATAGAGTAGCGTGCCGAGTATTCGTTAATGTTTGCAGTGCGGTGGCGAACCCATTGACGCGCAACAAAAACAGGGAGTTTGACGTGAAATTTGATTTCACACATTTCAAACGGTGTCGTATGGCGATGACTCAAGAGGTAGTTAATAAGCCCCTCATCGTTTTTCGCTGTTTTGGTTCCAGTTCCATATGAGACACGTGCAGCTTGTACGATTGCCTCATCGTTACCCATATAGTCAACAACGCGGACAAAGCCGTGGTCAAGCACAGGAATAGGTGAAAAGAGTATCTCCTCCATTGCCGGAACGGTGGGACGTCGTGTTTGAGACAGAGTAGCTCTTTGTGTTGCTATGTTGTCGCGATCGGTTTCAGATATAGTCACTTTCTTTCTCCTTTGCTATTCAAGTTGTATTACAAAAAACATTCTGTCCACAATATTAGCATATACTGAGTTTGATTGTCCACATTTTACCAAGCTATTGTCCTATCTCACGGTCTTTGTGGAGTTGCGGCAACATTGCGTGTGGTTGCCAGTTTTTGGTAAGTGACTCTAAGCTTTCTTCAGTTTGGTACTTACCTTTTTCTGTATAGTTTTTTTTACGTATTTCGCCAACTTCAAAAAAAATAATTTGTGCAATACGACGTCCAACGATAAGGGGAATAGCATAGTGTTGTGAGTTGTTGGTGATTTCCATAGTCCAACGGTTCGTATACCCGACATCACCCCAACCAGCACATTTACACACTTCAATAAAACTCCGCCCGAGTGACGAGCGTGCTTTCATCATGGTCGTGATAGTATGTTTTCCACCAATAAATTCTCGTGTGTGTCCGAGGACTGTTTCTCCGGGTTGCAGAAGAATCACTTTGTCCGTCTTACCGATACCAGTAAAATCAAAGTCATTGTGTGCAAAAACCTCTTGCGCAGTTCTTGCTTTTTTGAAGTCAGTATTCCAAACGTGGTCAATATGTTTTTTGTTGTAAATATTATAGATGTTATCTTTTTGAGGCGCCTGTTCTCTAAAGTAAAATTCTCCAAGTGTAACATCGTAACTTGAAGTGCTTAAGTTCTCATCCCTAAAAGGTTCAATAATAATATTGCCACACTCTTTTTCTTCTAAGATTTTTTTGTCTGACAGTGCCATAATGTTATTAGTATATCGTTATATGCTTCGGGATGCAAAAAGAGAGTCCAAGGACAGGAAACAGAGTGTAGAGCGGTCAAAAGGTCTATGTCGTGTCGATTTTTTTGTATTTTTTATATAAAAATTAATTACAGATATCTCATCGTCTCATGTCAAGGCTCTTTGGTCTCTTCTTTGTGTTATAAAAAGGAGAGAATAGATAATACTTGTACACAAAGGAGAATGAAATGTCCAAGCAAGGATTATTTGTCGTCGTAGACGGCGGAGAAGGGACTGGTACCTCAACGATTACTAAGTGGCTTGCATCAGACAGGGGTTTTGTTTCTACACGAGAACCGGGCGGGTCGCCGTTTGGTGAAGAAATTCGCGATCTTGCACTGCACAGTAAGTACGCAAAGGACGCTGATGCGGAAACATTGTTCGCGCTTATGTGGGCTGCGCGACGAGATCATATGAACCATACTGTCATTCCTGCACTTGAAAGAGGAATGAGTGTCGTTTCCGACAGATTTGATTCTTCAACGTGGGCGTATCAAATACGTGGACAACAAGCCTGGCAAATGGAACATTTTTTTTACGTTATGCGTCAATATTACCTCCAACGTGAGCCGAACTTGTATGTCATTCTTGATGCGTCACCTGAGGTCGGACTTGCACGTGTGGCAGAGAGGAAAGGTAAGGCGGTTGACCACTTTGATTCTCGCTCCATCACTTTTCATAATCGTGTTCGTGAAGGATACCTTGAGTTTATTAAGGACAAACCTCACGTTGTTATCAACGCAACACAACCACTTTCCAAAGTAAAAGCGGCGGTTTGGCAGTCAATACAAGATGTAAAGAAAAGCTGTGATTAAAAAGACAGATCCCTTTCTTATAAAAAAGAAAGGGATTTTTTTATATGATGTGTAATGTTACAATAGGTCTATGATAAAGGATATTTTGGAAAAAAGTATACAAAATGCGTTGAAAAATATGGCACTTAGAGAGGGCGTCGACGTCCTTTTGGAACACCCAGCAGATATGACCCATGGAGAGTATTCTACTAATGTAGCTATGGTGCTTGCCAAAAAAGTAGAGGAAAACCCAAAAGACCTTGCTGAACGCATTGTCGCAGACATTGTAAAACAAAAACTTGAAGAAGTGGCGCGTGTTGAAGTTGCGGGAAATGGATTTATTAATTTTTATCTCACCCGACAGTTTTTTGCGGATAGAATTGACAAAATTTTGCAAAATAAAGACACATGGGGAAGTAATGATATCTTGAAAGGAAAAAAGGTGATGATTGAGTACACCGACCCGAATCCGTTTAAAGAGTTTCATATTGGACATTTGATGAGTAATGCAATAGGGGAATCACTTTCGCGAGTGTACGAGTTTTCTGGCGCAGAAGTAAGGCGTGCAAACTACCAAGGAGACGTAGGACTCCATGTTGCCAAAGCATTGTGGGGCAAGATTCAGAAGCCAGAACTTTCATGGGGCGAAGCGTATGCATACGGTGCGACTCATTATACAAATCACAAAGAAGAAGTAGATGAAATAAATAAAAAGGTTTACGAGCAGAGTGATGCGGAAATAAACAAATTATACGAAGCCGGACGAGAACAGTCTCTTGAGAGTTTTGAGCAAATATACAAAAAACTCGGCACAGCATTTGATTATTATTTTTTTGAAAGTGAAACTGGTGTATTTGGAAAACAGCTTGTTGAAGAGTATTTAAAAAAAGGAGTGTTTGAAGAAAGCCAGGGCGCTGTCATTTTTCGTGGTGAAGATTACGGACTGCACACACGAGTATTTATTAATTCAGAAGGACTGCCTACGTATGAAGCAAAGGAGCTTGGTCTTGCAAAAATAAAGTATGAGAAATACCCGTATGACATTTCCGTGGTCGTTACTGGAAATGAGATACAAGAGTATTTCAAGGTGATTATGCAAGTAATGTGTTTAGTGTTTCCAAAGTTAGCAGAAAAAACAAAACATGTACCACATGGTATGTTACGACTTCCAAGTGGTAAAATGTCGTCGCGCACCGGAGATGTAGTTTCTGGCGAATCGCTTCTTGAAAGCGTTAAGCACTTAGTGTTGGACAAAATGGAGGAACGAGAAATTGAAGATAAAGAAAAAGCATCACTTGAGATTGCGGTGGGAGCAATCAAGTATGTTACTCTGAAGCAGTCTGTGGGAAAGGATATTGTTTTTGATGTTGAGAAATCTCTCTCATTTGACGGAGACTCTGGTCCGTATTTACAGTATGCCAACGCACGAGCTCTGTCGGTCTTAGAAAAAGCAGAACAAAACGATATTACAGCGGACATAGTCAACATTCCTGAAAAAACCGAAGACGTTGAGCAACTGTTGTATCAATTTCCCGAAGTCGTTTGTCGCGCACTTGATGAACATGAGCCACATTATCTCGTAACATATCTGACCGAACTTGCAGGAGCATTTAACACTTTTTACGCACAAAGACGAATTGCTGATGCGGGGGAGTATGCACCATACTACGTTGCGATAACAAGAGCGTTTACAATTACAATAGACAGAGGACTTTCCCTATTAGGAATACAAGCACCACAAAAAATGTAATTTTTATATTGTATGTCAAAAGAAAAAATACAAGAGAATAGTGCTGAAAAATCTGACGTTGCAAAACGTGAGGAGGAAGTTTTAACATTTTGGCAAAAACACAAGATTTTTGAAAAAACACTTGAGAAGGAATCTCCGAACGGCGAGTTTGTTTTTTATGATGGACCACCGTTTGCAACAGGAACACCACATCATGGCCACATAATCGGTTCAACCACTAAAGATGTTGTCGGAAGATATAAAACAATGCAAGGGTATCACGTCCCGCGAACATGGGGATGGGACTGCCATGGGTTACCGATAGAAAACATAGCGGAAAAAGGACTTGATATTTCGGGAAGAGACGCAATAGAAAAGATGGGAATAGATACATTTAATGAATATGCACGAAGTCGTGTGCTGGGCTTTGTTGACGCTTGGCGTGATACGGTTGCGCGTATTGGGAGGTGGGTTGATTTTGATAATTCATATAAGACGATGGATAATGAATATATTGAAAGTGTGTGGTGGGCACTGAAACAGATGAATGAAAAAGGATTTTTGTACGAAGGTGAGCGAGTGCTTCCGTACTGTCCGCGCTGCGAGACACCGATTGCGAATTCAGAGATAGCCATGGACAACAGTTATAAAGATATAAAAGATATATCAATTACTGCAAAATTTGAACTTGAAAATGAACCGGGTACATATATTTTGGCGTGGACAACAACTCCGTGGACAACACCAGGGAACGTTGCGCTTGCGGTGGGTGGCGATATTGACTATGTAAAAGTTGAAGCAGAAGGAGAGAAATATATTTTAGCCAAAGAGCGTCTCGCTGATGTAATGGGGGAGCGTGAATACGAGGTTGTAGAAGAGATTAAGGGCATAGATCTTGTTGGGAAAAAGTATAAACCGCTCTTTGACTATTTTTCAAGAGATACCAAATTAGAAAACAGAGAAAATGCATGGCAAATATACGCGGGGGACTTTGTAACAACAGAGAGTGGTACAGGAGTAGTACACACAGCGCCCGCGTTCGGTGAAGATGATATGGAGTTAGCAAAAAAAGAGAATTTACCCACAATCAAACACGTTGACCGAGCAGGTAAATTTACCGGTGAGGTTAGTGATTTTGTGGATATGTCAGTTAAACCCAAAGATAATCATCAGGTGACCGACATAGAGATAATAAAACATCTTGCACACAAAAACTTACTTTTTTCAAAAGAAAAGATTGAACATAGTTATCCGCACTGTCATCGTTGTGAGACCCCACTTTTCTATTATGCGCTGCCCGCTTGGTTTTTGAATATTCAAAAGGTAAAACAAAAAATGATACAGCAGAACGAACAGATAACATGGATACCCGAACACTTAAAACACGGACGTTTCAAACACGTGCTGGAAACGGCGCCTGATTGGAATATTTCGCGTAATAGATATTGGGCGTCACCGCTCCCTATCTGGAAATGTGAATGCGGGGTATTTAAGGTTGTTGGGAGCGTGGAGGAGCTCCGTGAATTAGCAAACGAAGACGTTCCAAACATAAAAGACATTGATTTACATAGACCACACATAGACAAATATACGATAAACTGCAGTGATTGTGGGAAGCGCACAAAACGAGTACCTGAAGTATTTGATTGTTGGTTTGAGTCTGGGTCTATGCCGTTTGCGAGCAACCATTATCCATATGAAAACACTGATATTTTTGACCCTAATAAAGGCGTCGGCTTCCCCGCAGACTTTATTGCAGAGTATATTCCGCAAACACGCACGTGGTTTTACTATATGCTTGCAGTGTCTACGATGTTGTTTGACGAAACGTCGTTTCTAAATGTTGTAACAACAGGAAATGTATTAGCAGAGGACGGTCGTAAGATGAGTAAGAGTTTGCAGAACTATACAGATCCGCAAGAAATTTTTGATATGTATGGCGTTGACGCGCTCCGAATGTATTTACTCACATCTCCGGTAATGCATGGTGATGATATGGAGTTTCACGACCGTGGCGTTGCGGAGTTAATGCGTAAGGTAATAATACGTCTCGCGAATGTTTGTTCGTTTTATAAAATCTATGCAGTTCCCCTAAAACCTATAACCTATAACCTAAAACCTAGTAAAAACATTCTTGACGTATGGATTATTTCAAGACTCAACCAACTTCTTGAAGAGACTACTGATGCTATGGAAAAATATGAACTCGAACGAGCGACACGTCCTATCATCTCTTTTATTGACGACCTTTCAACATGGTATTTGCGACGCTCTCGCGATCGACTTAAGGGTGATAATAAAGAAGACAAAGAGCACGCATTACAGACAATGCAGTATACATTTATTGAGCTTTCTAAAATTATGGCCCCGTTCACACCCTTTTTTGCTGACTGGTTGTACAGGGAAGTTGGTGGGGAAAAGGAGAGTGTGCATTTGGATGAATGGAGGAATCTAGAGAGTAGAAAGCAGAGAAAAGAGAATGGTGTCATTAAAGAAATGGAAGAAGTGCGAAGGATTGTGTCGTTAGCCCTTGAGGCGCGAGCCAAAGAAGGAATAAAGGTGCGACAACCACTCGCGTCACTTTTATTGAAAACAGAAGTTGATGAACAACTACTCCCGTTAATAAGAGATGAGGTCAACGTAAAAGAAATTATTTCCGGTCAAACGATTTCTGAAGACATAAAATTTGATTTCACAATAACATCAGAACTTAAGGAAGAAGGGTATGCAAGAGAGCTTATGCGAAACATTCAAGAGTTTCGTAAAAAAGCAGGACTTACTCCTCAAGACGAAATTTCTCTCACGATTCATACGAATAAAAAAGGAGAAGTATTGGTACAAAAGTTTGAAAAAGATATTTCAAATACGGCGTCTATTAAAAACATTGAATTTTCTAAGACCGAAGGCAAAGAAGTTGTTATTGGTGAGTATGTTTTTGTTATAAAACTACGTGTTACTTCATGAGTCACCACATATACAAAACAGACGGTTTTGTTTTAGGAAGCATCAACACGGGCGAAGCAAATCAGTACGTATCACTCTTTACTAGAGAGCTTGGTTTGGTTAGAGCAGTAGCGCGGAGTGTGAGAGAGGAGCGGTCAAAATTACGTTATAGTTTACAACATTTTTCATGCTCACATTTTTCTTTAGTGCGAGGAAGGGATGTTTGGAGAGTTGTGGGTGCGCAAGAAAAATATAATGTATACCAGGATTGCGGAGGTGACGTAATCAAACAGCAGATGATTGGAAGATTGTGTGCATTGTTGCACCGCCTTCTTGCTGGTGAGGAGAAAAACGAGAGACTTTTTGATATTTTAGAGTCTGGCTGTTTGTTCGTGAAAGATACTCATTTAGATGAGAATTTACTTTACACCACTGAATGTGTTTTAGCACTTCGGGCACTTCATTCACTTGGATATGTTGGTGATATAGAATCTTTTAAAAATGTGGTTACGAGCACTCTTCTTTCTCAAGAGCTTTTAGTAGCACTTACTCCGCAACAAAACATTGCCATTGCACAAATAAACAAAGCTCTTGAAGCGAGTCAGTTATAGTTGGAAGGTAGAGAGTAAGGAGGAGAAAGTGTATACTAGATAGTATGAATGAAGACAATCAATCAGACGATTCAAGTAGTATAGACCGAATGCAACAGCGTTTATATTCAAGAAACGCACGACATACACGGTCGCATAGGCGGAGACGATTTCGTGACCGTGCTGATACTGACGTAAAAAAAGGATGGGGCGATATGCCTTCACGAGACATAAGTGATACCTTGGAACATAAAATGAGTCCTTTTTTTTCAAAAATGCTCATAGGTTCAATAGTATTTTTTGTATTTGCACTTATTATTTCAGCTTTTATTTTTATAGGAGGAGGAAAAGATGTTTCACCGCGCAATGTTGAAATCGTTATACAGGGTCCGTCAACAGTTGAAGGGGGAGAAGATACAACGCTACAAATTGCAATCACAAACAAAAACACGGTTCCCATATTACTCGCTGATCTTATTATGGAATTTCCAGATGGTACACGAACTTCGTCTGATATCGGTGAGGAGTTATCACGTCTTACAGAGTCTATCGGAACTATTCCTGCAGGTGAGCAGGTACAAAAAACAGTCAAGGCGGTCTTTTTCGGCACAGAAAATGAATCAAAAAACATTACTGTGACAGTGGAGTATCGTATTGAAGGTTCAAATGCTATTTTTTTTAATGATCATTTATATGAGTTTACGCTGGGTTCTACCCCCCTTACCGTTACCATTTCCTCTTTAGATGAAGTCATTTCTGGTCAAGATGTTTCGCTTACTGCAAAAATCATCTCAAATTCAAGCAGTGTTATCAAAGACGTTCTACTTGTCGCAGAGTACCCTTTTGGATTTGAATTTACATCCGCCAAGCCAGAGCCATCTTTTACCCAAAACGTATGGGAGCTCGGTGATTTAGAGCCGGAAGGTGAACGCATAATTACGATTAAGGGCACAATTCTCGGTGAGGACGGAGACGAGCGTGTCATACGTTTTTCAGGTGGTATACAGAGTCCGAATGACGAGAAGGAATTCGCGACCACCTTTATGACTACACTGCAGTCTGTTGTTATTAAAAAACCATTCATTAGCGTCGCGCTCGCTCTTAGTGGGGACACTTCTCCAAATTTTGTTGCTGGTAGTGGTCAGAAAGTTCGTGCGGATATTACGTGGTTTAACAATCTGCCTGTGCAAGTGACTGATGCAACTCTTGAAGTATCACTTCGTGGAGAAGCGCTTAATAAAAATTCTGTATCTGTTGAACGAGGTTTTTACCGATCTGTTGATAATACTATTATATGGAGCAAAGAAACTGACCCTAATTTTACATCCATCGCTCCAGGGGAGTCGGGAAGAGTATCTTTTTCTTTCGCTCCGTTTGGTGTTTCGTCAGGTGTACAAGTTACTAATCCAGAGATTAATCTCGTTGTCGACATACTTGGTAAGCGTATTTCTGCGCGGAATGTTCCTGAAGAGATTCGTTCATCCATCACACGCACGGTAAAAGTTGCGTCTGATCTTCTTTTTACTACACGTGCGGTACATTTCACTGGACCATTTAACAACAGTGGACCAATGCCTCCACAAGCAGAGAAAGAAACAACGTACACTATTATTTGGACAGTAACAAATTCTACAAACGCCGTTTCTGATGTCCGTGTAGACGCAACTCTTCCGTCGTATGTACGATGGATGAACGTTGTAGACCCAACTGACGGGAAGGTAACGTATAATCCAATTGGTGGTAAGGTGCTTTGGGATATTGGTGATCTACCCGCAGGAGGCACAACCGGTTCTCCACAACGCGAGGTCGCGTTTCAAGTTGCACTTCTGCCGAGCTTGAGTCATGTGCGAACAGATCCGGTTGTTATTAACAAGCAGACAGTGGGAGGATACGATCAATTTACTGAACGAACCATAACGGGAACAAAATCAGCACTGACAACACGTTTGAGCACCGACCCAGGTTTTAGAACAGGTATGGATGAAGTAACACCTTAACCTTTGTATAGGTATGTGGTATATGTATAAGAAATTATGAAAAAAGAGAACAAGGAACAAGGTAAAATGGCAAAGATTGTATCGCTTGCAAAGCGACGAGGTTTTGTGTATCCAGCAGCTGAAATTTATGGTGGTTTTTCAGGTACGTGGGATTATGGACCACTTGGCAATGAATTGAAATACAATATTGAACAATTGTGGTGGCGT
Source organism: uncultured Candidatus Saccharibacteria bacterium (assembly GCA_964476975.1). Taxonomy (GTDB): domain Bacteria; phylum Patescibacteriota; class Minisyncoccia; order Phycocordibacterales; family CAYZCN01; genus CAYZCN01. The sequence continues at coordinate 3,958 of CAYZCN010000006.1, read as the reverse complement.
AGGTTTGTTTCGGGACGTGAAGATATGTATGGTATGTCCTCTAGTGTTATAATGCCGGAAGAGGTTTGGAAGGCGAGTGGTCATGTGGATGGATTTAGTGACCCGATGGTTGAGTGTCAAAAGTGCAAGCGACGTTTTCGGACAGATCATTTAGAAGGTGGGACGGCGTGTCCCGAGTGTAAGGGCTCATTTGGAGAAGAAAAACAATTCAATATGCTGTTTCCTGTTGATATGGGTAGCACCGCGGAGGGTGCGAATAAAGGATATCTTCGCGGAGAAATTGCACAGGGAATGTTTGTAAATTTTAAAAATATCCTTGACTCATTTCACCCCAAGTTACCTTTTGGTATTGCACAAATAGGCAAAGCATTTCGGAATGAAATTAACGCGCGAGATTTTTTGTTTAGAGTTCGTGAATTTGATTTAATGGAGTTTGAGTATTTTATTAAAAAAGATGAATGGAAAAAGCATTTTACTTATTGGCAAGAACAGATATGGCAGTGGGTAGACGAGATAGGTCTTTCACGTGAGCACGTGCATGAGTTGGAGGTTTCTGAAGAGGACCGTGCTCATTATTCAGAACGCACAATTGATTTTGAATATGACTTTCCGTTTGGACGCAAGGAGTTGTATGGACTTGCGTATCGCACCGACTATGATTTGAAAAATCATATGGATGGCAGTGGGGTAGACCTGTCCTATACTGACCAGATGACTAATGAAAAGTATGTTCCACACATTATTGAACCAACGTTTGGTGTCGGGCGTACTATACTTGCGGTTTTGTGCGAGAGTTACACAGAAGATGAACTCGGTGGAGAAAAGCGTGTGTATATGAAGTTTAAACCCGAACTCGCACCAATAAAAGTTGCAGTCTTTCCACTTCTAAAAAACAAACCCGAGTTGGTAGCGAAAGCGCGAGAGGTATATGAAATGATAAAAAAAGAAGTTCCACAGAGTATGTTTGACGACAATGGTAATATCGGGAAGCGATATCGCAGGCAAGATGAGATAGGAACACCATGGTGCGTGACGATAGATTTTGACACACTAGAAGACGACACGGTTACACTTCGTGACAGAGATTCCGGAGATCAAAAACGTGTAAAGATTATTGATATATTAAAAACAATCTAAAATATGTTACTATAAGAACATTATGACTCAAGATTCTAACAATATAACTATCAATCTCAGCACAGGAACAGTCGTCAAAATTATTTTACTACTGTTGCTTTTTGCTTCTTTCTATTTTTTTAAGGATTTGATTTTAGTGGTTTTGACCGCAGTGGTTATTGCGTCAGCCATTGAGCCAGCGACAAAGTGGTTCGTGCGTTTTAAGATTCCTCGTGCTATAGCCGTACTGCTTGTATATACGGGCGTTGCTGCTGTTTTTGTCGGTATTTTTTACGCATTTATTCCGGTACTTCTCAATGAATCGTCTAATTTCCTTGCGTCATTACCACAATATGTTGGTGCGCTTGATATTTCCGGAAATCTTGTTGATTCAACGCAGAGCGTTGTAGGTCAGATACCTATTCAAGAAGTGGTAAAGGAGCTACAAATGGCAGTTACTAATATGTCTGGAAGTATTCTTTCAACAATAAGTTTTGTGTTTGGTGGCGCAATGTCATTTTTGTTAATTCTTATTTTTTCATTTTATTTTGCAGCACAGGAGCGAGGTATCGATGATTTTTTAAGCGTAGTGACTCCACTGAAGCATCAAAAATACATCCTTGACCTTTGGAAGCGTTCTCAAATAAAAATAGGACGATGGATGCAAGGACAACTCATACTTGGAGTTATTATTGGAGTGCTTGTATATCTGGGGTTGACCGTTCTTGGGGTAAAATACGCACTTCTACTTGCAGTACTCGCAGCGCTCTTTGAGTTAATACCACTTTTTGGCCCAATACTTGCAGCAATCCCAGCAATCGGAATTGCTCTTTCAACAGGAGGTTTAACGCTTGCACTTTTTGTCATTGGACTGTATCTCATTATTCAGCAATTTGAAAATCATCTCATTTATCCACTTGTGGTTACTAAAGTTGTTGGCGTTCCGCCACTACTTGTTATTTTAGCTCTTATTGTTGGCGCACAGCTTGCCGGTTTTCTTGGAGTCATTCTCGCAGTGCCTGCAGCAACAGTTGTACAGGAGTTGGTTAAAGACATTCAAAAGAATCGAGCAGAGTTTTTGAAAAAAGGTGTCGCGCAATCCTCGTAACTTTTTAATATATAGTATGGAAAAGAATACTGTCTATCTAACAACAACACTTCCATACGTTAACGCAGAACCTCATGTTGGTTTTGCGTCTGAAATTGTGCGAGCCGACACGCTTGCGCGGTACAACCGTCTTATGGGAAAAGAGGTATTTTTCAATACTGGCACCGACGAACATGGACTTAAGATATACCAGAAGGCCACGGAAGCAGGAAAAGACGCACAGCAATATGTAGATGAGTATGCAGAAAAGTTTGACCGCCTCAAAGACGCACTTAATTTAAGTTATGATAATTTCATACGTACGACAGACGAAGCTCATAAAAAAGCAGCACAAGAATTTTGGAAACGTTGTGATGCAAGTGGTGATATATACAAAAAGAACTATAAGGTAAAGTATTGCGTTGGATGTGAGTTAGAAAAGACTGACTCAGAACTTCAACAAGGGAAGTGCTCTCTTCATCCAAGTCTTGAAATTGAGATAATAGAAGAAGAGAATTATTTTTTCAAATTTTCAAAATATCAAGAAAGACTTTTAACACTTTACGAAGAACAACCCGATTTCGTTATTCCCAGTTTTCGTCTTAATGAAATAAAAGTTTTTGTTGAGCGCGGTCTTGAAGACTTCAGTATTTCGCGCCTCAAGAGCAAAATGCCGTGGGGAGTGTCTGTGCCAGACGACGACGAGCAGGTGATGTATGTCTGGTTTGATGCTTTAGTAAATTATATATCAGCAATAGGGTGGCCAGATGATATGACGACGTTTGAAAAATGGTGGCCAGTTGTACAGCTTGCAGGAAAAGATAATCTGCGTCAGCAATCAGCAATGTGGCAAGCAATGCTTATCTCTGCAGACCTCTCCCCATCAAAGCAGGTTTTTATTGGAGGGTTTATCAACAGTGACGGACAGAAGATGAGTAAAAGTACCGGCAACGTTATTAATCCGTTTGATATTGTTCATGAGTACGGAACAGATGCACTACGATATTATTTGTTGCGACACGTTCATCCGTTTGAGGACAGTGACATGACCGATGAGAAGTTTAAGGAAGCATATAATGCCAACTTAGCAAACGGACTTGGCAACTTGGTCGCGCGTGTTATGAAGATGGCGGAAGAACACCTCGACTCTGCTCCGGATATTCCAACAAGCTCTGATTTTGGGATGTTCAAGGGCTACATTGAGCAGTTTGAGTTTCAGAAAGCAATGGACGTAATTTGGGAGCGTATTGGCGCATTAGATACGAAGATAACAGAAACGGCTCCGTTCAAACTTATTAAAGAAAACCCTGAAGAAGGTAAAAAACTAATAACAGAGCTAGTTATTGAATTGTACACGATTGGTTGTATACTTAGTCCAGTACTTCCTGATACAAATGAAAAAATAAAAGCAACAATAAAAGCAAACAAAATGCCGGTAACATTATTCCCGCGCAAAGAATAGTATTATGGATATACAAAACGAAATAAAATTAATCAAAGATAGAAATAGTAGAGTTGAGTTTGATAAAGCCTGGGAGGTAAGCTTGTTCCGTAGATCTATAATTATTCTTTTTACGTATCTCGTTGCCATTGTCTGGCTTTTTATTATTGAAAACAACGATCCATGGCTGAACGCTTTCGTTCCAGCAGGAGGATATGCCATCTCTACATTTTCATTACCACTTATTAAGAAAAAATGGTTAAAAAATAAATCACTGCATTAATCACTGCATTAATGCTGCGACAAACAATATG
>CAYZCN010000005.1:0-23541 GCA_964476975.1 uncultured Candidatus Saccharibacteria bacterium | reverse complement strand
TTCAGACTGGCCAGTCTGGCTTTCTCGATATCTTGCAGGCGCGCTTTGTGTTTTCGCATATAACGAGCCGGTGATATGTATTGAAACAAACATAAGAACAGTTTTTATTCATTTCTTTTTTTCAAAAAAAGAAAAAATTAGTGACAGCGACATCGTCTCTTTGATTAAAAAAACACTTGATACCGACAATCCACGTGAGTGGTATTCGGCACTTATGGATTATGGGACAATGCTCAAAAAGACGTACGTGAACCCATCGCGGAAGAGTAAACACCACGTACAGCAGAGTACTTTTAAGGGATCCGACCGACAAATACGCGGTCAAATTATAAAAACACTTCTTAAGCATAAAAAACTCACCACTACTCAACTCAAATATCACGTATGTGTTGGACACCTACGTGATATGCGGTTGGGGCGAATGAATATTCAACTTGAAAGCTTAAAAAAAGAAGGATTCATTGTGCAAAATCAAAGGCATTTTTTAATAAAATAATAGACTACTTTGTATCTTGTATCGCAAGACTGTAGCGGATGCCAAAGAGGACAATAACTCCGAGAATGAGGAATATGAATTTAAAGTCAATGAACAAGAGTGCGAGAGAGGCGACGGCTGGACCGGTGATGTATGCGACAGGACGGGTGATACGGAAGAAACTAATTGTGTTGCTATCGTTTGCATCTACGTGTTTGAAAAAGTAACTTTCGGTCATAATTTCCATTAAGCTCGCACCGATACGTGTTGTGTAGAGTATTGCAGTCCAGACAAAAAAGTTAGTAGAAGTGACAAAAGGTATTGCGAGTATAAATAATCCCGTAATTAAAAAACCCACAGAAAGAAGCTCTTTTTCTCCCCAGTGAGAGTCGGCAATTTTGCCTGCAGGAAGCTCCAGAAGTGCAAATGGCAAAAGTATAATTGAAAACATTATACCAAGCTCACTCCATGAGAAACCTACGTACTCATGCAGGTAGAGTGGCATATAAATAACCATCCACGAAAAAAAGAAACGCATAATAAGTTGTGCTACGAAAATAGAGTATACATTTTTGTTTTTTAAAATAGCAAAAAACGTTTTTTTGATTTGTGGTTGCTCGTATTGTGGATCAGTGAAAGACTTTAGACGAAAAATAAGAAAAAGAAATGGTATTAAAAGTAGTGCGGATATAAGATAAATTTTCCAGTAGTCATTATTTGTTAAAACAAGTCCAGCTAACAGTGGTGCGATGATAAGCGCCATATTTACCACAGTAAGTGCGGTACCGCGCACACTTCCTGTGGTATTTTCTTTGGCGGTAAAGCTTTCAAGGAAGATATCAAGATTGAAAAGGATAATTGGATATATGACTAAGTATGCAAGAAAGAGAGGTATTACCAGCCACGGTGTTGTTGTAAACGCAAGTCCGATGAAAATAAAGAATTCAAGACACGTTAAAAAGACAAGTATACGGTAGTTCCCAAATAGTCTTAAAATACGAGAAATCCACAAAAGAGAAAGAATTCCTAAAAATGACCCTGCTATCCACACAGACCCGATAAGTGTTTCAGGAATAAAAAGGTTGAGGAAATTTGAATTTACATAAATAACAAAGTAGAGATGAAACGCAAGAAGAAAACTTGCAAGATAGAGTATGTTGAAAGCATGCCTTCGCCCCGCTTTTTTAATTAGGCTGTTCATCGTCACTATTTTATTATACGCCGAGTAAAACAGGAATCACAATTGGTCGTTTGTTTGTTTTTTGGAAGAGGTACATTGCAACAACGTCAGTAAGGTTGTCTTTGACGTCATCAAAGTTAATGGGATTCATTCCTTTTGTTGAGTCCTCAACTGTTTTTTTAATAAGTACGCGAGCTTCTTGTAGCATTTCTTGTGATTCACGTAAATACACAAATCCACGTGAGATAATATCAGGCGATTTGCGTAATGTCCCCCCTTTTTGATTTATGGTTGCAATAATGACAAACATACCATCTTGTGCGAGCATCTTTCTGTCACGAATGACCACATCTTGAATATCTCCTATTGAAAAACCGTCAACCATTCTAATGTGGGACGCTGCCATTTCTTTTCGTCTTACAATAGTTTTACCTTTATTTTGTATTTCAATCACTGCACTGTTGTCTGGGATAATGATATTTTCTCGTGGCGTACCAAGCGAGTGTGCAAGGTCTGCATGTACACGGAGCATATAGTGATATCCGTGAAGCGGCATAAAGAATTTCGCACCAATTTTTCTATGAATCCATGCAGTTTCGTCTTTGTTCGCATGTCCGCTTGAGTGTACCTCGCTTACCTGGTAATGAATAATTTTCGCACCTTGTCGTGAGAGGTTGTCTTTGAGTTTTTGTACCGCACGTTCATTGCCGGGGATAACAGACGATGAGAGTAAGATGGTGTCCCGTAGGGTTATTTTGAGATGTTTGTGAGATTTGTTCGCTGTTCGCATCAGTGCTGCAAATTCGTCCCCTTGAGCTCCTGTTGCTAGTACAACAATACGATGTGGAGGATAGTCCGCCATCTCGTTGATAGGAATAAGTGTCCCTGGTTTGGTTTTGAGTATTTTAAGTTGTTTAACAATCTCAATGTTCGTTTTCATACTCCTTCCTTCTATAACAACCTTTTTATTATATTTTTCTGCAATCTCTACAATTTTAACAATACGTTCAAGCTGTGAAGCGAAGGTGCCGATAATGAGACGTCCTTTTATGTTTTTTATTACCTCGTCAATGTTTTTGTGTACAACACGTTCGGGAATAGAAAAACCTGGACGCTCAACGTTTGTTGAGTCGGCCATAAGCATAAGAACGTTTTCTTTTTCAAATTTTTTGAATTCTTTCTCTTCTTCTTGGGTTGGCACACCATCAATGTGGTCAAGTTTGAGGTCGCCAGTATGTACAATACTTCCGTACTTTGTTTGTAAAATAATACCCATTGAGTCAGGTATTGTGTGGGTGACTGAAAAAAACTTAACCTTGAAGTTTTTTCCAAGCTTCAACGTCTCTTCCTTTTCAACTTCTTTGATATTTATTTCTGGTAGATGTGGAAACTCTTCTTGTCGCTTTTTAATCATCACGCTCGTAAGGCGACGTGTATATATCGGAGGGTTTCCAATACTGTCCATAATGTAGGGGATACCACCGATGTGGTCAAGGTGACCATGTGTAATTACCATCGCGCGTATTTTGTCTTTTCTGTCTTCCAGATATTTTGTATTGGGGAGTATGTAGTCTATGCCAGGGGTGTGTTCTTCTTTGAATTGAAAACCACAGTCAACAATAATAATGTCGTCTTTGTCCTCTATGACGGTCATATTTTTTCCGATTTCCTCAACACCACCAAGTGGGATAATACGAATGTTGTCTCCAACGGGGGGTATAGCGTCCCCTGTTTTTTTCTTTTGATTGTTTTCAACAGGGTTCATATGCGTTCGCGGTAGTTTTCTTGCAGACATTTTTTTACGCGCAGAACGTCTTTTTCGTGAATGTGGTGCAGATTGGGATTTTTGCGGAGGAGTATTTGATTTGATATGACGAGAGGCCTCACGTGTAAGTGGTGATTTAGGTGATGTTTTTTTACTTATTCCTCTGTGACGAGGAGTTTGTTTTTTTTGTTTTTCTAAATTCATATACTGTATTTTTATTTAGCGAATGTTCCCCACACTTTATCTGTGTTGGTGTACCATTCATGGATATTTAAGAATCGTTCACTCGGTGTTGAGATAGAGCCAATATTTACCGCTTGAATACGGTCAGGCACTATGTATACAAAATCTGGCGAATAAGTAAAAACTGCAGGAACGTCACTTTCAACTTCTTTTTCAAACTCTCTATATTTTGAGAATCGTTCCTCTGTATCGGTTGTAGCGCGCGCTTCTTCTAAAAGTTTATCAGATGCAATATTGGCATAGAGGGCAATGTTTAGTCCAGGGTCGTTGCGTTGTGATGAGTGCCAGAAAGCAAACAAATCTAACTCACGTCCCACGATCTCTCCAAAGAAGAGCGATTCATATTTTCGTGGACGGATAATATTTTGGTTAAGATCTCCTATCTCAAATATTTGCAAATCAACAGGTATTCCAATCTCTCTCCACGATGATGCAATTATTTCTGCCGTATGTTTGAGTTCGGGGGCGTTTGATGTTGCAAGAGAAAACTGTAAACGCACATCTGCTTTCTTGACTTTCTTTTCCCATACCTGTATTTCTTTATTCCATTTCCAACCACCGTTTTCCAAAATAGTTCGTGCTCGCATTATGTGTTCTGGATATTCCGGAGTTTCTTCAGAGGCAATGTCTTCGTTTGTTGCTGTTTCTGAAGGTGTGTCGGTGTTGGTGTTTGGTGTTGTTGCTTCCGAAATCTCTTCCCCACCACTTTCGGGAGGGAGTATTCCTGGTGGTATTGGACTTTTGATTTCTGTTCCATATCCACCAAGTACGGTACGTACGATATATTCCTTGTCGAGACCAACATCAAGTGCGCGTCGTACTTCTTTGTGAGCAAGTACTGATGCTTGATTTTGGTTAAAAAATACTGCAAAAATTCTTGGGAGCGGTTTTTGTATGACACGCGATTCTTTTGTGTTTATATCCGCGAGAGCTTCTGCTGTAATGCTGTGTATGTTGAGTACTGAACCTTTCTTGAATGCACGAACGAGTTCATCTTCGTTTGCGTAAAACTGAATGAAAAGATGTGTCATATACGGTGTTCCAAGTGTGTATTTTTTGAACGCAGACAGTTCATACCACTCTGGTATTCCTGAAGCATTACGTTTGACTGAAGTAACACGGTATGGTCCTGATCCAATGGGTTCAATATTAAATTGACTAAACGGAAATTGTTCGATGTCAGCTCCTTCCCAGATGTGTTTTGGTAAAATACCGAGTGTTGTGTTTTCTAAGAATGGTGCGTACGGTCGTTTGAGAGTAAATTGGATATCTTTCTCATTTATTTGTTGCACAGCAATCCCGTTCCAACTTGCACGCTTCGGACTTTTAAGTGCGGGATCTTGTGCCTTGAGAATGGTAAACAATACGTCATTTGTGGTTATGGGAGTGTCATCATGGAAAGAAAGATTTTCACGCAATGTAAAAGTGTAAACCAAACCATCCTCTGAAATGGTATAGCTTTCTGCGAGATCAGGAATGAGTCTGCCGTCAGGTGTTGCTTTCATAAGACCGGAATATACGAGCAGTGTAAGGTCTCTGTCAGCGTCTGAAATAGCAATAAGTGGATTGATAAAACGAGGGGAGCCAACAATTCCTTCAGAAATCTGTCCTCCACGAGCAGGTACTTCAATTAGAAGCAAATCGTTTACTTTGTTGAGTAATATAACGCCACTTAAAAAAGCTATACCAAGGAATATTCCAATCAGCATTTTTTCTGCTGGAGTAAGAGAGTGAATTAATGTGAGAACTGTTTTTCTTTTTAACATACAAAGATGTCGCCTCCTTGACGACCCACCAGAGGGGTGAGGACAATACTATACATGGAGATAAGATTGTAAGAGTTGTTTTAGGAGTGAGGTTTGGTGCGTGGTTAAATAATAAGCGCGATAAAAGCAGTTAGTACAAAAAGCACTGCAATAATGATTGTTGCATGAAAGAGGAACTTTTCGGTTCCGCGTCGTGTATGAAATCCAGCACTGAAATTGTCTCCTCCGAACGCTCCGCCGAGGCCTGCGCCTGTCTGTTGGAGAAGTATACCCCCAACAAGAAGGAGAGAAAGGACGAGCTGGACATACGGTAGTATTGTCGCAATCGTTTCCATAAGTTAATAATGAGTATATCAAAATTTACAAAATATGCAAGAGTATTTAATATGTGAAATTTGACATATGCGTATATAATTCATACAATGCCATTGTAACATATTTTGAAATAGCAACTTCCTGTCGATATTTTTAGTTATTATACATATACACATATACAATTTAATTATCATTTTTTATTTATGAAGAAAAAATCAAAAAAAGAAATAAATGAAATTACACCTCTTGGAGATAGGGTTTTGATTAAACCACTTTCTGAAGCGGAAATGGGCACCGTTTCGCCGTCGGGAATTATTATTCCAGATACGGTAGACAGAGAAAAATCAGACCGTGGAACAGTGGTTGGAGTAGGGAGTGGAAAAATGAACGATGACGGCGAACGTATACCGATGAGTGTGAAAGAGGGTATGAGAGTCATTTTTCAATGGGGTGATAAGGTTGAATTACAAGGAGAAGAATATTACCTTGTGAACGAAAATAATATTTTAGCAATATTTAATTAGATATTAGCCACTAGGGTTTAGCTGCTAGTTTTTATTAAGTTTGTTTTAAAACTAATGGCTAGTATCTAGTCGCTACCAACTAAAAATCATGAGTAAACAAATAATTTACAACACTGAGGCGCGCGAGGCGCTTATGGAGGGGGTTAATAAGGTTGCAAACGCGGTGCGAGTAACGCTTGGTCCGCGTGGGCGAAATGCTGTTATTGATAAGGGGTATGGCGCGCCGACTATTACGAACGACGGAGTGTCTATTGCAAAGGAGATTTCTCTTGAAGATAAGTTTGAAAATATGGGTGCAGAAATAGTGAAAGAGGTTGCAAGTAAGACAAATGACAGTGCAGGAGACGGCACGACAACTGCGGTTGTGGTGTTGCAGAGCATTATGGAAGAAGGACTTAAGGAGATGACAAAAGGAACGAATCCAATGGGAATTCGTCTTGGTGTTGAAGCTGCGGGAAAGGCGGTTGTTGATGAGCTTTATAAAATGGCAAAAGTCATTAAAACAAAGGAGGAAATACAACAAGTAGCGACCGTGTCTGCAGAGTCTAAAGAGCTTGGAAAAATTATTGCAAACGCTATTGATAAAGTTGGTGAAAACGGAGTCGTGACAGTGGAGGAGTCGCAGTCTTTTGAAACAGGGTCTGAAGTGGTTAAGGGGCTTGAGTTTGACAAAGGATACGTTTCTCCGTATATGATTACGAATCCTGAACGAATGGAAGCAGAATACAAAGATGCGCCGATTTTAATAACTGACAAAAAAATAGGCGCAGTGAAAGATATTTTGCCGTTGTTAGAAAAACTTGCACAGGTGGGGAAGAAAGACATTATTCTTATTGCAGAAGACATTGAAGGTGAAGCGCTTGCGACATTTGTAGTGAACAAACTTCGTGGAACATTTAACGTGCTTGCGATTAAGGCACCAGGGTATGGCGACCGTAAAAAAGAGATGATGCAAGACATTGCGACTGTTGTTGGTGCGGAAGTTATTTCAGAAGAAACGGGAATGAAACTAGAAAATGCTGAAATGACAATGCTCGGCTCTGCACGACGCGTGGTTGCGACAAAAGAAAAGACAACGATAGTCGGCGGAAAAGGTAAGAAGGCTGATATTGAAAATAGGGTCATGCAAACCAAAAAACAGATTGAAATGACTGATTCAAAGTTTGATAAAGAAAAATTGGAAGAGCGTTTAGCGAAACTTGCAGGTGGTGTTGCAGTTATTAAAGTTGGCGCGGCGACCGAAACACAAATGAAGTATCTGAAAGACAAAATAGAGGATTCGGTTAATGCGACACGTGCCGCGATTGAAGAAGGTATTGTCCAAGGTGGAGGCACAGCGCTTTTGAAAGCAGCGGAGTCAGTGAGTAAGAAAAAACTTTCTTCACCAGTTCAGAGCTTTGAGCCAGAGTTTCAGATTGGTGTTGGTATTGTTGTTCGTGCGCTTACCGCCCCGCTCGTGCAAATTCTCGCAAATGTAGGAATTGACAATCCTTCTACAGTAATTGAGCAAGTAAAAAAGGGTAAAATAAATGCTGGATATGACGCGGTCAAAGACCAAGTCATTCCTGATATGCTTACAGCTGGTATTATTGACCCGGTGAAAGTAACAAGAAGTGGAGTACAAAATGCAACAGGCGCAGCTGGAACACTTCTTACTTCAGAAGTTGCTATTGCCGATAAACCAGAAGAAAACAAGGGAGTTGATATGGGTGGTGGTGGAATGCCACCAGGTATGGGTGGTATGCCGGGAATGATGTAAAAACAAAAAACTGTCCGACACCTGATGTCGGACAGTTTTTGTTTACGGCTATGTCAGTATACTGACATAGAAAAATAAGGACATAGGATTTCCTTAAAACTATACAACATTAAGTATCGGGTACTTAATGTTTCGGGGCTTTTTATAAGTATAAAATTATAAGTATAAAATTATAAGTATAAAATAAAAAAAGCGCGTACCAAATGGTACGCGCTTTGTATTTTTTTAAATTACTCCACTTGTGATTGAGGAGTTAGGTTGTTTGCTGGACGACTTAAGAAGTCTCCCAGTATTGCGGCAGCTGCACTCAAGTCGTTTGAGCCACCACTACCCATCGCAAAGAACCGCTCGGGCACAAATTTTTGTGCATTAGAGAGAGCCGTCATCAAGACGTTCGGATTATCTTCCAAGAACGTCATAATACGCCCTGTCACGAGCTCAAACTTCCGAAGTTCAACAACACGTTCTTCACCGAGAACAGCAACTTGTGCAGCTTGACCTTCGGCAATACGTACAAGCTTGTCTTTTTCGCCTTGCCCTTCGTTCAAACGAGCGATGGCAAACTGTTCAGACCGACGCACTTCAATCTCGGCCTCAACAAGACGTGGCTGCATGTCGGCAGTTGCGCGCGCTTGCTCGGTAGCAATACGAGCTTCTTGAGCAGTGCGCTCTTGTTTGTATGCTTTCTGCAACTGTGTTGCAAGCTGTTCACGTTGACGAGCAACCAAAAGCTCTGGCGGAATCACCGGCTCACCGAAGCGAACCTCTTTAATGATAACACCTGCTTTTTTACCTTCAGGACGCATCAGCATTTCCACATTGCTTTCAAGGGCAGAACGACTACCGATAAGGTCAAGTACACGCGTTGGACGCCGTACCGTTATCGTTTCAGGAGTTCCGGTTTCGTCCAAGACGGGCTCACCGTCGTTGTCCAGTACTGCTGTCGGAAGGTTAATACTGCTCCCTGCAACATTTCGCACGATTGAGCGAATTGCTGGAGTCAAAACACGTTCTTCAACTTGCTCTAAACCACCAACAGACGCAACCACAAATGGCGCATTTTCAGGCGTAACTTGCACAAGAACACGAAGCTCAAGTGGAACGTCCCAGCCTTCAATTTTTACCGTAATGGCGTTTCCGATTGCTTCTTTGGGAACACTAATATCAGACGAAGATTCGGTCTGAATGATGTCGCCTTCTTGGCTGACCGTGAGGTCGATTACGCGTTTTTTGTAACCGCCTTTGTACGACCATTTTTGGACACGGGTATCAACCATGGTAACCGAGAATACACTCGTGTTGATATAATACTTACCAGGGTTGAGTGCTTTGTCCCAAACACCGATACATCCCACAGGTACGAGCGGTACTGCGAGTGCACCACCGTCAGGACTACTCTCCATTGTTGGCGAACAGTCCGAAGGAACGTCTGTACGTAGGTTGCCGAAGTTGACTTGTGAAAGCGCGTTGGATTTAATTACCCCAACAAAACCAGCTTTAATTTCTGTAGCCCGAACCTTTTCAACTTTCCAAAGAAACATATTGAGACGGTATTTCCCCGGTGTCAGAACCGTTGTCTGTGGTCCTTTTTGCCCACCATTGTTGAGGAAGTATGCCGCGTCGCTTATCATACGGTCAGCATCTTCTGCACTAAACGCATCAGCGTACGTTTGGTCTGCACGAAGTGGCGCTCCATCACGCGCAACCAAATATCCGTATTGCCCTTCAGGAATAGTAACGACTTCTGCCATAGTAACCGTGTTTATAATCCGAATAAACGGACTGAACTTGAATCCAGGCGACATAACTTTTGCCTGTGGACCACGCTCTCCGTTGGTGGCAATGATGTCACCTCCGGTAAGCCCTGTGCCAAGATAAATCTTGTGCAAGTGACCTGTCTGATTTTGTCCAACATTGACGTAAGACGTCATTGCTATGAGGGCCATTGCGGCGAGTGTCGCCACTGATCTGACAAGGTTCCGTACACCCCTTCCCAGTCGTTCGGGTATGAATCGTGGCGTAAAAATTGCAACCAAGATACATATCGTTGCGAGTATGAGTAAACCCATTTTTTCTTCCTTTTCTTGTTGTTTACTTTCAGTTTTGATTTTGAAAGTACTATTGCCTTGGAAACAGAACGTTCCCAAGATCCGAGATAACGCTAACGTATCTGTATATCTCTGTCAAGTTTTTTGAGGCACTTTTTCTGCTATATTGTAAGGAGAATACTATTCTTAAAGAAGTTTCACAAAAGGAGAATGTGGATGAAAAAGGCGTTTATTTTTGACTGGAATGGGACACTTACTGATGATTGGGTGCAGATACATGAGTCTGCGTGCGCGGTATTTGAACATTTCGGCAAAACACCACTCACGATGGAAGAGTTTTGTGGCGGATTATGTGCTACTGGAGAATATAGAAATATATATTTAAATCATGGAATTGACGAAACCAGAGATGCGCTCAATGCTGTTTTCCGTAAACGATATACCGAACTAATGGACGATGTCGTGTTGGTGGATGGTGCTCGAGAACTTCTTAAAGCGCTGACACGTTCCGGAAAACATGAAGTGCATCTTGTAACTGCAAATTTGTCGGATCTTGTGATACCTCTTCTTGAAAGGTTTGAGTTACTTGATTTCTTTACTGAGTATCGTTTTCATGTGATTGATAAATCAGCAGTTATTAAGGAGATTGCTGCAGAAGTAGGTATGGATGAAAGTCGGTCCTACTATATCGGTGACTCACCTTCAGATATACGACATGCACGCAGTGCAAAAGTAAGTCCTGTTGCGTTTTTGAATGAGTACATTCCAAGAGAGAATATTGTTGCAGAGCGTCCATGGCTTGCTGTGACACGATTACGCGATTTACATTTTCTTGCAGATTAAAAAAGCGGAGCCCCGCCGACGAAGTCGGCGGGGCAATTTTTATGCTGTTTGTGCAGGTTAAGTATGGTATAGTTGTATATTATATATAATTTTATTTTTATTATGCTTTATACTTTAATTGGCGTTGCAGTTGTTTTTGTTTTGTGGGCGGTGTATATGTACAATCGTTTCGTAACCCTTGTTAATCGCGCAAAAGAGGCGTGGGCAGATATTGATGTACAACTCAAGCGTCGTTATGACCTTATCCCCAATCTTATAAATACAGTAAAGGGGTATGCGGAACATGAAAAAAGTACGTTCGCGCAAGTAACCGAGATGCGCACAAAAGCAATGCAAGCAGGTGGTATTGAGGAAAAAGGGCAAGCTGAAAATATGTTGACAGGCGCACTTAAGTCGCTTTTCGCGGTATCTGAAAATTATCCTGACTTAAAAGCAAACCAAAACTTTTTGGATTTGCAAAATGAGCTTTCTGATACGGAAAATAAAATTCAAGCCGCACGACGTTTCTACAACACAAATGTACGCGATCTAAATATAGGACTTGAATCATTTCCGCAAAACATAATCGGCAATCTCTTTAAATTTACTAAACGAGAATTTTTTGAGCTTGAGGAAGAGGTCGCCAAAGAACCCGTCAAGGTGAGCTTTTAGGTGTTAGCTTTTAGTTTATGGATGTTGAAAGTAAACAGATTCGTTTTTATAAAGATCTCAAGATATAGCAGACCGGTTTTGAGATTGTAAAAATTGTTTATATGATAACAAAACAGATTCCTAAAGAGGAGCTGGACGGTCTTATATCTCAAATGAGAAGAAGTGCCGTTTCTATTCCTTCAAATATTGCAGAAGGGCGAAGCTGAAAAACAAAAAAAAGATTTTACTCAATTTCTTCATATTACCAAGGGCTCGCTTTCAGAACTTGAAACTCAATTATTACTTACGAAGTCATTATATCCAGATACCGATTTGTTTAATGTGCTGGAACTTATAGAGTCAGAACATAAAATGCTTTCGGGTATGATTAACTCACTAAAACCTGACACCTAAAACCTAAAAGCCATGAATATTTACAGTCATCAAGATTCTAATACAAGAAAAACATGGTTTCTAATGATCGTGTTTTTGTTGGTGGTCATTGGTCTTGGGTGGACATTTGCATGGTATCTCAATAGTCCGGTAATCCTACTTGTTGCAGTTGTTTTTAGTGTTGGTATGAACGTTGCGAGTTTTTGGTATTCTGACAAGATTGTACTTCGTATGTCGGGTGCGCGCCTTGTTACACGAGACGAACATCGTGATTTATGGAACAGCGTTGAAAATCTTTCCATTACTGCAGGACTTCCTATGCCGAAGCTCTACATCATTGAAGAATCTGCACCAAATGCTTTTGCGACAGGACGTAATAAAGAACACGCTGTTGTTGCAGTAACAACAGGACTCCTTACACTCCTGGATAGAAATGAGTTAGACGGAGTAATAGCACACGAACTTTCTCATATTGGAAATAGAGACATGCTTGTGTCAACTATGGTTGTGGTACTTGTTGGTTTCGTCACACTTTTGTCTGACTTTTTCCTACGAATGACGTTTTGGGGGCATGGCGGTGGAGATAGGGGTGGAGACGGTAAGCTACGTTTGATTATGATGTTGGTTGGTATTGCACTCGCCATCCTCGCACCTATCGTCGCAATGCTTATTCAGCTTGCAATATCACGCAAAAGAGAGTTTCTCGCTGATGCCTCTGGCGCACTTTTGACTCGGTATCCAGAAGGATTGGCGTCGGCACTTGAGAAAATAAATAATCATAAAACACCGATGAAGAAAGCAAATCACGCTACCGCACATCTTTTTATTTCCAGTCCGTTTGGTGGAGGTAAAAAAGCATTTTCTGGATTAAATAAAATGTTTTTGACACACCCTCCTGCAGAGGAGCGCATCAAAGCATTGCGCGGTGTTTGATACTATATTTTAGTAAATAAATAGTAACCAAAAGATAAAATAACCAAAAATATAAAGTACTCCAGTATACTGGAGTAGTGTGTGATGTTCAATGAGTTGTTCTGTGTTACTTTTGTCGTATACTGAATTATATAGAGGGAGGGTTCGCATAGTGGTCTAGTGCGCCGCCTTGGAAAGGCGGTAAGGGGGCAACCTCTTCAAGAGTTCGAATCTCTTACCCTCCGTATACAAAAATGAAAATTCCAAAATTACCAGCATCAAAATTAAACGAAATCTTTGTTGAAACAAAAGATGGTTTGTTTGGCGCAATAGATTCAAATTTAGAATCTTGGCTTCAGCAAGAGCAGAATGATACAGCTGAAGTTGATGTTGAAGAAAATTATCTTGAAATACATAAAGACAATCAGGAATTGATTGAAAGTTTTGGTGGCGAGAAAAAAATAATCACCAACCACACACTTAGTCCACAACAAATTAAGTTTCTTGTAGAGAATCAAGTCTTGCAGGCTAACGGATTATCAAATTTATTTTTTGTGTATTCTAAAAAAGAAAGTAAGCTATTTATTATCGGGGTTGTTTTTGATAAATCAATCAGTAAGTATGTGCCGTATATTTACCGTACTCGCAATGTTTACAGAGCGTGGACTAAAGGTAATAAGATTTTTGTAAAAAAATAGAATTTTAATAAAAACAAAAATTACGTTATAATAAAAACATAATGATTGACTATTTAGTTGTCGCCGTCCTTCTACTATTCTCCGCCTTGTTTTCTGGCCTCACACTCGGTCTTATGAGCCTCAATGCGCTCGGACTTAAGAGAAAAATGTCTTTAGGTAACAAAGACGCCAAGAAGGTGTATGCGATACGTAGACGTGGAAACTTGTTGCTCACCACACTTCTTGTGGGAAATGTAGCCATAAACTCCACACTCGCTATTTTTCTTGGTTCTATTGCTTCTGGTATTATGGCAGGACTTGTCGCGACAGGTCTCATCGTTATTCTTGGAGAAATTATTCCACAGGCAATTTTTTCACGACACGCACTTTCATTGGGAGCAAAAATGACATGGCTCGTGAGGATGTTTATTTTTATTTTTTATCCGATTTCATGGCCAATAGCATGGGTGTTAAATAAAACACTTGGTAAAGAGTTGGCGACGATTTATTCTAAACGTGAGCTCGTAAAGATAGTTGAAGAGCACGAGGATGCTGACGAGAGTGATATAGATGCCGACGAAGAGCGCATTATTAAAGGGGCGCTCACATTTTCTGATAAGTATGTAAAAGATGTGATGACACCAAGAAGTGTGGTAACCATGTTTGAGTCATCGCAGAAAATAGACAAAGAATTTTTAGACACGTTTAGAAATTCAGGTCACTCACGCACGCCAATTTATCAAGGAACACCTGATAACGTTGTCGGTACACTTTATACCTCGCAACTTCTCGGTGAAGACAATATGAACAAAACTGTTGGCGTCGTTGCTGATAAAAAGGTGTTTTTTGTTAAGGAAGATAAACGACTTGACGACGCATTCAATACATTTATTCGCACGCACCACCATTTGTTTGTGGTAAAAAATGAACTTGGAGGTATGGTTGGCGTGATTACGCTTGAAGATATTTTAGAAGAGATTATCAAAACCGAGATTGTTGATGAGGATGACAAACATGTCGATTTAAGAAAATATGCAAAAAAGAAAAAATAAAAAAATCGGGACTTAGTCCCGATTTTTATTTTTGACGATTTCGTCAATTATTTTTGCAACAAATCTAATCTCTTTTTTCTTTAGATAGCCAGGATTACATATTCGTAATTTCAAAAAATGATCAAGTGCGTTCAGCATTTTCTTACACATCCGTGTCAATATCCCACCTTCCGGACTGTATTTGACAGTGGTCACTGGCTCAACATACCAACTTTTTTGTTTAAAAAAGTCTCGGTATCCAAGCACCATAGCGGTAATGTCTGTCGCTTCTTCGCTCTTTTGTAACTCATTACCAGTAGAAAATAGAATAGCGTGAGAAAGCTCGTGTGCCATAGTGGCAACAATACTTTCAAAAGATGCGTATCGTAGAAATTTTTTTTCTAAATGCACGAGGACGGATGAGTTGCGAAACTCGCGACTCCCATATGGAGGGAGATAACGGGCATAAAATATTTGCGCCACCGCAGGGTCAGGATCAGAATCGTCACTTCCGTCAACCAACTCAATAAGCACTTCGAGGTCTTCCAACTCCATTGTTTTTTGGATATATCGCATCATTACGATAAAATCCTTTTTGTCGTAGAGTTCGCGAAGTCTATCTTTAGGAACACACGGACGAATACCGAGTGAATTGGTAAGTTTGTAAGTGTAACTCTCTAGAGTTTCAGTGTTCACCTAATACTTCCTTTCGTCACAAAAATGTATCTAAAATATACGATACAATAAAAAATAAAATAAAGCAAGCATCAGAGGTCCGACCCTTAATGTTTGAACTTATGTGCAAACCAACCTCAACTATCGGGAGTCGGAGTCTTGATAGTTATTTTATGTTAGAAGACAGGCTTCTAATGTGAGTTAGGTAATTTTTAATAGATGTATTATGCGTGATATAATATAAAACAAGATAGGAAATATAGAGGATAAAGGACATCAAATAATATCAGTATAAAATATGAAAAAAGACACAAAATATAACATTCTGACTATGTTCGTTGTCTTTTTGTTTACATTGGTGTGGTTTTCACAAAATACCCATCTTGTCCTTAATACAGAGACGCAAAACGACACACACAGTCCAAGCGTTTTGATAAATAACGTTGTATTCCTTGTTGATATTGTTGATACAGACGCAAAAAGACAAAAAGGACTTTCGGGAAGAGATTTTTTGGAGGCAGGTCGTGGAATGCTTTTTGTTTTTGAAGAGTCATCTCGTGTTGGTATTTGGATGAAGGACATGTTGTTTCCAATTGATATTATTTGGTTTGATGAGAATTTGCGTATTGTTGGAATAAAAGAAAACGCGCTCCCTGAATCATACCCAGAGGTGTTTTTTCCAGAACAAGATGCACAATATGTACTGGAAGTGAGTGCGGGAGAAGTTCAAAAGAATAAAATACAAATTAGTGATATAATGAAAATACAATTGTAAGAACTTACAAACACTCCGAACGTCTAGACACAGAAACTTTTTTATTTCTTGCTGGCTTATCCACATCGTCACAAAAAAACATTGTGCGTTACAATAGACAAACTATTCAGACCAATAATTTATTTTTCTTATGCTTAAATCAACAAAAAAAGATTCTGTTACAAAATCTCTTAACACTACAGGTGATATAAAAATAGGTAAGATGAAGGGAGGTGCAAAAAAAGACACTTCATACACTAAGTTTGTCCCTAAAATTCAAAAACGCGACGGGTCCGTTGCTCCTTTTGATTTTAATAAGATAGTAAAAGCAATTTACAAAGGAATGCTCACAACTGGAGAGGGTTCTGAAGAAGAGGCACTTATGGTGGCGCATAAAGTGATGGCGAATATTGTAAAGATTGCTAAAAAGTATAAAAATTTTGTACCGACTGTTGAGGGGGTGCAAGATGAGGTTGAGCGTGAACTTATTTTGAGTGAATATGTACAGACGTCTAAGCATTATATTTTATACAGGAGTAATAGAGCAAAAATTCGGGAGCAAGGAGTGCAGGTTTCGGACGAGGTTAAAAAGTTAGTTAAGGATAGTAAAAAACATCTTCGCAACGACGTGCTTTCAGAGTTTGTGTATTACACAGCTTACTCTCGTTGGAGCAATGAACACGGTAGACGAGAGACATGGATTGAAACAGTTGATAGATATATGGACTTTATGAAAGAAAATCTTGAAAAGAAACTAACTGCAAAAGAGTATGACGAAGTTCGAACAGCAATTTTGAAACAAGACGTATGTCCGTCAATGCGACTACTGTGGTCTGCGGGAGAAGCAGCGCGTAATTCAAATGTGTGTGCGTACAACTGTTCGTTTATCGCACCAACCGCTTTGCGTGACTTTGGTGAGATTATGTATATATCTATGTGTGGTACAGGGCTTGGTTTTTCTGCTGAATCAGAATTTACCGAACAGCTTCCACAAATTAAACGTCAGACAGGAAAAACAGTAAAGACGTATGTCATTCCCGACAGTAAGGAGGGCTGGGCAGATGCATTAGTAAAGGGTCTAGAAACATGGTTTTCTGGAAAAGATATTGACTTTGATTATTCAAAACTGCGTCCAGCTGGAGCGCGTCTTAAGACAATGGGTGGACGCTCATCAGGCCCTGACCCTCTCCGAAGTATATTAGAGTTTGTACGCAAAAAAGTTCTTGCACGACAAGGTAAGCGTCTTCGTCCTATTGACGTGCACGATATTATTTGCAAAATCGGAGAAGGAGTTGTTGCTGGTGGTGTGCGACGAAGTGCACTTATTTCATTGTCTGACTTGGATGATATAGACCTCCGTGATTCAAAGAAGGGACAGTTTTTCTTGACTGAACCACAACGAAGTCTTTCAAATAACTCCGCAGTGTACACTGAAAAACCAACAGCTGAATATTTTCTTGAAGAGTGGACTGCGTTGGTAAAAAGTCAAACAGGAGAACGGGGAATCTTTAACGCGTCTGGTTTTCATAAACAACTTCCCGAGCGACGTATTGCATACCTTGCCAACCAATATGGTGAGGACTTGACTCAGACACCATTGCGCACAAATCCTTGCGGAGAAATTTATTTGCAATCCAAACAATTCTGTAATTTATCCAGTATTGTGATTCGAGCAAATGACACACTTGAAAAACTTGAAAAGAAAATGGAAATCGCGACACTTCTTGGTACGTATCAATCAACATTGACGAAGTTCGGCTATCTTTCTTCTGACTGGAAGAAAAATTGTGAAGGAGAGCGACTGCTCGGTGTTTCTCTTACGGGATACTACGATAATGATATTGTTCGTGACGAAAAAGTTCTCACAAAACTGCGTAAGGTGGGAAATCGTGTAAATAAAAAATATGCAAAACGGTTTAAGGTTAATGAATCAACGTGTATTACCTGTGTTAAGCCACACGGCAATTCGTCGCAACTTCTTGATACGGCTTCTGGTATGCATCCGCGTTTCGCACAGTACTACATTCGTCGTGTGCGCGTGTCACGTACTGACCCCGTATTTCAAATGTTGAAAGATCATGGCATTCCGTATCATCCTGAAGTAGGACAATCTGTTGAAGAAGCGCATACGTTTGTACTTGAATTTCCTGTGAAAGCTCCAAAAAATGCAGTACTTAAAAACGACATTGATGCACTCGATTTACTTGAGCAATGGCAATTGTTAAAAAAGTCATTCACAGAACATAACCCATCAGTGACGATATCTGTTGGACCCGATGAATGGATTAAGGTTGCTAACTTTTTATATGAAAATTGGGATTACATTGGCGGGCTTTCGTTCTTGCCACGAAATGACCATGTGTATAAACTCGCACCGTATGAAGAAATAACAAAAGAAGAATATGAGGAGCGCGCAGAACGAACAAGTAGTATTGATTTTTCAAAGTTAATAACATACGAAAAAGAGGACAATACACAAGGGGCAAAAGAGCTTGCATGTGTTGGAGGAACGTGCGAAATCTGATACTTAGAAAGTGGAGAATAGAAAACACGCAAGGGGGTTACCTTGCGTGTTTTTATTTGGAGTCGCTTTATTTTTCTGGTTTTGCTTTATGTTTTATGTACCGTTCGGCAAAAAGTCCAGTTGCGAACATAATCAACATACCCACAAGAAAAATTATAAATGGATGTATCAGCAGTGAATCTTGTATATCTTTAATTTCCTGTAGCATAAGGAAGATTTCTTGCAGGTAAGGTTCTTCAATTTTAGCATCGTCGTTCTGTGTGATTGAGATATTTAAAAAGAAAAAACCGAACAACATTATGAATCCTCCAGTGACCATTCCGAACAAGAGTACGAGGCGTATGAATATTGCTACGATAATGTTTTTCAAAACAGTCTCCCTTTGTTTGCACAATCTGTTGACACCCTATCTTTTTATTGGGCGCGTGTCAATAAAAACACGCGAGGGGTTACCTCGCGTGTCTTTATCTTATGCATCTTTTGTCTATAAGCCGAATTCTGTCGTGGATAGTTATTTATCTAGCCCTGACGTTACCGTCAGGGTCAAGCGGCACTCTCGGCGCAAAACGCCGAGTACGGCCTTGCATGTAGGTAGGAATTTAGCCGTTTCATTTTTGTGTTCCCACAAAACTCACCCCCAAATTAAGTTTCAAGGGTGTCTTCGCATCTCTGCTTAGACGTTTCTGCTCGCATCCCTAAGATTGCTCTCGACGGGCGTTACCCGCTACCGTCCTCCATTTTAAACAATGGACATGTTCGGACTTTCCTCCCCGTAGTGCTTAAAAGTAATACGGAGCAACTACCTAACAAAAGACTTCCCGTATCATAACACAAAATATAGAAATTACCACCATGCATACTCGTGCAAAATCTTTTTTTTTCGTGTACCCAGTTATTTGTTATACTAAATGTTACTATGTTACTATATTACTATGGTTGTTCGAGCCGTTCGTTTAATCTTTTATATTAATCTAAAATTCATAATTATATGACCCATACTAACAAAACCGAAGTTTCACGCCTAGAAAATATAGCTTCAAAAATCGTTCTCGGAACTGTCTTTTTGTTGCCGTTTTTCTTTATTCCTGTAGTTACCGCACCTTTTCAGATTACCAAAACAACTTTCTTGTTTTTAGGTGTTTTAATCGCCTTCTTTTTGTATGTGATTTCTCGGCTAGAAAGTGGAAAACTTTTTTTGCCTTATCATAAAATCACTTTCGCTGCATGGTTACTTCCTGTTGTGTATCTTGTTTCAGCTCTTTTGTCTAGCACCCCACGCACTTCTCTATTAGGAACAGGTTTTGACGTTGATACGTTCGGTTTTATATTCGGAGCTGTATTGTTCTTTACGTTGATACCACTACTTGTTCGCACGAAAGAAAAAATACTTCGGTTGTATATCTTATTCCTCCTTTCTTTTATTGTTCTCGCAGTAGTAGAAATTGCGAGACTCTTCTTGGGGGTAGATGTTGCAGTACTTAGTTTTATTCCTTCCCTAACACCAACTCTTTTAGGTAAATGGAATGACTTTTCCATTCTTACCGGACTTGTTGCCATACTCTCTCTTACTGCATTTGCAGGATTAACGCTCGTTCGTCAGCAAAAATATATTTTGTACAGTGTCCTTGGTGCGGCACTCTTTTTACTGGCAATTATTAACTTTTCTCCTGTGTGGGTAGTGCTAGGATTGTTCTCTCTCGGATTTTTCGTTTACTCTCTTTCAAGAAGATCATACACCCACTGGAGACAGGGAACTTTAGGGGAAGATGACGATATACATAAACACAACAATAAAAACACCACTCCATTTCCAGCACTTTTAGTGTTGGTAGTATCTCTTGCTTTCATTATTTTTGGTAATTTTTTGGGGACGTATACGACATCGGCTTTTAACCTTAATAAGTTTGAAGCACGGCCATCGTGGCAAAGCACTATTGATATTGGGAAGCGAGCATATGAGAATAACACATTTTTTGGTTCTGGTCCCAATACGTTTATGCGTGAGTGGGTTCAACATAAACCAGTATCAATTAACAGCTCCTTCTTTTGGAATATAGATTTTACTTCTGGTATTGGTTTTGTTCCAACTTCATTTATCACAACAGGAGTGCTTGGCATACTCGCATGGCTTATCTTTTTAGGAATGTTTCTTTATACGGGACTGAGGGTACTTATTATGAAGCCAGTTGAAGAGTTATATACTTATTTTCTTCTCCTCTCTTCATTTTTAGGTAGTTTCTATCTTTGGGTAATGGCATTTTTGTATGTACCTAACACAACACTCATCGCCTTCGCACTTCTCTTCACTGGTATTTTTGTCACCTCACTTCGTTTCCAAGAGGGAATACAGGTTGAAAAAGAGATAGTATTTGCAGCAAATCCTCGTCTAGGTTTTATAGCTATACTCCTCTTGACAATATTTTTGATTGTTGATGCGGTTGGAATGTATGTTGTAGGACAACAATATCTTTCAAATTATTATCTTCAAAATAGTGCATACGCGCTTAATGTAGACGGAGACGTTGATGCTGCTGAAAAAAATATTACACGCTCCATTCGACTTGATAGAACTGATCGTGGTATGCGTTTTATGTCTGAGGTACAGCTTGTTAAGTTAAATCAGACATTTTCTGAGACAGATGTTTCTCCTGAAGAACAGCGAAAGCAATTTCAAGAGTTTTTTGGCAATGCGGTACAGAGTGCTCAGTTGGCGACAGTTATTGACCCGCAAAACTATCAAAACTGGATGACCTTAGGGCGAGTATATGGTTCAGTTGTGTCCCTTAATATTGAGGGTGCATATGAAAACACAATTCAGTCTTACGAAAAAGCTCTTGAACTCAATCCTAACAACCCCCTCGTGTATCTCACACTTGCACAACTTGCTGTTATTCGAGGAAATAACGAAGAAGCGAGAAATTTTATTTTCCAAGCTCTTGAGAAGAAAAATAACTACACACCAGCAGTTTTTCTCCTTGCTCAAATTCAAGTTCAGGAAGGTAACTTAGAGGAGGCGATTACTTCAGTTGAGGCTGCAACAATTCTTGATCCACGAAACCCGGTCACCTTTTTTCAACTCGGGATGCTTCGTTTGAACCAAAATGATGACTTAGGAGTTATTAATGCATTAGAACAAGCAGTAGCATTGAATGAAACATATTCAAATGCTCGTTACTTCCTCGGCCTTGCGTACTATCGTGTTGGAAAAAACCAAGATGCAATAGATCAGTTTGAGCGTGTTGCTTCTCTCAATCCAGAAAACGATCAAGTCAAAACAATTCTCAACAACCTTCGGTCTGGAAAAGATCCACTAGAGAAACTATCTGAAGAAATAGTTGACTCAAATCAGTTGCCGATAAGTGAGGAATAATTCTACACTTCATTAGTGATACGATAAATGGTATGCTAGCGAAGTTAAAAGTTAACACATTAACGAAGCCCAGAGATGGTAAACAGAATTTTAAAAGTAATACACAGAGAGATACGCGGACTCCATGAGGCCGCGTATCTTTTGGGAGTATTTGCGCTGTTCTCGCAAGCGCTAGCACTTTTACGCGACCGTCTTTTGGCGCATTCGTTTGGTGCGAGCGTCACACTTGATATCTATTATGCATCGTTTCGTATTCCAGATATAATTTTTGTTTCCATCGCTTCCTTTGTATCTATTTATGTCCTCATTCCTTTCTTGGTAAAAAAAGGAGAAGAGTCGCAAATCCGTGAGAAGCAATTTATTGATTCTATTTTTTCTGTATTTTTCGTTACCATTGTCGGTGTAAGTATATTGGCATTTTTATTTACTCCGCATCTTGTACGTATACTTTTTTCAGGATTTGTAGCCGTAGATGCGTATCAAGATCTTGTTATGCTCACACGGCTTCTTTTACTCCAACCAATTTTTCTTGGTTTTTCTAATCTACTTGGAAGTATTACACAGACACGAGGACGTTTTTTCCTCTATGCACTAAGCCCATTATTTTATAATTTTGGAATTATTATAGGTATACTCTTTCTCTATCCAATTTTTGACCTTTTAGGTCTTGGAATGGGTGTTGTACTCGGTGCGATTTTACATCTTTCAATACAACTTCCGTATATTATTATAAATGGTTATTTTCCAACATTTAAGGTACGCATAAATATACACGAAGTTAAGAAAGTCCTAACACTTTCTCTGCCCCGTACATTGGCACTGTCGGCAAACCAAATTGCTCTCCTTGTTCTTGTTGGATTTGCAGCGTTTATGGTAGAAGGATCCATTACAGTATTTCAATTTTCATACAACCTTCAAGCGGTACCACTTTCAATTATTGCAGTATCGTATTCTGTTGCAGCGTTTCCCACACTTTCACGCTTTTTTTCAAAAGGAGATACTGAAAAATTTCTTGCGCAAATACTTGTCGCAGCTCGACACATTATTTTTTGGTCAATGCCCGCTATTGCTCTTTTTGCAGTATTACGTGCTCAAATAGTACGGGTAATATTGGGTTCAGGTGCATTTGATTGGGCGGATACTCGTCTTACTGCTGCTGCACTCGCACTTTTCATTGTTTCTTTGGTAGCGCAAGGGCTTATTTTGTTGTTTGTGCGTGGATATTATGCTGCAGGAAACACTAAAAAACCACTAGTAGTGAATGTGGTTGGTGCAGTGTCGATTGTTGCGTTCTCGTTTGGTTTCATGAAGTTGTTTGAGACACATCCTCTTTGGCGTTATTTTATAGAGTCACTGTTTCGTGTTGAGGGGATTGTTGGAACAAAAATACTTATGTTGCCACTTGGATATTCATTAGCGACAATACTCACTGCAATTACTTTTTTAATACTTTTTCAAAAAGATTTTCAAAAATTCTCACGCGCACTTTCAAATGTTTTTTTCCAAAGTATTGCTTCAGCGGTAGCGCTCGGTTTCGTGGCTCATGTATTTTTAAATATTCTAGATGATGTTTTTGATATCCAGACTTTTTTTGGTATATTTTTCCAAGGACTGTTGGCGGGAATTGCAGGAATTATTGCTGGTATTTTACCAGAAA
>CAYZCN010000004.1:18208-25667 GCA_964476975.1 uncultured Candidatus Saccharibacteria bacterium | reverse complement strand
CAAACAATAAACACGCAACACCGAGCATCACAAAAATGTCAAAATGTATTGTAGCCAATGTAGAAATAGGTTGAACAACTGCAGTAATACCAACAATTCCTAAAAAATTAATAACACTTGAACCAATCACGTTTCCCACAGCAATTGCACTAGTACGTTTAAAAAGTGCGACGACGGAGACGGTCAGTTCGGGTAACGATGTTCCCATCGCAACCACTGTTAGTCCAATAAGTTCTGGACTCACGTTAAAAATCTCCGCGATTGTTTTAGCACCCCCAACAACCCACTGCCCACCAATAAAAACACCAGCAGTACCGGCAATGACCATAGTAATAGATGTGAGAACAGTGAATGCTTTATAGTCTAACTTTTCTTCTGTACTCACCTTCCTACGAAACAAAGCCCAAATCCACACAAACAGTAAAACTAATAAAAACACACCCTCAACTCTCGTAATACCGAAAAGTATTCTGTCTCCCAAAAATGCAAATAAAGGAAGGGTGATAACAACAGTAGTAGCCAAAACTGCGCCGATATGAATTACCAAGTCACTAACAACCCAATACTTCTTAAAATGAATTGGTATAAAAATCGCAGATAGTCCCAAAATAACAAGTACGTTAAAAATGTTTGTTCCAATAATTGTACCGAGTCCAATGTTGTTTCCATTCAACGCTGATGCGATACTCACACTAAACTCCGGGAGTGACGTACCAAAACCTACAATCACTACACCAATAAACCACGCGGATATATTAAAAATCTTTGCTATTGAAGTTGATCCGTTCACCAAAATCCCAGCACCTTTTACCAAAATATAAAAACCAATAAAAAATAGTACGAGAGATGGAAATATTGAGACCATAATACTACATTCTGTATCGTGCCTTGATATCGGCTTCTATTTCATCTCGTGGACGGCCGTATCTTTCGTACGAAAGTTTTTTGAGTGTTTCTATATTTTCAGACGAAGTTATTGCTGGAGGAATAGTGCTGAAGTTAAATGGTTTGGTCGGTCGGCCATTGATAAGCAGGCGTGCGTATGCATTATAGTTATCAATATTTATAAGGTCATGCGCACTAAATACTGGTGAAAATTGTTTTTCTAAAAATTCAGCATCTTCTGTTCCGACACGAAACGATGCAATAGATCCAACGTTACCAAACACTGCATCTCGTATTCCGTCTTCAAGTTGCGCAATAAACTGGTGAGCAATAGTTAAACTTAGTTTATATTTTCGTGCTTCAGATAATATTGTAGCAATAGAATCTGTAGTAATATTTTGAAACTCATCTATGTATAAATAAAACGGGACGATATCTTTTCCCACAGAATCCACACGCGATAATGCTGCCATAAGAATCTTTCCCACGAGCACAAGTCCAATAAGATTCGCGTTGATGTCACCAAGGCGTCCTTTTGATAGGTTAACTAATAAAATCTTACGTTCATCCATAATCTCCCTAAAATTAAACGATGATTTTTCTTGCGCAATAAGTGGACGCATATAATCATTTGCAGTAAAAACATCAAACTTACTTGTAATGTACGGCACAATATTTGCGAGAGACTGTTCACCACCAGCTTTCGTGGCAATCTCCTTCCAGAATTGAGACACAACGGGGTTATTACAACGAGACAATTTTAAATTACGAAATGACTCATCAACAAGTACTCGGGATACATCCAAAAGAGTACTCCCTGATGACGGATCTTCCAAAACAAGCATGGTTGCATTCCTAAAGTATTGTTCAAACATCGGACCCATTGATTCAGGAATGGCTCCATATAATTTCTGAAAAATACTAAAAAGTTCATTAACAACGAACGTCTTCTGCTCTGGATACGCGGGGTCATATTCAAGCATATTAAGCGCAAACGAACGATCAACATATGCAGGATCAAAATAAATTACATCTTTATGACGCTCCGGAGGAATCGCGCCGAGAACATCAACGATATCAGTGCCGTGCGGGTCAATCATACAGACACCTTCACCCTGCTCAATGTCTTGAATAATCATATTTTTTAGAAATGCTGTTTTACCTGTACCTGTTTGCCCGATAACATACATATGTCGCATTCTGTCCTCTTTGGTGAGATATATGTTTGTTTCGTTGTTTCGAAATGTATTCACACCAAGAAGTGTCCCTTCTTGCGATACGTCCATTGGAGCCGGTGCACTTCCTGCTTTTGATTTCTTAAACTGTGGAGAAAACAACGCGTTGTGTGCTGGAATATGCATCAGAGTAGTAAGCTCTTGAATATTCAATGGGAGTATTTGTTTTGCAGAAAATGTTCTGAAAGAAAATTCACGTAAAAGTGTCTTAAGAAAGTTTCCTTGTAGTCGTTTAAATTTTAAATTATTACCCTGAGTGTTTTCAAACTGATTGAATGCTGACTCAATATCAGAAAGTATATCCGAGGCACGTTCTTCTGTTTTGGCAGAAACCGCAACCCTAATATTTACAGACAATATTGGACTACTTATCTTATGTTCAATATTTTCTATAAGTGTCTGATCCAGACTTGGTGAAGTTTCCTGTTTATCTTTTTTACTTGAAAACAGTGCGCCTCCTAAAATACCTTTTGTGGTCTTTACAAACTCCCCACCCAAAGTATTTCGTATATCAAGCGCTTCTTTTGTTGATACTCCTTTTTTTAATTGTTTAAGTGCATTTTTATATTTATGAATATGTTCGTCCCCCACAGGACTAAATACAAACTGTAGTGATGCGCCACCGCCCTGTTTTTCTATTTTAGAAAAAGCATTGAGAATGATATTGAAAGGGTCGTGATCAAACTGTTCGTATGTCTTGATGGGAAAAATTGCTTTGTTTGTAAGTGAGGCACTGGATGCCAACGACACACCGTCTTCAACAAAAATATTATAATCATTTCTTTGTTCGTGAATTTTCGCATCGTGAAAAATAGACAAAATCTGCTTTTCAAAAAGATCTTTCTTGTGATTCGGGACAGATGCGTACAACACAATATCGTCACTATTATCTGAAACTGCTATTTCTAGTGTAAAATAATTTTTTATCTTATTTGGTATATCTGACACCGAAAGCATTCCTGCATAAAATTGTTCCATTGACGAAAGAATCTCTTTGAGAGACTTTTGCTCTGCATCATCTTTTTTAGCATCGGAAATTGCAATTTCATAAAGTGTCATATTGAGCGATTTCCAAAGTGGTTCCTGTTCTTTTATCTGAAGTGCTTCAAGGTCAGCTTTTATGTATTGTGTTAAAAATCTGTGAAAGTCGTCCTCAATATGAGGGTTGTTCATTTTTTCAACAACAGAGAGTGTATTACGTATTCCATTTTCCTTCATCAACCCAAGTAATTCTTCCATCTTTCCATCATGCTCTTCGGGTTCCAAATCAAGCGTAATGTTCTCTATATCTTTTTGAGGGAGTTGATACTCAGAAGTTAGTACTTCTTCAGGTTGTTGTTGTGTGTATGTTTTTATTTCAGAATCAATTGTTTTGTCTCTGTCTATGTCCTCTTTTTGTTGTTCAAGTAGTGCCTCTCGTTTAGTAACTTGCTCACGCAGGTATGCAATCTCCTCTTCAGGATTTTGAAATAAGTCTTTCTTGATTTGGATTTTTTCTTGAGCCATTGCATTTAAGTATAGCAAGGAATACGTACATTTCCATATACAAATTACCCCGCACTCTAAGAGAGTGCGGGGTTTTAATCACATTTACGAGCAATCACGAACAATACCAAGGACTTCAGATACGGTTTTTTCAAATTCACCGTCTACATTTATCACAGTGTGATGAAACTCCGGTGCTGCGTTTATTTCTTCTATAACACGAAGGAATCTCTCAAGACGCTCCTCTTTTGTACCAACGCCACGCTCCTCTAGCCGTCTCTTGATATCCTCAAGATCTGCTGGTTTGATAAAGATTGTGAGCGCATCTGGCATTTTCTCAAGAACCTGTCGTGCGCCGTTGATATCAAGTATCGCAAACACCGTGTTGTATTCCGAAAGGAATGTATCAATATCGCTCCGACGTGTTCCGTAATAACTTCCAAAATGCTCTGACCATTCAATCAACTCACCATTGTCACGAATTTTTTCAAATTCCTTTCGTGTGACAAAATGAAAATCAACACCATCTTTCTCACCTTCTCGCATTGCGCGAGTGGTGATGGTCGTCATCTCACACGCGCGAGACACGACAGTCAAAAGTCTATTAACCAAAGAGGTTTTTCCCACTGTTGACGGCCCAACAAAGATAATAAAAGTGCCTCGCATCGCATGTACTCCTTATGTCTGTGACACGTATTCTCTCTACTTATTGTATACCACAAAAGAAAACGAAAGTCGTCTTACAGTGACCTCTCAATGAGATAGAAAAAAGGCCAGTCAATAACAACTGGCCCTAAAGAATATATCACTCACTTGGGAAGCGAGTAACCTCTTTTACTGTTTGTACAATTTCCGGCACATCTGGCATAAAGTACTTCTCATGCCGTCCGTATGGGACAACAGCATCAAGTCCTGTTACACGCTTCACCGGTGCCTTGAGGTACAAAACACCTTCATCAGCAAGACGTGCAGCGATTTCAGAACCAAATCCGTTGGTGCGTGACGCTTCGTGCACAATCACACACCGCCCCGTTTTTTGGACTGACTTCAAGACAGTCTCAAAATCAAAGTACGAAATACTGGCAACATCAATCACCTCCGCATTCACTCCTTGTGTTTCAAGCTCGTGTACTGCTTTCATAGTTTCCAACAGCGACGAACCCCACGAGACGATAGTAACGTCCCTCCCTTCTCTATCCACGAACGCGGTATCAAGTGGCAAGGCGACACCATCATCCGACACATCCTCCTTAATAGAGGTGTTTCTATAAAGCCGTATTGGCTCAAAGAAAAACACAGGATCAGGGTCTCGTATGGCTGCTAAGAGCAATCCATATGCACGTTTAGGTGTTGATGGTATCACAACCCGAAGTCCAGGAATATGCGAGAAAAGCGCTTCTGGGCTTTCAGAGTGATGCTCAGGTGACTTATTACCGCCACCCCAAGGTGCACGATACACAATAGGGCACGATAATCGTCCTCGTGTTCTATTCCGCATCCGTGATGCTTGATTGATAATTTGGTCAAAACCAGGAAAGACAAAACCGGCGAACTGAAACTCAGCGACTGCTTTAAATCCTTCGGTTCCAAGACCAACTGCAATTCCCGAAATCAACTGCTCGGAAAGCGGGGTGTCAAATGCGCGATGTACACCAAAAGTTTTTTGTAAACCCTCTGTTGCACAAAATACACCACCTTTACGACCTACGTCTTCACCAAAAACAACAACGTTATCGTCATCGGCCATCGCACGATGTAGCGCCATATTGATGGCAGTAATCATATTCACTCCAGAGCGAATGTCACCACCCTCTCCTTCAGAAGCGTGGACAACCATTATGAACTCCTTTCTTCAAGCTGTTTTGCGCGAACACCGATTTGGTCACGTTGCATTTTGAGTGCATCAGGAAGCGTTGCATGCATAAAGTCAATGATAGCTTCAGGGTCTTCGTCTTTAAAAGACTTGTACCTCTCAACCGCCGTATCTATTGCATCAGAACATTCAGCGATGTGCTGTTCTTCTTTGTTACTGTTCCACATATCAACACTTTCAAGGTGTTTACGAAGACGGACAATTGGTTCTTTTTCTCGAGCACATTCTACGTCGGTGTTTTTGCGATACCTACGCGCATCATCAATAGTCGTGTGGTTACCAAGACGATATGTCATTGCCTCAATAACGCTCGGACCTTCTCCGCGACGAGCTCTGTCAAGTGCTTCTTTCATTACAGAGTAAACAGCAACAACATCGTTACCGTCAACTTGCACGCAATTTTTAATACCGCCAGCAAAACCTTTTTGTGCAAGCGTCTCTGCTCCGCTTTGATGTTTGCGTGGCACAGAAATTGCCCACTGATTATTGATAATCACAAAAACCAATGGCAAATTCCACGTACCTGCAGCATTCAATGAAACATAAAAATCGCCTTCTGAGGTACCTCCATCACCAATAACAGTTACAGCAACGCTGTGCTCTTTACGTATCTTCATTGCCATCGCAACTCCAACCGCATGAACACACTGTGTACCAATGGGAACACAGATGGGAAAGTCTTGACTATTGACCGCCTCAAAGACATTGCCCTGTTCGTCCCCATCCATGAAAAGCATCGTGCGAACCATCATATCAACACAGTTGATACCCTCGCCACGCATAACGTGAGCTGGATGTTGACGATACGCCATAAGTAAACGATCTTCCAAGTTAACCGCATTGGTCAAACCAATACCAACAGCTTCTTCACCCTCCGAAGATGTGTAGAAATGCACTTCTTGCTTCTTTTGCATTTCAACAACCTTCTGGTCAAACATGCGCGTAAAAATCATTTGACCCAACATGTTTGACATCAAATGACTTTTTACCTCATTTGATACATCTTGATATGAATCAGTTGTAGATCCGTCTGGTTTTATGTGTTGAACAAAAGGTACTCCATTATCCAAATTATGTATAGTCATGAGAGCTTTCTCCTCATAATTTACAATTATTATCTGATCATATCTTACCACAAAATAGTAAAGTATCAATATTGACTCTATGATAATATATGTTAATATAATTTATAGAATTACATAGAGAGTTAGAGGGGGTTTTCTTGTGAAAATACCAGACTTTGATTTTAGTTTCTTTCCCCCAGAAAAGCGTAGACAAAGAAATATCGCGCGAACGATCCTAGAAGATAATGAGACTTTACCAAAAGACAAGACGTTGTTTTTCGCAAAGACATATATTGAACGCTTTCTCAAGCCAAATGCGGATCTCAAGTCTATTCCACTAGACAGACTTAGTATTGACCTTTTTAATAAAGGTCTTTCAAGTTATGAAAACTTATATGCTTCGCGAATTTGTACAATAGATGCCCCGTACCACTTTTTCATCACATACACAGACACAGTTGGCAAATCTTACACTATTGCAACGATAGGGTTTCGTCTAGGAAAAATGGATTGCCCTGGATGTATTTTTATTGAGCAAATTCAAGGAAGAGGTTACGAGCACTTTTTTTTAACCAAAGAAGCTCTTGGGATTATAAAACAAGTTATCTCCTCCGTTCGTTGGGAGAAAATGCTTATACAAGTTATTGAAGATTGGGCTAAGATTTATGGTTTCAAAAAAGTAGCCATAAAGAAGTCTGAGTACAATCACTGGCGACACAGTCAAGATACTCCTCACAACCAACGTCTCAAAATGCTCTACGACGTCACCGCCAAAAGAATGAAGTACGAGTCTAAGGGGAAGAATAAATATCGGTGGAAGACACTCACTACCTCAACTACGACGTAGTCGTTATATCTAATGAACTACGACGTAGTCGTTATATCTAATGAACTACGACGTAGTCGTTATATCTAAT
>CAYZCN010000004.1:0-18108 GCA_964476975.1 uncultured Candidatus Saccharibacteria bacterium | reverse complement strand
GCGTTTTTGTCTCAAAAATTCTCATGGAAAACTTTTATAAAGAACTCTTATGCAAAACTCTCGTGAAAAACTCTCAAAGCTCTCGGAAATCCGAGAGCTTTTTCTTTTTTTTATCACATTCACAAAAATTACTGGACATCGGATGTCCAGTAATTTTACTCAAGCACCAGACCTGCAACACATGAAGTATCAAAAGCTTTGAGTTGTTCTTTGATAGATTTTGTGTACCCTTTTTCTCCACCAAACGACTCTAGTTTACTGGACATCGGATGTCCAGTAATTTTACTCAAGCACCAGACCTGCAACACATGAAGTATCAAAAGCTTTGAGTTGTTCTTTGATAGATTTTGTGTACCCTTTTTCTCCACCAAACGACTCTAGAAAAAAATCTCGTTGTGTTACCGAAGGAACATTCTTTTTTCCAAGATAGTCTTGATGACTACTCCACTTATACGATTCTAAATATTCTAATGCCTTTTTAGAATTTTTGACATTTCTATCTCTCCATTCCGGCATATACATATCAAGAGGATTAAAGTGAATGTAGTATGGTATCCAAAGAAAATGCGCATCTTTCACAATATGTTGTGATCGATACCTCCCCTGAAACAACGCTCCGCTCCTGTCGTACTTTTCGTTAAAATACTTGGCATAGCCCATGTTGACTTTTTTCATAAAAAGAGAAATTCCATTTTCAACCAGTGGTGACACCAAAAGATGATAGTGATTCGGCATAAGACAAAAGAAGTGGATGTGAACTAGCAGTTCTCGCTCTTCCTTGCATTGCCCACCAATTACTGGACATCCGATGTCCAGTAATTTTTGTGAGTAAGAATAACGGCTGTTATTTGAATCGACATTTTTTACATCATTGAATACAAAAAGACTGTGCACAAAGCGCCAGTAATCATTTTTACTTAAAAAAATGTTTCTTTTATCAACCCCTCTGTTTAGTAAGTGATAAAACTCCATATATACATAAGTATAATTTACTGGACATCCGATGTCCAGTAAATAACTACTGATAGCGGGAATGACACGGGAACAACATAGAAACGACAGAGGAACAAAAAACTGTGTTGTGTTGTTTAATTCATTGAAAAAAAGCTATATTTTGATATTATTTTTAACATGACGGAAAAAAAGAAAAAGATACTTCTCTCGGGCATAAAACCGACAGGAAGACCTCATATAGGAAACTACTTTGGTGCAATGCGTCAATTTGTTGAACTCCAAAACGAATACGAGAGTTATTTTATGATTGCCGACTACCACGCACTCACTGATGAATCTTTACAAAAAAATCCCTCCCAACTCACACAAAACATTCTAGACCTCGCTCTTGACTACATCGCCGTTGGACTTGACCCCAAAAAAATAACGCTCTTTAAACAATCAGCAATACCACAACACACCGAACTTGCATGGATTTTTAACTGCATCACTACAATGCCCTACTTGTCTCGTGCACACGCATTCAAAGATGCACAAGCAAAGAAAAAAGAAATAAACGTTGGTGTGTTTGACTACCCCCTCCTCCAAGCAGCTGATATCTTAATCTACGACACCGAGACTGCGCCGGTCGGACAAGACCAAAAGCAGCACATCGAGTACGCCCGTGATACCGCAGAAAAGTTTAACCACATATACGGCGAGACATTCACACTACCCGACGAACATATTCTTGAAGATGTTGCGATTATTCCCGGCACTGACGGAAGAAAGATGAGCAAAAGTTACAACAACACAATCCCACTTTTTGCAGAAGACGACGAAATTAAAAAACAAACTATGGCAATCGTTACTGACTCAAAAGAAGAACACGAACAAAAAGACCCGACGACATGTAATGTGTTCGCACTACACAAACTCTTTAGTGAAGACCGACTTCCCGAAATTAAAAAACGATACATTGACGGAAAAATTGGATACCGAGAATCAAAAGAAATCCTTGTTACCAACATCACAAACTTTATTACTCCGTTACGCGAAAAACGGAACGAACTTACCCAAAATACCAACGCAATGTATGAAATTTTGAAAGCAGGAGAAAAGAAGGCGGGAGAGATTGCAGAAGCAAAAATGAAAGAAATACGTAAGAAAGTTGGCGTATCACTATAAAAATAACATTCTATAACTATGGGGCGCACTTACATCAACGAACTTAAAAATAACATAAACAAAACGGTCAGAATTGACGGATGGGTTGATGTGCGACGTGACCACGGCAAACTCGTCTTCATTGACCTCCGTGACACTACAGGAGTTGTACAAACAGTCATTAGACCTGACAGCGGTGACGCTTATGAAATAGGTAAAACACTTCGCAATGAGTGGGTAGTCTCTGTAGAGGGAATCGTACAAAAACGACCAGAAAAAATGGTGAACAAAGAAAGTGAAACAGGTGATATAGAATTTATAATCTCGTCAGTCAATGTACTTAGTCAAGCAGACGAACTACCCTTTGACAGAGATGAAAAACTCAACCTGGATACCTATCTTGATAATCTTCCTCTCACGCTCCGCACAAAACGAGCACAAGCAATTTTTAAAGTACAAACAACTATTCTACAGGCATTTCGTTCATTCTTAGTTGAGAAAGGGTTTATAGAATTTCAATCTCCAAAACTTATTGGAGAAGATGCAGAAGGTGGTGCGTCAGTTTTTGAAGTTGACTACTTTGATCACACAGCACATCTCGCACAAAGCCCGCAGTTTTATAAACAAATTATGGTAGGCGTATATGAAAAAGTTTTTACCACGGGAAATGTGTATCGTGCAGAAAAACACAGCACATCGCGACATTTAAATGAGTACACGAGTCTTGATATGGAAATGGGATTTATTAAAGACCATCGCGATATAATGAACATTAGCGGAGAGCTTATGACGCACATCACGATCACTGTTGAAAAAACATGCACAAAAGAATTAGCTCTTTTCAACACAACACCGATTAAAATACCGATGCCGATTCCCCATCTCACACTCCGCGATGCACAAGAAATTATAAAAAAGAATTATGGCGAAGATTGTTCCGACGAACCCGACCTATCTCCACAACACGAACGATGGCTCTCCGAATACGCACTCAAAGAACATAAATCTGACTTTCTTTTCGTCACACATTTTCCTATTGAAAAAACTGCAATGTACGCATACGAGGACGAAGACAATCTTGGCTACTCAAGATATTTTGACTTACTTTTTAGAGGTATCGAAATCCAAAGTGGTGGACAGCGCCAACACAATTATGACAAACTTGTGAAAGCTATGGAACGCAAAAAATTAGACCCGAAAAAATTCTCATTTTATTTACAAGCATTCAAGTACGGTATGCCACCACATGGTGGATTTGGTATGGGACTTGAGCGTCTCACCGCAAAATTCCTCGGTCTTGAAAATGTCAAAGAAGCGACACTCTTCCCGCGAGAAATAAACAGGATAGACACCCTCCTCTCTCAATAACCCTGTTACCAATATGAACGAAGTGTATACTGTAAAAACCGAAATATTTGAAGGTCCTCTTGAAATATTACTTTCACTTATTGAAAAGCGAAAGCTTTTTATAAATGATATTTCACTTGCATCTGTTGCGGACGACTATATTGAATACATGAATACACACAACTCGTTTCCGCTTTCAGAAACAGCGCACTTTATCTTAATTGCATCCACTCTCCTGCTTATTAAATCTAAATCACTCCTCCCCACCCTCTCACTAAAAGACGAAGAGGAGCAAGATATAGAAGAGCTCGAGCGACGGCTCAAGTTATATGCCTTTTTTAAAAAGGAAGTATCTCCGCACATTAGAAAACACTTTGGTGTACAGATTTTATTTCCCCCAACATCCACCCGCTCGCACGATCCGGTTTTTTCTCCCGACAACGCAATCACCACAGCATCTATAAATGAAAGTGTTCGCAATGTATTAAACAATCTCCCCAAAAAACAACCGGAAATTCCTAAAAAAGTAGTGCGAAAGGTGATGAGTCTTGAGGAAGTAATTGAAAACCTTACCGAGCGTATTTCCGGACATCTCCAAACAAGTTTCAAAGAGTTTTCAGGTATGGGGAGAAAAGAAAAAACCCACATTATTGTGAGCTTTCTTGCGATGCTTGAGCTCGTCAAACAAGGGGTAATTGCAGTCCAACAAGATGAACTATTCTCCGATATAGCTATGGGGACAAGTGAGACAATAAAAAACGACCAACACTAAGTGTTGGTCGTTTTTTCTAAAGGTTTTTTATCAGACTACCTGTAGCACTTAGCATACATTTCTTCGTAATCAGATCCAAGTTCTTCCTCAACAGCAAGTTCGAAGAGATTGAAATACTCCTGTGGCTCTTCAAAATCTAGTGTGTTAGTTTCAAAAGCATGCCACTGCCCTTTGTGTAGTATATAGGAAACTTGTGTATCTTCTATACTAGACGAATTCACATAAGATACAATTATACTAATAGAAATTAATTTTTCCTCAATATAATATTTCGTTATGAACTCATAATGACTACTAAGGTCATCAAGTTCTCCATGAGGTAGTTCGGCAAACTCTTCTGCTGTTAAGTCGGTTAACGCTGATGATGCAAACGACTCAATAAATACCGTATTTGCTTCACAAGACACCAAAACAAAATGTGTCCAGCTTTCATGCCCCTCTGTAAGCACTGGTTCACCTTCAACTTTTTCTGCAGAAACAGCACTTGAAGATAGGATAAGACCCAAAGAAATACAAAGTGCATATAGAAAACGATTCATAACAATTCTCCTTTTGATTTTGCTCTATTTCATTCTATTCACTCTAAAAATAGAATAACATACGTTCAAATTTTTACAAGCAAAAGTGGTCAACACCGAGTGTTGACCAAAATGGCTAACACTCGGTGTTGACCACTTTGTGTGGTCTCTAAAAAATTGTGAAAATACCTTATATTTGCTACATTTAAGATATGGGACATGACACACTACTTGATGTAAAGATTGAGGCAATACTCTTTTTTAAAGGTGAGCCTGTGCGTATCAAAAAAATTGCAAAAGTACTAGAGGTTACCGAACAAGATGTTCAAAATGCACTACAAACATTACAAGAAAAGCTGTCCGATCGCGGAATACAAATAATAACGAAGGAAGACGTGGTGGAACTACGCACAACTGCAATAATGTCTGATATAATTGAATCAATCCGCAAAGAAGAACTTACAAAAGACCTTGGCAAAGCAGGACTTGAAACCCTCTCAATCATTCTCTACAAAGGGCCTGTCACGCGCGCGGAAGTTGATCATATACGCGGTGTCAATTCAACATTTATTATTCGCAACTTACTGATACGTGGCCTTGTTGAAAAAATATCAAACCCCAAAGACCAACGAAGCTTTCTCTACAAACCAACATTTGAACTCTTTTCTTTTATGGGGATACGTTCACTCAAAGAACTTCCAGAATTTGAAAACATACAACAAAAGTTAGAAACATTTACAAACACACCGACAAGCACAGACAACATTCAAACACTATGATACATCTTGAGAAAGAAAACATAGAATACCGAGAGGAACTAAAAGTAGCAGAAAAAACACACGTTCCTCCCCTAACTGCAACAAGTATAATTGTTACGCTCTCTGCAGTGGTGTTTTTTTTAGGTATCGCACTTTTCCAAACAAACACACCGGAAAATATTACAAAAACAGCAAAGAAAGAAACAAAAGAAAGTGTGGTATTTTTGCACCAAGATCCTTTTGGAGATATTGTACTTGAAGCTCGTGCAGCATTTGTATGGGACATAAACCAACAAGAAGTTATCTTTGCACAAAACGAAGAAGCTCAACTTCCCCTTGCTTCTCTCACCAAACTTATGACTGCACTCGTTGTTCGTGAAACTGTGCCTGAAGGAACGACAGTGGCGGTTGACTCGTACGCATTAAGTGCCGAAGGAGATTCCGGACTGTACGCCAACGAGCGTTGGAATCTTCAAGACTTACTAGACATCACACTTATTTCTTCATCAAACGATGGGGCACGTGCACTTGCCGCAGTTACCGAGGCATACAAAAGAACAGACGCTCCTGAAACATCAAATAAAAAATTCATTGATTATATGAATGAAAAAGCAGAAGACATCGGACTAACGCAAACGTACTTTTTAAATGAGACAGGGTTGGACACCAATAGTCGTGTTAGTGGCGGTTTCGGGTCAGCACGAGATGTTGCAGAGCTTCTTGAATATATTATCCGTAACGCATACGATATAGTGCGTGCAACTACGTATGACGAAATAGCAAGAAATTCGCTCGACGAAATAGAACATACAGTACAAAATACGAACAAAATTGTGTCTACTATACCGAGCCTTATTGCATCAAAAACAGGATTTACTGACCTTGCAGGTGGAAACTTAGTTGTTGCATTTGATGCAGGAATAAATCACCCAATTATCGTAAGTGTTCTAGGGTCAACACGAAATGGAAGATTTCAAGATGTCAAAACGCTTATACAGGCAACGCTTGAAAAACTCGCACAATAGTATTATAGTGCTTTGAGTTACCTATGTTTGAATCCCTCGACGACACAAACGAAAACGAATTGCGAGAATCACTTGATTCAGAGTTTAATTTTGAAGAAATGGCGGAAATTGAACCCGCGATGGTTTCTTTAGTGGAACAAATGAAAGAAAATATTGAGACAGGAAAATACGACACCCTCATTAGTGATGATGCGGGAGGAAGAGTAGTAACGCTCGTCTTAAGAAATATAATAAAAAAACAAAACCCGGACAAATCTTGTGATACATATTTTGTTTCCGCAGAAGGAGCCTTCCGTGCCCCTTTCAAAAATTCAAACCTTGAAAGTGAAGAAGATCACGACAACTACGAAAAGCTCCTCCAACACCTACGCAACATAAAATCCGAAGCCGAAACAAAAGATGCACTCCTTGTGACACAATATGTCCACAGTGGCCGAACGATAACACACCTCGCAGAAGCGCTAGAAAAAGCTGGAATACATAAATTTGATGTCGCAGCGTTAAGTGCGTCATGGTTTGAAAATGACCCCGAAGATCTCAAAGCATTGGGACATTCTGTATACAGCGGGACGCGTACTGGTCACAAAATAGATGAGAATCACCAAAAACTATCGGGAGTGCGTCAATTTAAAAAAGGTGAGTATACTCCCTTTCCAAGCACGCTAGAAAAAGCCATAGAAGTACAAGGGAGAGAATTTTCTGGCGCAGAAATTGTAAGTGAGGAAATGCGCCAGCTTTCTGAAGACGAATATATAGACAAAGTACACGCACCACTCCAAGATAAGGAACGGGGAGAAATTAAAGAAAATATACGACGCGCACGAGAAGATGTTGCATTACTAGCAGAAAAAGTGATACAACAAGTATGGAGTGAAGGAAGTGAAAAATAAATAACACATGGGCGAGTGGCGAAATTGGTAGACGCGCTAGTCTTAGGAACTAGTGTCGCAAGACATGGGAGTTCGAGTCTCCCCTCGCCCATAATATAAAAAATATCTAGGTTTTTTTGCCTAGATATTTTTTATATTGTGCGAGGAAACTCGAAAGACGGAGCCGCGCGTGCAAAAGCACGGTTAAGCGGCGAGTTGGGGTCGTGAGTACTTAGTAGATTTCGAGCGCAGCGAAGAAATATACTTAGTAACTTGTGACCAAGTCTCCCTCCCAGCACTTTGTACAGAACAAGCTAGTCGAGTGAATGAAAAGTAAATTTCTTTACTTTTCATCCATTTCGCTGTAGGCGAAATTCTAGTATGACTTGAAAGATTTTGAATGACTTCGTTTAATGCGGGGTTTAATTAGTCTAAGATAAAAAAATTGACAATCTTATTATAAAAGTGTATAATTCACACAGACTATATAAGCTGAGAAATCAGATGTTACGAGACAAGAAAGGAGGTGTGTTATGACACACATTATTACGCTTGCTGTTGGTTTGGTTTGTAATGTTATGTTCGCCTTTTTGGTATACATATTTACAGTTAACCTAACCGACGTATTCTTCCCTGTTGGTGAATATCGACAAGGTTTTTTGCCGATATTTCACTGGCTCGCGGTCGCTATTTCTATCTATTACTTTGGCATCAAAGGACTCGTGCATGTTCAAACCGCGCACGAAAACCTTGTTGAGATAATGGAACGACGTATACGTTGGACACTAAAAGAGGGGTGGAATTGGATTCTTCCTTACCCATTCATGAGCAGTATCCCAACAGATACACGTCAACATCCACTGGATCCGCATTTCGAAGAAGTACTCACGAAAGACGAAATCGCAATGGAGATTGACGCTTTTGCTCTAGTGAAGGTTGTTGACGTATACAAATTTCACGATGTAGACACTCCATTTATATCCTTTGCTAAGTTTTTTGAACGTACTGTTCGGATTCTTGTTAGCAAAGAATGGGCAATGGACACCGAAGTTGAAAAGGACGGTGTTAAAAAAGTTGTCACTGGTGTAACCAAGGCTGCGGAACCACTGTCAGAAGCGCTCGACCTTGCTCTCAAAGAAAATATGTCTCAGTGGGGTCTTGGTCTTGATGAGGCTATGATCAAGCGAGTTCAACTTCCTGATGAAATTGAAAAAGCAACCGCACAGAAACGCGTTGAACAGCATGAACGCGAAGCCAAAGATGAGGAAGTACGGGGTGTGCGTGACAGGATGCGAGTCTTTGACCGCTCCGGTCTCACAGCCAAAGAGAAACTTAACGCTGTTCAGGCAGAAGACGGCAAGGCGACACGTGTCATCATTGACGGCAACGCATCCACGCTTGAAAAAGCCGGCGCGCTTGCCGGCGGTGTAGCGAGTGGTAAGGGAGAATAAAATGTCTGACCAAGATAAGGGACTAAAAATTCCTCCAGAACCGTCTGCAGAAAAACGTGGTGGTATGCCAATAATGATTCTTGTTGTATTGTTGGCAACGCTCGTCATAGGTTTTGCTATTTTTGGTAAGGTAGACAAAACACCAAACCAAAATACTGTTACAAACCAGATCACGACTCAACTGTTCTGTGCTAGGGCGGGTAACGTTATTGCTCAACAAGGCGTGTGGTCACAAAAAATAAAAAGAAAACCTGGCTACGCACTCGATTGGGGTCAAGATGTCGCACAATACGGAATAGGTCATGCATACCTTCTTGTTGAAGTGCGTGTAAACGGAGACGATAACCTAATCAAATCTGTTGGAAGGTTACCCAACGGGGATACGGTTCAGGCACTGTTTTCAGAAGACGTAGACGGTGATTATGTACAATTTCGTTCAATGACTTCGTCAGCAGTTTGTATGAAAGTGCAAAATGTTCCAAAGTAAAAAGCGAAAAACTTAAAAGCGAGAGTAATGCACTCTCGCTTTTTTTTATTTAAAAAACCTTGCGATATATCGCAGGGTTTTTTCCTTATATCGTATACTTTATTTAGTATTCACGAATTGATATTTGTGCATCAATTTTACGAACAAGATCAAGTA
The DNA here is from genome assembly GCA_964476975.1 of uncultured Candidatus Saccharibacteria bacterium. Taxonomy (GTDB): domain Bacteria; phylum Patescibacteriota; class Minisyncoccia; order Phycocordibacterales; family CAYZCN01; genus CAYZCN01. The sequence goes on along the minus strand of CAYZCN010000004.1, from coordinate 8,625 downwards.
CTACGGAGACCGCAATTAAAAGTGCAGTACCACCGATAGCAAGAGCTGTTACTCCCGTCAATGCCTGCATACCAAGTGGTAACACAGCAATCAAACCGAGAAAAATAGCACCGACAAGTGTGATCCGTGTAAGTATTTTTCCAATATATTGCGAAGTGGTTTGTCCGGGGCGAACACCAGGAATAAAAGCACCGGTTTTTTGTAAGTTTTTAGAAATTGAATCGGGGTCAAATGTAACCGCCGTGTAAAAATATGTAAAGAGAAATACCAATATAAAATATAAACTGGCATACACAATCTGGTTTTCAAAAAACCGCAACATAACAGAGGATATCGCAATAACAATTTCATTACTTGCATTTGCTAAAAAATTCAAAATCATCTGCGGAAAGAGTAAGATTGAAAGCGCAAAAATAATCGGAATCACACCAGCTTGATTAACTCGTAGTGGTAAATATGTCGAGACACCACCGTAAACCTTCATACCGCGAATACGTTTTGCATACGTAATAGGAATGGGACGCTCCGCTTCAGTTACTATCACCACACCTGCTGTTATCAAAACCGCAGCTAATACAAAACCAAGGTATAGTGGTATCTGCGAAACAGAAAACGTAAAGAGTAATTGGCTAATAGTCGTGGGAAATCCTGCAACAATACCTGCAAAAATAATCAACGAAACTCCGTTTCCTATACCAAACTCCGTAATAAGCTCACCAATCCACATAAGTAATAATGAACCCGCCGTCACGATAATTACATTAGTGAGCAGTCCAAACATCCCAAGGTCCATCACAATTCCTTGCCTGCTCAATAAAACCAAGAAACCAAACCCTTGCAAAAGCGCAAGAGGAACAGAAAGTAAACGAGAATACTGGCTAAATTTCTTTTTTCCTGCCTCACCTTCCTCTTGATACATCGCCTTTAATTTTGGAGACATGATAGTCATTAACTGCATGATAATTGATGCGGTAATATACGGCGCAACACCAAGCATCACGATAGACAAGTTAGAAAGTCCACCTCCTGAAAAAACGTTAAGGAGTCCTAAAAACTGGTTGTTCGCAAAAAACTGCTCAAGTTGTAATACATTAACACCTGGAACGGGTATCGTGGCGAGAGCACGGAACATAACGAGCGCAACAAGCACAAAAAGGATGCGTTTACGCAATGTCGCGTCCTTAAAAACAAGAGAAATTTTATGTAAGAAGGTTGTAATCATGATAGATTTTTAATGAGCGGAGCGAATATAAAAATCATCGTCCCCTCTTTTTAGAGAATGTTCTGCGTAATATGATTTTTTATCTGCATTCGACATGTTAATTGTAGATATACCTTTTTAATTTAACTCTCAATAAAGAGGGCACGACTATCTTGCGTCCGTACATTACTTCGCTGATGCTTGTAAAGATACGGGCAGGGTCGTTACTTTACCACCAACTTTATTAATTTGCTCAAGGGCTGACTTTGAAACAAGACACCTTGAAATAGTTAATTTTTTTGATAATACACCATTACCGAGAATCTTCACCACAGGTTTCACCCCCTTCTTAGTTCTAATAACTTTCTTTTCACGAAGAGACTGCGGTGTAACGATACTGCCGTCAACAAAAGCTTTTTCAAGCGCTGCTATGTTTACCGGGATTGCAACAATGCGCGCGTCATTCACTGTGCGTGCGCGGTTTCTACCGTGACCACGTTTTTTAGGAAGTTTCTTGATAATATCTCGCTCAACAGGACGGATATGATGACCTGCTCGTGCTTTCTGTCCCTTGTGTCCGCGACCAGACGTCTTCCCACGTTTTCCACCACGCCCAACACGTTTAGACGTTTTGTTTTTATGTGTTCGTTGTAATTGATGTAGTTGCATATTATTTTTTTAGACTCTCAAGCGCCTTAATTGTGGCTCGTGCATTATTCAAACGATTTTTACTTCGTGATAAAATTTTTGCAGATACGTCTTTTATTCCCGCAAATTCAAGAACGTTACGAAGTGTGCTTCCTGCAACAAGTCCACGCCCCGGAGACGGCATAAGTTCAACAACAGATGCGCAGTATTTTGCTCTAATTTCATGTGGAATGCGCATTTCTTTAGAAAGAGGAACAACAATCAAATGTTTCTTGGCGTCACGAACAGCTTTTTCAATAGCAAGTGCAGTGTCCGAAGCTTTTCCAACCCCAACACCAACAGATCCTTTTCTATTACCGATAATAATAGCAACAGAAAAACTAAACCGACGCCCACCAGCAACAACTCGTGTTACCCTTCTAATACTAATTATTTTTTGATCAAACTCTGAACGCGGGCGTTCTGTTCTTCGTACTGATCGTTTTCTCCTATTTTTTGGTCGACTATCAGTTGAAACCCCCTTTCCAACAGGTGGCTTTTTTTCGTCAGTGTTTTTATTCTTTTGTTCTTTATTATCTGTCATATTATATAAAAACTAAAATACGAGCCCTCCTTCACGCGCACCATCTGCAAATGCTCGTGTATTACCAATGTATAAAAATCCACCACGATCAAAAACAACATTCGTTACTTTTTTTGCGCCCGCCTTTTTTGCAAGTGCTAATCCTGTTGCTCGAGCACGTTCATTAAGTGTTTTTCCTTTTTCATTTTTTGATGAAACTCCAAAAAGTACCATTCCTTTTTCGTCATCAACAATCTGTCCATATACAGCAGTGTTGGATTTAAAGAAAGAAAGTCGTGGACGCACAGCTGTACCTCGCACTTTTGTTCTAATACGTTTGTGACGTCTTGTTCGCTGTTCTTTTTTTGTTTGTATGTTACTCATATGTATATATTAAGCAGCTGTAGCACGTTTACCTTGTTTTCTACGAACCGTTTCATCTTCATACCGTATTCCCTTTCCTTTATATGGTTCTGGCTTCTTTTTTGCACGTACTTTTGCTGCAAATGCTCCAACTGCCTCCTTGTCCGGACTAGAAATACTGATAACATTTTTTTCAACAGAAACTGTCACATTTTCCGGAATCGTCAATTCCACGGTGTGAGAAAAACCAACTGAAAGTGTCAATGTGTCTCCTGTAGTACTCACCTTAAAACCAACACCTTCCACAACAAGCTTCTTCTCAAATGCAGTATTAACGCCGTGAATCATGTTTTTTATATGCGATGCGTACGTGCCCCACAGAGCATGTGTGAATTTTGTTTTTCTTTTTGGATTAACCACCACAGCACCGTCTACTACCTCAATAGATATTTCGTCACGCACCGAACGCGAAAGCTCTCCAAGAGGTCCTTTCACACGAACAATTCCGTCCGAAATTGAAACGTCGGTTTTTTCAGGAATAATAATGTTTTGTTTTCCAATTCTACTCATAATAATTACCAAATTTGAAAAAGAGCTTCACCTCCAACGTGCTCCTTCTGAGCCTCCTCTCCAGTTAAAATTCCTTTCGGTGTTGAAAGTACAATAGTACCCTTTCCGTTACGAATACGAAAAATACTTTTTACTCCTTGATATACGCGCTTGCCTGGTTTAGACACACGCGAAACACTTTGAATACGTGCTGTCCCGTCATCAATGTACAAAAGCTCAACTTCAATCATCTTACGTGTTTTTTTGCCACGTTTTGTTACTGATTTAATAAAACCGTTTTTTTCTAACGTTGTTGCAACTGCAAATTTAAGTTTTGAATACGGCAAAACAATATGCGCATTACCAGCCATACTCGCATTTTTTAACTGTATGATGAAATCTCCTACGGGGTCGTTTACCATGATGATTTTTTTACTCCAGGAATATGACCTTCATTAGCCAACTCCCTAAAACAAATGCGACACAGATCAAAATCGCGCATATATCCACGTCCTCTTCCACAACGAAAACATCTCCGCACTATCCGTGACGAAAATTTTGGTTGTTTTTGAGAACGTGCAATGACTGATTTTTTTGCCATAATGTAAAAATGTATAGCTTTAAAGCCACATTATCTCAAGCAATATCACACTTTTTTTCTTCTAAACCATACCGTCTGTGGTGCGACACAGAAGGAGAAAAGTGGATTACTTAAGACTCGATACATAGTATCAAGTGGGATATTTTCTGTCAACCTCCAATATTCCTATTACTATCCTCGTAAAGATTTCGTTCTAAGTTTTTTATGATACGACAATGCAAATCTGTGTGCTTCCGAATTTACAAGAAGTATCTCTCTTTCGTATTTCAATTTATATTTTTTATCTCCCAAAATTTCTCGTGGTCTATGATGTTCATCTTTCACCACACCCACTACAGGAATTCGAAAACCATGCTCCCTTAGCACTTTGTGTGCAATATTTTTTTGTGCCACACCTCCGTCCACAACAATAAGGCGCGGTAACTGCCACTCGTTATGTGCCAACCGTCGTAACAATATCTCTTCCAATGAGGCGATATCATTTCTTCGTTCTTTTGTATTAATTTTAAATTTTCTGTAGTCACTTTTTTTAATATTACCACTCTCAAGAACAACCATAACACCAACAGCGCTTGTGCCACCGAGATGCGCTACGTCATATCCCTCAATCCTCATAGCTTGCTGTTGAGTTCCAATAACAACTGACTGTTTAAGTAGCGCGACGTCTTGAATATGTTTAAGTGCAAAAATTGTCTTTTTTGTTCCTTGCGCTTTTTCAAATTCTTGTTTTTTTGCATACGCTTCCATTTCTTTTTTTAGAACAACGACCAATTTTTTCTTTTTTCCTTCAAAAAATAACTTCAAATGTCGCACGGTTCGCGCATATTCTTTTTTAGAAATTTCTCCCGTACACACACCAGGACATAATCCAATTTGCCTATTAAAACAGGGCTTATTTTGAGGTTTACACGAGTCACGGAAAGGAAAAATCTTTCTTATAATTTTTAATGCTTCCTTTAATTTACTTCCATGCGGAAAGGGGCCGTATTGAGCCTTTAACTTATAGGTTTTAGGTTTTAGGAATAAGTTCTTTTCACGTATAAGTAAAACACGCGGAAAATCCTCGTCAGTTATTACAATATAATTAAAACTTTTATCGTCTTTTCCTTCAGTATTATATCGGGGACTGTATTTTTTTATAAGAGACGCTTCACAAAGAAGTGCCTCCAATACAGAATCTGTTGTTTGAAAATCAACACTCCTTGACTCTTCCAACATCTGCGCAATCAGTGGACCACGAGTTTTCACAATATCACTGGTAAAATAACTCCGCACCCTATCTCGTAGAGACGTTGCTTTTCCGATATATACCACCTTTTTCTTGGAACCCCTAAAAAAGTATACTCCTGGTGCATCTGGTAATTTCTTTTTTATATCTTTATAGTTCATATTAGTAAAAAAACGGCGACATGCTATGTCACCGTTTTTATTATGTCACTCTCACACCTTTATAACAAAAAAATAAAAATCGTAAATAGAATAGAGAATGCAAGAAATATTTTCCACCAATTTTTTTTCACAAAACGATTAAGATTCGCGTTCGTTTCGTCTATAACTCTCCTGTCGGTATTGATATAAACGTAACAATATAACCCCACACGAACCAAAAGACCTACCATACCAATAACTATGTACGCCAACGGATGAAGATAGAATATATCTAAAAAATCCTGACGAAGACTTTCAGAATACCACACAACTTCAGTGCCATCGCGTAATGTGAAAGGTCCTCCGGTAAATAACCCTAAAAAGCCTATCAAAAGAAAGCTGTGCACAATCAAACCACTAAATTTAATCAATCTTAACTTGGCAAGTTGGCTCATTCAAGATCTCCTTTTAAGTACATGAATCTGATTAAAAATATACCATACCTTGAAAAAAGCACAACGTGCGAATTACTACTTTTTCAACACGCGACGTAAATATTTTGCCGTATGAGACTCTTTTGAACGAGCGACTTCTTCAGGTGTACCTTTGGCAACAATTGTTCCTCCGCCATCTCCCCCATTTGGACCGATGTCAATAACATAGTCGGCACTTTTTATAATATCCATATTATGCTCTATCACAATCACTGTATTTCCGTGTGTAACAAGTTTTTGTAAAATCTCAATCAGTTTTTTCACATCTTCATAATGCAACCCAATAGTTGGCTCATCTAAAAGATAGGCTGTCTTTTGCAAGTGTGGACGGTATAACTCTGAGGAAATTTTTACTCGTTGGGCCTCACCACCAGAAAGCGTTGTGGCTGATTGTCCAAGCTCAAGATATCCAAGACCAACATCGTTCAGTGTCTTGAGGCGGTCATAAATAGCAGGAATATCATTAAAAAACTCTAACGCTTCAGTCACATTCATTTTAAGTACTTCGTGAATATTTTTCTTTTTATATTTAACATCAAGCGTCTCTTTCATAAAACGCTTCCCCTTGCACACTTCACACGTTACATACACAGTGGGCAAAAAATGCATTTCTACAGCTATAGTGCCATTTCCCTGACAAGCTTCGCAACGTCCACCTTTTACGTTAAAAGAAAACCTCCCTGCCTTCCAACCATGTGCTCGTGCCTCAACTGATGCCGCAAACAAATCTCGTATATGAGTAAACGCACCGGTATATGTTGCGGGGTTGGAACGTGGAGTTCTTCCTATCGGAGACTGATCAATTAGAATTGAGCGTCCAATGTATTCAGTTCCCAAAAACTTTACTGCATTATACACTTCGCTACTACGATATTTTCGTTCAAACCGTGCGCGAAGATTTTTATACAATATTTCATGCATAAGAGTTGACTTCCCCGACCCCGACACTCCAGTAATAGTGATAAGTTTACCAAGTGGTACATCAAGAGATAAGTTTTTTATATTAAAAATTTTTCCACCACGAATCTTTAGAGATCCTTTTTCGCTCGTTCGTCTTTTTTCTGGAACATCAATCTGTTTCTCTTCACGAAGATATGAAAGTGTGACTGATTTTGACGTATTCTTTTTTGCAGTAAGTAAGTCATCAAGATAACCTGATACAACAACCTCGCCACCATTTACACCTGCACCAACGCCAATGTCCACAATGTAATCCGAAGCGTAAATAGTATCTTCATCATGCTCAACAACAATAATAGTATTTCCAAGGTCACGAAGATTAATAAGTGTTTTAATCAAACGGTCATTATCTTGTTGATGAAGTCCTATTGTTGGTTCGTCAAGAACATACAATGCTCCGACGAGTCCGGAACCAAGTTGCGACGCAAGACGAATACGCTGCGCTTCGCCACCAGAGAGCGTGTTTGCTCTACGGTTCAGTGTCAGATATTCAATCCCCACATCCAACATAAACTGCAAACGATTAGTGATTTCCTTTATAACCACGTTTGAAATTTCTTTTTCTTGTTTTGAAAGTTTGAGTGAATCAAAAACTTTTTTGACATCTTTTATAGACAACGACACAAGATCAACAATGGTATATCCTTTTTCTGTTTCATTTCGTCCCAAAAATACATGGAGTGCTTCAGGACGTAGTCGTGCACCCTTACATGTGTCACACACCTCGGTACCAAAAAAATGTTTCGTACCAAGTCCGTTGCATGCCTCACACGCACCGTACGGAGAATTAAACGAAAAAAGCCGTGGTTCAACTTCAGGGAAAGAAAACCCATCATAAGGGCACATGAATTTGGCTGAGATTATTTTCGCATCCTCCAAAGGATTCGTTCCGTTTTTTTTAGCATATTCAATTTTTAGTAATCCATCTGATTCTTCAAGAGCTTTTTCAATAACTTCAGATAACCGCTCTTTTGTATTTTCTTTTTCATCCCGAAATTCACTCACAAAAATCTCATCAACAAGAACGTCAATGTTGTGTTTTTTGTTTTTTGCAAGCACAATTTGCTCACGAAGTTTTTTCACCTTGCCATCTATCTTTACTTGTTCATATCCTTTTCCAAGCAAATCATAAAGTAACTGATAGTACTCCCCCTTTCGTCCTACAACAACAGGTGAATAAATACGAAGCGTGAGATCGTCATACGAAACCCCCATCACTTTCTTATCCTTTTTTTGTGTTGCAAATTTTTTAGTTGACTTCAATATCGTCTCCATAATCTCCTCATGTGAGAGACGTTTGATTTCTCGGTCACATATAAGACAATAAGGTCTTCCAATACGAGCATACAAAACGCGCAGATAATCATAAATTTCAGTAATAGTCGCAACAGTTGAACGAGGGTTATTAGAACGACTCTTTTGATCTATTGAAATTGCAGGGGAAAGTCCGGTAATCTCTTCAACGTCTGGTTTCTGCATTTGACGCAAAAACTGCCGAGCATAAGCAGAAAGCGACTCAACGTACTTTCGCTGTCCTTCGGCAAAAATGGTGTCAAATGCCAAGGACGACTTTCCTGATCCAGAAATCCCTGTAAACACAATCATTTTATTACGTGGCATTTCAACCGTCACGTTTTTAAGATTGTGTGTCTTAGCTCCTTTAACGGTAATTTTTTGTTCCATAATAGATTTTGTTAGTGAACGAAGTGAGCGTTATTAAAATCATCATCCCACCGCAGATGAGAAAGGGTGAGGATTCATCAACCTCCCTTTCCTGTGTGCAGGTAAAAGAAGAAGGTTAAGTAAAATATAAACGTCTATCTCGTCATAACGATATAGAATTCTTTTTACCCAAAAAAATCCCTCGCAAATGCGCATA
>CAYZCN010000003.1:0-29390 GCA_964476975.1 uncultured Candidatus Saccharibacteria bacterium | reverse complement strand
ATGGATGACACTCATTACATACCTCAACTTCTATTTTTTCAATAGTTGAACCCACATCAAAAGCGTTGCCACATGCACATGTCGCTTTTACTTTGGGGTTATATGTCGGATGTATATCTGCTTTCATACGCGCCACTATATCACATCAAGATAATAAATCAAAGCTATAATTTAATATCTAATTATTTTCCAAAATATTGATTAAACCTTGCATTTCCGCAGCAAGATCCATTACTGAATCGCCATAAAAAGAATACCGTGGATTGTTGGCATTCTTCCAACCTGCAAAATAACGAAGCGCGGCACATTTCTCTGGATTATTAGTAAGTTTGCATGTCGCTGTTTTTTTTGACGCACCGTTGTCATCTAAGAGAATAGCTGAAGCCATAAATGCCGTCCGTGCATCCCACGGACTCGGAGGTGTTTGTCCAACAGCTTTTGCTACTCTGTCTTCGTACAAAATCCATGTTGAAGGAATAAATTGCGCAGGACCCATTGCACCCCCATACCCATACGACGGCGCACACGATACAACCATTTTATACGGGTCAAGACCAAGGCGCTCCACAACATCTATAAAAATAGGAACATCTCTGTCTGGCTTCATTAAACCGTAAAATATTCTGCCAGTATTCACACCCTTCCCATCCCCTTTTTTAGGTTTATTCGTCAAAAGACATTGACCAACATTTTCACCAAGATTTGATTCATTTTTAATTACACCAAGAATAAAAGCAGGGCGTACTCCTGTATACGCAGATGCTTCGTTTGCGTACTGAAGTGCACGTTCAAACGGAATTGCCGCCGAACCACGAAGCGTAAAGAGTTCGGTACGAATCTGTGCTGCGGTCTTTTTCTTACTCTGAATAATGCTTTGGTATGCTTTTTCTATACCCTTAGTCACTTTTAAAATATCCTGTTTTTCACCTTCTTGTACTTCTATTTTCTTTTTTTGTAATTCCTGAATAAAACGCAATTCAACTTCTTCAACCTTCTTGTCTTCTAATGACTTTTTTTGTTGTCTCGTTATATCTTTCGTATCAGTAATCTCAACGAAAGAATCTTGAAGAGCTATTTGTATAGAATCAAAACTGTCTATATCTTCAAAAAAATGAGAAAGATTTTTACTACTCAGCATAACCTCAATGATGGAAAAATTGTCTATTTCATTTGTTTTTCTGATGAGTTGCGCGAGGGATTCTTTTTCTCTTCCCAATCTTTCATCAAGTCTAACAATTACCATCTCTTTATCAGTAATATCTCCAGTCAACCCCTGTATATCTAAGTTGCGCGCCCGAATAGACAGTCGCGCTTTTTCTATTTTTGCTTCAAGAATAGACACGTCTCGCTCTATAGACACTCGCTCTTCTTTTTTTTCTTCCAATACAACCTGTTGCACAGAAATCTCTGCTTCAATCTGCTCTAAATCTTTCTCGAGCTGTGCGCGACGCGAAGAAACAACGCCACCATCTTGTGCATCAAGGATGCTGGTATTAGTAAAAACAAATACCAAAACTAAGCAATATAAAACTATTTTTTTAAGAAATAACATATAAAAAACTTCCCCTTATACGTATGCAATATATTTATACATATTAAGTATACCAAAAAAGAACACTGTGTACTTCAACAATGTTCTTTTTAAAATAGATGTGCAATATTACTCTTATTATTTACTTTCGTCTGATACTTCTTCAGATTCTTCTTCTTTCTTTCCCTTCTGTTCCACTTCAATTTCTGAAAAATCAGGTGCTTCCGTAGGTGCTTTTTCTTCTTCGTCTGATGTTTCAGTCACAAGAGACACAACTTCATCTAATGAAACGGTTGGAGTCGCACTCTCAGGGAGTTTAATGTCGCTCACCAAAATACGACTCTCAAAATCTTTTAGTTTAGAAATATCTATTTCAATGTTTTGTGGAAGTTCTTTTGGTAATACCTCAATCTCGAGTTCATGCATTACTTTCACCAATACACCACCGAGTTCTTTCACTGCAGGTGCTTCTCCGATAAACTCAAGTGGAACATTTACCGTTACCTTCTTCCCTTTTTCAATAATATAAAAATCAGCATGTCTCGGTTCACCTGAGACAGGGTGAAAATCAGCTTCTTGAATAAGCGCTTCTTTGTCGTCCCCAACTCCCTTTAAAAGAATAACAGAAGACTCTCCGGCTTCTTTCCAGACTTTTTCAAATGTTTTTTGTGAGAGCGAGACGGGTGTTGACTCCTCCTTTCTTCCGTAAAACACGGCAGGCATACTCCCATCTTCACGTCTTTTTGACGCATTTCCAATATTTTCTCGCTTTGTAATATCTAATGTAAGCATCGCTCTAGTATAACTATATAGTCAAAAAATGCAATATGTCCAACATCAAGTGTTAAACATATAAGAAAAGACCACCCCCGTAGGGATGGTCTCGTATTTGTTTGAGCGCTTCAGATTAGATATTCTGAAACACTCTGGAGCCGGTCGGACATTGTTCCAAGCTACGGTCAATGAGATTAGAGAGACGTGGCGACACATTCATACCATATCCGAGTTTTGCCGCCAAGATTCCACCAATTGCCCCGCGCACCATGTGTGCACCAACGTGGTTTGGAGGTGCACTGTGTGCCCCTATGCGTCGCGCCGCCCAATCCGGTGCCCAGCCATTAGACCGGAACGGCTTTGTAATTGCGTTTTTTTTGCCCGCGCTACCACGTTTTTTTTCACCAACTTCAGCAACAGCCATACTGTTTCCTCTCACTTTTATTTACTGTTTTAGTCTACCAACATATTGTCATATTGAAGTAACTTTGTCAAGTAACCGTATTGACAAATAAATTACGATACAAGATACTAAGAAAAGATATTCGCGCACTGTTTTGAGGAATAGCGTATGAAATGGAAAAAAAACGCCTTCCTTAAGTGGGTGATTGTTGTTGGTTTAAACAAACTTCTCGTTATTCTTGCATTTATTTTTATCAAGTCACTGCCACTTTTCGCATTCTCTTTTGCTATTCTCTATATCGCAAGCATTATTGTTGCATGGCGTATTGGATTACTCAACAACAAAACAAAAGAGATGATTTTGAACCTTTTGAAGAATCCGAGAAAATACGTCCCCGTCTACGTTTATACACTTCTTGAGTGGACCATCTCAATATGGCACAAGGTGATAAATAAAAAGTAACCCCCCACTCTATCAAAGTAGGGGGGTTTTAAATGTTTAAATGTTTAAATTATTTTGTTTCAACCACGTTAGGTGGCGTCTTTCCATCTAGAAAATCAATGATGTTTTGAGCCGCGATTTCAGCCATTTTTCCACGTGTTCCTTCAGTCGCAGACGCAATATGTGGCGTAATAACCACATTTTCAAGCTCTGCGAGCCCTTCTGCGAGCTTTGGTTCTTCTTCATACACATCAAGAGCGGCGCCTTTTATCGTTCCGTTTTGGAGCGCCTCTACGAGAGCTTTTTCGTCCACCACAGGTCCACGAGACGAATTGATAAGATAAGCCGATTTTTTCATCACTGAAAGACGTTCTTTGTTTATAAGGTGCTTTGTGGAGTCAAGAAGTGGGACATGCATCGTGACCACATCAGCTTCTTTCAATACATCGTCAACACTCTCACGAAACGACGCTTCAACTTCTTTTTCAAAATCTTCATTTTTTTGAATATCGTAATACACTACGTTCATATCAAAACCTTTCATTGCATGATAAGCAACACGCCTCCCAATACGCCCCGCTCCAAGTACACCCAACGTCTTTCCTCGTAAATCAGTACCGAGATACATCATCGGTGCCCAACCATCATATTTTCCCGCTCGAGTAAAACGGTCGGCTTCAGGAATACGAAGCATTACTGCAAGTATCATTCCCATAGCATGCTCCGCAACCGTTTCAGTAAGTACTCCAGGAGTATTTGTTACTGTAATTCCTCGTTCATGTGCTCCTGCAACATCTATGTTGTTATACCCCACTGCATAGTTTGCAAATATTTTTGCACTCGGCACGGCATCATACACACTTCCATCAACATCATCGGTTAAAAGACAGAGCACAGCGTCATACTCTTTTTGTCCAAGTGTGGTCACTAACTCCTCTTTTGTTAAAACACCGTCTTTTTCACTAACTTCTACATCATGTCCTGCATCTCTTAACATTTGTATCCCAACTTCAGGAATTCTACGTGTTACATAGATTGTTTTCATATTTTTTTAACTTAAATGATTAAATAATCTCAACCTCTTCTCCACTACATCCTGCACCCTCTTCATTCCTTGCTTCATAAAACGGTATGGTGCCAATTCATCAGGATTCTCTTGAAGTGCATGTTGTATCCCCTCACGATACGCAAGACGAATTTCAGTGTTAATATGCACAGTAGAAATTCCTGCTTTAATTCCCGCCGTAAAATCTTCATCAGGAATACCAGAACCGCCATGAAGCACGAGTGGTACGCCACCGGCCTCACGCAACGAACGTATCCGTTCTATATTTATATTTGGATTCTTACCCCCCTTCAACATTCCGTGCAAGTTCCCCACTGCAGGCGCTACCATATCAACCCCGGTCTCTGAAACATACTTTTTTAAGTCGTCATCGGTTGTAAGATTCTCTTCAGTAATTTCAGCTCCTTCTGGAATTTCATCAAGTAGTTTAGATGACGAACCAATATACCCAATCTCTCCCTCAACCAAAATATCAGCATTAACACTCCTTGCGTATTCCACACACTGTTTCGTTATTTTTATATTTTCTTCAAGAGGTAGCTTCGTGCCGTCAAAAATAATCGCATCATATCCTGCATCAACCACTTCTTTTACTTTATCAAATGAGTATGTGTGGTCAGCATTTAGATATATTGGATAATCAAACTCTTTGCGAATACTCCTCACAAGCGCTGCAACCTGTTGTACCCCAATAAAACTCCGCTCCCCTTCTGATGTACCAATAACAATAGGTACATCAAGTGTTCGCGCAGCATTAAAAATACTCCACAGTTGCTCAGAATCAGAAACATTAAAATGCCCGAGGGCAACCTGTTGTTTTTCTGCGTCCGCGACGCATTCTCGTAATGTCTTAGTCATTATTTCCACAGTATATCATACATAGTCTATGGTATACTGTGGAAATATGAACAAGCAAGAAAAATCAGAAGAGAAACTAGACTTCGTAGGACTCGGAGACATAACAACTGACGCATTCATAGAACTCAAAGATGCTAATGTCAGCTGTGAAGTTGATCACGAAAACTGCAAGCTCTGTGTTCGTTTCGGAGACAAGGTCCCTTACGAATCAGTCAAGGTAGTTAAGGCTGTTGGTAATAGTCCTAATGCATCTGTTTCTGCGTATCGTCTTGGTTTAAATTCAGCACTTGCAACAAATATAGGCGACGACACATTCGGAGATGAAGATTTAGAAACACTCAAAAAAGAAGGTATAAGTACTAAATATGTAGTCGTTCACAAAGGGAAGAAAACGAACTACCATTACGTCTTGCGGTACGATGCCGAACGAACGATTTTAGTGAAACATCACGAATACGACTACGCGCTCCCAGAATTTGAAACACCACCACGGTGGTTATACTTAAGCTCGCTTGGCGAAAATTCTATTCCCTTTCACCACGAAATTGCCGAATACATAAAAAAGACACCGGGGACCAAGCTCGCATTCCAACCTGGAACATTTCAAATTAAACTTGGATTTGAAACCCTGCGTGACATTTACGAAACATCCGAACTCTTCTTTTGTAATGCAGAAGAGGCGCGACGTATTTTAAACACAAGCGAAAACGATATACCAATTCTCCTCAAGCAAATGCATGAGAAAGGACCAAACATCGTCATTATTACAGACGGACCCAGGGGTGCATACACCTACGACGGAAACGAAATGTGGCATATGCCAATGTACCCCGACCCTGCACCTCCCGTTGACCGCACCGGCGCGGGCGACTCATTTTCGTCAACATTCACCTCCGCTCTCGCGCTCGGAAAAACCGTCCCTGAAGCACTCTCATGGGGGCCCATCAATTCAATGTCAGTGGTCCAATACATCGGTGCACAAGAAGGTCTCCTCTCACGAGAACAACTAGAACAACATCTTGAAAACGCTCCCGAAAACTACAAACCAAATAAGATATAGGTGAAGTGTTAAGCCATATTAAACGCCTCAACGCCGTTGAGGCGTTTAAACACACTCGAAACCGACAACAAAAAACCTTACGATTATATCGTAAGGTTTTTTGTTTTCTATTTTCTACTCTCCGCCTCTCATTCTCTAGTAAGCAACGAAGGTAATCGCTTTACCACGTTTTGTGGCGCGCCCCGTTCGTCCAATGCGATGCACATAGTCTTCAAACGTATTAGGAAGGTCATAATTAATCACATGTGTTACCTCCTCAACATGTATTCCTCTCGCTGCAACGTCAGTCGCGACCAAAACACGCACTTCCCCTCTTTTAAACTGACTTAGCGCTCGTTGACGCTGTACATGACTTTTGTTTCCATGGATAGACTCTGCAGGAACATTATTCGCTGACAACTCTATAGCAAGTTTTTTTACACTGTGCTTCATAGAACCAAAAATAAGTACTCGCTTAAATTCTGGTTTCAAAAGAAGTTCCAAAAGTGTCTCAAATTTTTTGTGATGCTCATATCGAATAACATTCTGTTCAATACTATTAGTAACATCTTTTTTCTTTACCGATACCGTTATCGGATTCCGAAGAAAGTCATGAACAAGTTTTTGTGCGTCAGAATTCATTGTCGCCGAAAAAAGAAGTGTTTCTCTCGTCTGTGGTGTCGTAGAGAGTATCGCCCTAACGTCACCGATAAACCCCATATCAAGCATCCTATCCGCCTCATCAAGAACAACAGTTGTTATATCTTTAGTCACTAAATGTTTTTGTTTTATTAAATCAAGTACACGCCCTGGAGTACCAATAACAAACTGATTTCTATTACGAAGACCACGTATCTGTGGTCGAATATTTACACCACCAACACAGACTATTCCGCGTATGTTAAAACCTTTTGATAACTTATATAATTCATCTGATATTTGCAGAGCGAGTTCGCGAGTCGGTGTGAGAATAAGCGTTTGCTGTTTAGGGTTTTTTATATTTTTTTCAATCAGAGGAATGAGAAAAGCAGCAGTTTTACCTGTTCCTGTTTCTGCGAGCCCTATCACATCTTTTCCTTCAAGTATCTCACCAATAATTTGGTCTTGAATTGGTGACGGTGTAACAAGTCCTATTTGAGTAATCGTTTTTACAAATTTCTCATTAAGACCAAGGGTGTTGAAACTATTTTTTGGAATATATTTTTCCTCTTTCAACTCAACAGGGTTTGTGTTGATAAACTGCGACGGGTCAAATGTAGGCATTTTCCGTGCCCCGCGACCACGTCCACCACCCCTATTGTGTGACGAATTTCCACGAGAAAAACTACCGCGACGCGGTTTTCTATTAGGTTTTTTGTGGGAGAATGTTGATTTAGAAGATTTATTTCGTCTACTATACGTTGACCCACTCCGACTCTGTCGGTTTGTTGTTGTTTGCATAAAATTAAAATTACGGGCTGTGTAGATAATAATTTAAACAATACGGAGATTATTGTTTACCGCCTTAGAGCCCTACACGAGTATCAAAAGCTTAGATACAGAATATCATATATTTAAATATAAGTCAATGGGTAGAAAAAGTCGTAGTTGTTAGACAACTACGATTTTTGAGATAATTTTTTTCGTATCTTCTCCACCACCTCTTCAAGTTTCCAATCTGATTTTACAATATAATCTTTCACGCTAAACATACGTGAATCCATTTTCATTAAAATATCAACTCTGTCTAAATTAGTAAGAAAAATAACCGGTACTGTTTTTCCCCACTCATCTTCACGCAATTTTTGCACCATTTCTCTTCCATCCATAACTGGCATAATAACATCCAACAATACCAAATCCGGACGTTCCTTAAGAACCATACTAAGACCCTGTCTGCCGTTGTACGCACACAAAACCTCAAACCCCTCACTACTCAATTTTTCGTGAAGTATCCGTGAAAGCAATTTATCATCCTCCACAAGAGCTAGTTTAATTTTTTCTGTTTTTTTATCCAAGATGTTTTTTTACGCCCTGTACCACATCATCAATTTTCCAATCAGATTTTACGAGGTAGTCATATGTTCCCTGTTCTATAGCTTCTGCAACCCTTACCTCATCAGTAAGATTAGTAAGTATCATTACTTTAGCTGTTTTTCCCCACGCATCTTCTCGTAACTTTTCGAGCATAGTCATACCATCCATCACCGGCATTACAATATCAAGCAAAATAAGATCTGGATGCTTCTCTAGCGAAATTACCAAACCATCTCTACCATTACGTGCTTCAATCACATGAAAACCTTCTCGGTCCAACTTTTCAGAAAGAGCTCTCAAAAGTGATGGTTCATCTTCTATAATTAAAATTGTTTTTGTTTCATCCATAAAAATTAAAAGCAGAAACGAAAATAACATTCAATTTCATTTTTTAGTCTCTTTTTATTTTATTTGCAATAAACGACCCTTGAGTGTATAACAATATTTTCTCTGCATACCACCATAACACCTTACAAAACTATACACATATAATACACCTATTTAGAATCTGGCTCAACTTTTTCTACCTCAAGCCCCTTTGCCCCTCCTTTTTTCTTCATTCCAGACAACGGAATTGTGCAATAAAACAATGTACCTTTATTTACTTCCTTTTCTCGCCCAGGAGCTGGGGACTCAAATCCAACCGTACCACCTGATTGTTCAATAATCGCTTTTACAATATACAGCCCGAGTCCTGTTCCTTCAACATCATGTTCTCTCACATTATCCGCTCGAAACAGTTTGACGAAAATCTGATCTTGTTGGTCTTTCGGGATTCCATACCCCGTATCAGTTACGCTAATGCGCACATCTTTTTTCTGTACCTCTATAGCAACCGTGACTGTTCCTTTTTCAGGAGTGTACTTTACTGCGTTTGAAATAAGATTTTGTAATGCGACTCGCATCATCTTTTTATCTAATTGAATCACAGGAATATTTTTATCATATTCTGTTTCTATTTTAATTTTTTTCTTTGTCGCACTCGGTGTTAACTCTTCAATAGCACTGTCCATAATTGTGCGTAAGTCAGTAGGTTCCGGCTCCACTGCGAGGGTGCCGAGCTCTATGCGAGAGACATTCAAGAGTGCATTCACTAAGTCAACCATTCGTTTATTGCCTTTGTATACTTCTTCTATATAACTTCTTTGTTCTTTATTTAACTTCCCGGCATCATTATCCAGAAGCATTTCCGTAAACCAATTAATCGTAGAAAGTGGGGTACGGAGTTGGTGAGATGCAAGAGACACAAACTCTGTTTTGGCTTTATCAATTTCTCGTTCTCTACTTACGTCACGAAATACCACCACACAACCAATAACATTTCCTTGTGTATCTTTAAGTGGTGCCGCACTGTCCGCAACAGGAACTTCAATACCGTCCTTTCGCACCAATACAGTATGATTGGCCATTTCCTTTGGAATACCAGTGGTGATTGCATCTTTAATAAAAGAATCATTTTCCTTGCCCCCATCTTCCAAACGAAATTCAAGAACGTCGTCATATTTTTTTCCAAGTACTTCTTCGGCAGTAAAGCCTGAAATATTTACAGCTACCTGGTTAAACACCGTAATACGATATTCATCGTCTACCACAAACACCCCGTCGCCAATACTGTGAAGAATAATATCAATTTTTTCTTTTTCAAGTGAAACTTTTTTCTTTTCTTCCTCAACATCTTCTAAAATATTTAACGTTGCTTTTTGTTGGTGTTCTTTTTCTTCCAAACTGGTTTTAACTGAAGAAAGAGCTTTTGATAAGTCTTTGTTAATATTTGTTACCTTATTCTTTTCTTGGTGGAAACTCTCAGTCATCCTATCAGCTAACTCCAGTGCTCGTCTTCGTGATCGAGATATCAAATAGAAAATAAAGAATAGAAATATTGCCAAAACAACACCTAAGGTTAACACTCCAACAGGAAGAAGGGACTCTGCAACGAATTGTAAGAAAAACTTATCAGTGACATACGTCTGAAATTGCCAAATACGCCCACCGACTTCTACACGAGTATGATATTGAAAATCAGTATTTTTACTATCCTCAAAAGAATACAAATCCCCGCCACTATCAAAAAACTTTTCACTGTCATCCAAAAGAGCAAAGTGAACACCTGACATATTCATAGATTCCTCTGCCAACTCTAAAAATAAATCGTTATATCTAAAAACACCGAGCACAAATCCCTGTAATGCCTCTCTTCGCTCCAGAAGAGAAGGTGTGGTGCTTATGTCCTTATACACAGGTACCATTGCCAAAAACGCAGGAACTTGTGCATTATCTTGAACTAAGAATATCGGCGCTGTAATAACAAATCCGTCAATGTCTCTTGCAAGACTTAATGCTTCTAAACGGTCTTTGTTAGTTGCGAGGTCAAAACCAAACGCAGCTTCGTTTCCCACTATTGGCTCTATATAGTTAACCACTAAGTATTCATCCCTATTCCCTGGCGGTTTAATAGAAAATTCTGTAAAGCCTTCGTGCCGTATTTTTTGTGTAAAGACATCTTTATCTTCCAAAGACACCCGTTCAATATATTCCAATGCTTTAATTCCAGGATATTTTTTGAAAATATCTTGTGAGATAAAAAAGTCAGAAAAACCTTCTCTGCTTACAAAATCAGACACACTGTACAACCCCGCTCCCGCCCTAATCTCGTTTGTATAAGTATCTATCTGTATTTCAATATCTTTGATTATATTTTCAGAAACATTAACAAACTCCCTTTTAATTTGTGTATCTACAATAGTATTCATATACGACCATCCAAAATATACAACAAACAAAACAGCTCCGGCTACAAAAAAACCATACCTACCATCAAATAAAAAAGTTTTAAAATTGTTATTCATTTAATATATTTTTTTATTTTTCTTCTTATTCCAAACCTTAAACGCTTGTGATTCATCTTTTAGTGCTATTTTTTGTAACGAATACTTTCTTTTGGAATTCACTTTTTTAAACTCGTTATAAATATATCGATCGTCAAATCCCATATTCGCCGCTTGCGCAAGTGTGTTTGTATAATACACCGCCTTGGGCCGTGCCCAGTAAATAGCTCCGAGACATTGCGGACATGGAAAACTACTCGTGTAGAGAATACAGTCAGTTAATTGATAATCATCTAATTTGCTGCACGCGCTACGTATTGCTTCTATTTCAGCGTGTGCGGTAGGGTCATTTTTTTTTGTTACTTCATTATGACCTTCGGCAATTATTTTGCCGTTCCTTACAACGACTGCACCGAAAGGGCCCGTGCCTTTTTGTGCGCTTCTAATTGCAATGTCTAATGCACGTTGTGCAAAAAATGTATGACGACGACTCATAAATATTGAAGTTATTGTACAAATTCGTTAGTAAAATAGTCTAAAACAACAAACTCTGTCTTCAAGAAGTTGTTTGTTTTCATTGTTTCATACAACCTTTCAAAGTGAGCTGGATTGATGTGGCCTATTTCCAGCCCACCCCCTATCTGTATTAAGTCAGCGCTACTATCCAATATATGCATTTCATAATCTCTGTCTTTATACGAGTCGTCTGAAACATATTTTAGTGTTATATCAATTGCTTCATTCCGGTTGTTAAGTGCGTATTTCCAACCTAGAATCGTACTAGAAACAAATCCTGCAACAACATCAGGATTCTCTGCGATAAAGCCACTCCTCACTACCAGAATATCGTTATTGATATTTACTCCGAACCTCTCTGGGTGAATGACCTCATACGCGACATTTTCTTGTTCAAAAAAGTATAGCTGGTCGGTTCTATATAATCCGACAATGTCCACGTCTCCATCTACCAAATCATCTATTTCTCTCTTCTCAAATCCAATATTTTCCATTTTTACATCACCTGCTGATATACCAAACTTATCTAAGAGAAGTAGATAAAAAAGTTTTTCTTCAATCTTGCCACCCTTAACACCGAGTGTTTTATCCATAAAGTCAGATGGACTTTTAATACCTGTCTCCATAAGAGATACAAGACTATATGGAGATGTTTGGTAAAACGCCGCCACTGCGGTAACCTTTTCTCCTGCGTCAACTAACAGTAAAAACTCTTCCGCACTCATCAGTGCAAAATCTATTCTTCCTTCCAGTAATTCCTCCGATTGACTAATATCAAAATTAAACTCTCTTAAGTCAACATTAAGACCTTTGTTTTTGTAAAAATTTTTGTCGCGTGCCACGTACATACCAGCAAACTGTGCTTGGTGTTTCCACTTAAGTCCCACACTTACGTCTTGTATGTCTACAAAAGAACCCTTACCAAAGAAGAAAACTGCTCCTAAAACGATTAAAATAAGTACTCCGTATGTGATATGTTTTTTATCTTTTTTCATGTTTTTTATATTAACTGTTGCGTAATAAATTAGATTATATTAAAAATATTATCTATGTTTTTTTAGTTCTTCTAATTCTTTCTTGAGCTCAATCATTTTTAACTCCCTTCCGACCATTGACTTATTGATTTGCTCTGTCTCTTTCCGACTATTTTCAGCAGTTTTTGCATCTAGCTCTGCTTGTCTCTTTGATAGAATAAGTTCTTCATTTTTCTCTTCTAATTCTTTTTTTCCTCTTTCAGCGTCTTGAGAGAGGTGATAGACACTCACCAGTAATGCGATGAGTGCAAAAAGATAGCTGATTATTTTAAGACCATGAGCAACATCAAAAGAAAAATCAAATAACTGAACAGAGAGAGATATGAAAATCGTTTGCGCTGCAAATCCAGCTATAAGTGAAAGAATAATCCAATTTTCAAAATTACTCGTTTTCCACTTTCCCTTACTCAAATACCCCACAAGTGCAGCAAGGAAGAGGAGTGCAGCGCCAAGCTCCTGTGGTCTCCCAAAGAAAAGTTCTGGGTAATATGCTCGCGGAAGTGGATAAAATGCAAAAAATATAAAACTGGCAAGTGTAACAAGCGTAATACCTGCATACACCACATGTTCAGAAATAACGCCCTTTTTACCTACTTTTTTCTCTCTCCGCCACACAAACCAACTCACGAACATCAAGAGGGCAAGAAAGTAACGAGACGCATTCCAACTCCATGGAATAAGGACTTCAAGAGCAGGGAAGGAAGAAATTTCAAAAAAAGTGCTCGTTACAACCGCATGATATCCATCAAGAAAAGCAGTGCCAATAAATCCAGCACCAATCAAAAGAAATGTGTTATTTCGCTTTGTGTAGAAACGAATGAGAGCGAGTACACCAACAAACAGTGCGAGCGTGGTCGCCAGAAGCTCCATCAGGGTATGAATTTGTTGATTGCCGACCAACTCTACGCTACGTGTCAAAAGAAAAAAGACGAACAGCCCCACACCAAAAGTGATGTATGCGATCATTCGTCTTTTCTCTAGACGCGCCTTTTCCATAACGTACTTATTTATCGGGTTATCTCAATTGTCGCGCTCTGTTCTGCATCACATGCCCCTACAGTCACACGACCACTCGTAAGACGTTCTATGTAATAATCAGTATTTGATGAAGTATTAGTACTTGGGTCAGTAGGAATACCGACAATATAATCTGGTACGAGCGTACTACTCAAGTCAACACAGGCGGCAAGGGTCGTTGTTGCAGTACATGTACTGTCACAACCACTTCCTCCAGTTCCAAGAACTTGCGCAGAAGTAAATGTTGAGTCAATGGCACTTGGTATTGTTCCATTATTATCAATTGCGTATTGATATACTGCATTTAGGATAGTATTTACATCACTACGACGTTGTGCATTTCTTGTATCACCAAGTTGTTTGGTTGGATTCAATGCAAGAATTACAATACCTGCCAAAATCGCAATCGCTGCAACGACAAGTAGAATCTCAAGGAGAGTAAAACCTCCCTTATTTGAAGTGTGTTTATTCATTTTTTGTATACTAAATCTTATAAAAAACTAATAATAAATTTTAAAAACCTTTATATATAGTATACAGGACTACCACACAACGCTCACACATAAGGCTGTGGATATAAATACATTACAAAAATTTAATAATACGAAGTGAGACTATGTAGGAGTGTTCTTATACATATACATACATAAAGCATCTTTAAAAAA
Source organism: uncultured Candidatus Saccharibacteria bacterium (assembly GCA_964476975.1). Classification (GTDB taxonomy): domain Bacteria; phylum Patescibacteriota; class Minisyncoccia; order Phycocordibacterales; family CAYZCN01; genus CAYZCN01. Next base: position 15,205 of record CAYZCN010000003.1, on the reverse strand, counting down.
CGAAAACACATAAAATCCATCTCGTCTAGACGAGAATGAAATAGCGGGATAAAACATAGCGGGATAGAAACAGCGAGGTGTAGGTACGACTAGGCACGCTAGGAGTCCCCTAGCGTGTTTTTGTCAAGGGTGCGAGAAAAGTTAGAAATTGGCGACCTCTTGCCATGCGGTGATGTTTATTTGCGGATTTATAGTATCAATAGTTACTGAAACTTTTTTTACAATCGTTCCCACCGTACTTGATGCTGTTATTGTTCTATTTTGTCCTCCAGTGTTAGTAACGGTATATTCACATATTCCATGTTGAAACATAATACTACCAGACCCTGTAAATGATGTAGACACTCTGATTTGTTGAAGTACTTCTTCCGCGCAGGCATTTGCAAAAGCTTTTGCTTGATATGACTGTTCAAGAGCAAAACTTGAACGAGACGAACTTAATCCTAACAAAATAAGCGACGTCGTAATAGCAACTCCAACAGCACCAACAACTAAAATACTCAAGAGAGTTATGTAGCCTGTAGTAACTAGATTTTGTATTTTTAAATTTTTATTCATAATTACTATGGACTAAAATTTGAAATAACTTTTGTAGAACTATCACCCATTTCAAAAGTAATCATAAAAGTATCTCCGCCCATATCACCATTAAACTTAAATTTATCAACGGTATCCGTAACACCGCTTGCAATAGTATGATCAACAATATCTATCTCTGTACCTGTCGGCTGCCTACCATCAGGTGACCCCTCTTTGCTATGCTTCCAAACACGAGTCCCGTCTATTTTTATTTCCTGTATTAATTGTCCATTCGTCCACGTAACCGTTATTTTGTCCACAACAATACTTCCCGTACCAGTATTTTCTAAAGTAATTTCTCGAAGTTCCTTATCGCCACCACCTCCTATGCTAGCACTAGCCACGTTCACAGTTAGATCATCAGCTTGAGTAAGTGTGGCTGTTGTAGAAAAGTTGGGTACATTTGAGAGCGCTGACACATTCGGTACTTCGTCTAACGTTTTGAGTGCAAAATAGTACGTCGTACTTGGAGACAATCCTGATACCGTCATTGCTTCACTGGTGCCAGCAACAGATGGTGTCGGCTCCCCAGTCGCTGCAGTTGCAGAGCTAAAGTTGCCGTCGTTGATAAGTGCTGTTGAGTAACGTACGTCATAGCTTGTCGCAGTACCACTTGCACCATCATCTCCTGGTGCAGTCCATGAGAGGTCAAGTGAACTTGCGGTTGCTCCGCCAAGAGCGAGATTTGAAACGGTTGAAGGTGCGGTTGTGTCAGAAGACGCAGCTGCTTCACTTCCTCCACGCAAACTTGCGGATGTAAAAAATGATTTTGAAAAGTTATATTCACTTCTCCCTAACGAGTTATCATACGTGAGCGTAAACTCTACACGCACCACACCAGAAGTGTTGTCTTTAGAGAGGTTTTCAAATATAAGGTCGGAAACAACAACGGACGTATTGGTCAAAGGTACTGCGTCTCCAGATCCTTCAGTAATTCGTAACTGACCGCCCAAAAGATCGAATACTGTTGAGTCATCGACACTAGTAAACACATCGAGTGTTAGTGACGAACTCGTATTTCCTACTGTGGGTGTTATAATACCCTCTGCATTCCGTAGTGTGCGTGTTAATATCTGCATTGCCTGCACACCTTGTTGGTCAACTTCAGCAAGTGTATTGTTTTTAATCCGCGACTCAATAAGTGTTCCAAGAAAAACAGAGATGGTTAAAAGTAGAATAGAAGAAATACTCACATATAAAACCAACTCAACGAGTGTAAAACCTTTAAAACTTTTGGATATTTTTATGGTTTGTGACATATTCCTTTTAATCATTGATTGAACTATACAAACCGACCTCTGAACCGTTATCAATAGTTGCTGCAGTCCAATTACCTGCATTACCACAACTAGAACTACAGGCGGCGTATTTAAGATTCTTGTTATCTTTATCGTAGTATGAAATACGAGGTTCAACACCATCAAGACTTATAGAAGTATACTCTCCAACATCGTCTGTAAAATCTACAGCCACAACAGTCCAATTCCCTGCACTAATGCATGTAGAGTCACAAAATGCATACTTTAGATCTTTATTGTCTTTGTCATAATATGAAACACGCGGTTTTCCAGAGTCAAGCACGAGGTCATTATGTTCACCCACGAAATCACCAGAATCTACCAATACAGTCGTCCAATTACCAGCACTACCACAGCCAGAATCGCACGATGCATATCGTAATCCCTCATTATCATCATCAAAATACGAAATACGTGGTTTACCACCATCAAGCTGTAATGATGTATATTCACCAACGTCTCCAGACGATTGGACCGTTACTGTCGCCCAATTCCCCGCACTCGTACACGTAACGTCACAAAAAGCATACATAAGATCTTTGTCACTCTTATTGTAATACGAGATACGAGGCTTACTTCCATCGAGTGCAATAGAAGTATATTTACCGACATCTCCTGACGAAACAACGGTAACAATAGTCCAATTTCCTACACTTGTGCACGTAGCGTCACATGACGCATACCTCAAGTCCTTACTTCCTTTGTAATAATATGAAATACGCGGTTTTCCACTGTCCAAAGCAAGTGAGGTAAATGTCCCAACATCACCTGACGAGTCAATAGTCACACTGCTCCAGTTTGCATTGTTAGTACAGTCGCTATCACACTCGGCATACTTTAAATCCTTTGAACTTTCATTGTAATACGCAACTTTGTTTTTTACTCCATCCAATGCAAGTGAAGCGTACTCTCCAATATCAGAACCTGGATCTACATCTACATCAGTATTCGTCCATGTAGCACTGACACATGGAGTTTCGTTGCACTCTGAAAAGCGGAGTTGCTTACTCCCAGAGTTGTAGTGAACAATACGCGATCCAGACACAACACTAAGCCAATCAGTAAAACGAGTGACGAGTAATACTGTTCCTGAACGCTGTGCATTCTGCTGCCATGTGACAGTTGATGTCGCATTTTTTCTAAAACTGTCCACTGTGCCTATTTCAACTGTGCGAGTAAAAATATCTGTCACATCAGAACTTCCCGAAAAAATCCACTCATTACTTGATGTCGCCAAGCCGTGCATGCCGTTAGTAAGACTATTAAACGAACCTGCACTTCCTTCACCTCGTATATTACGCACTGCCTCAAGTCCTTCATCAGCAAGAAACACAGCGCTCGCCCGATTTCCTGCAAGTATTGTTGACTCTTCTCCATAAAGATACGCACCGACAAGTGCGGTCACAAGTAAAATAAAAATAGAACTAGCAAGAATAACCTCAACCACCGAGAATCCAAAATTATATTTTTTAATTTTTTGTTTTCCCATATCCTAATCAAATAATATCTATTCCTCAAACCTAACATTTAAAAACTCACTGTTCCTTGTGCGTTAATATGTATTGTCCTAACGTCGTTATTAACAGAGGTTAATGTTGTAGTTCCTGTCGTTTGTGGACTCCCATAAAATTTTGAAAAAACAACTTCCTGTAATCCTGAAACGGAAATGCTTGTTGGTACTTCAAAAATTTCGTCCAAACTCGTATTTCGTACAACGTAACTCGCCCCTTGAAACAAAGTAATGCTTCCATTTTGTACAGAAACCCCCCATGAGGTATCTCCATCAACAGCTTGTGAAAGTACCTCTGCGCGACGAAACGTATGTGCAACAGTGGTTGCCGCAATATGAATATCATTACGCACCTGAAAAGAAACATAAATAGGCGCAGATATTCCTGCCAAAATACCAATAAGTGCAACAGAAAGAAGAACTTCTATGAAGGTAAAACCCGCACTATACGATATAATTTTTTGTTTCTCCATATTTACTTATTTCTATTTCACCCCAAAACAGCAAAGAAGTTACCTACCCGCAAGCTAATTAAACCCTCCGATCAAACTATAAATTGGCAATATAACTGCAAGCGCAACAGCGACCACACCAAGCCATACAATAATAAGGAGTACTGGCTCAAGAATTACCGCAAGATTTTTTGTACTGTCTTCAGTTTTTATTTCAAATGTTTCGCCAATTTTTATTAATATCTTGGATAAATTTCCAGATTGTTCTCCCGCCACAATCATTTGTTGAATTGGTGACGGAACAAGTTTTTTTACACCATCATACGATTTGAAACTTTTTTGAAATGAATTTCCCTCCTCTATACTGTCTCGGATATGAGCATACATTTTTTTATACATAGGAAATGTTGTCGCTTGATAGAGCGAGTCAAGTGCATTAACAACTGGAAGTCCTGCCCCAAGAAGTGAGCCGAGCAGATATCCGAAGCGAGCAAGTTCAACTTCTTGAATAAGACCTTTTGCGCCCGGGACATAAAAAAGCATTGTTTGTCCAATAAATTTTGTTTTCTGAAAAATAAATACAAGGTATACAATAACCCCTACAAAAACAAGAAAAAGAGGGACGGCAATTGCCCCATACTCACCCAAAAACTCTCCTGTCAAAATAAGCATGCGCGTAACCAACGGAAGCTCAAGTTTGAGTTGGGAAAAAACTATCGCGAGTCTTGGAAGAATAAACCAGGCGATACCAATACCAACGAACATGGTTAAGCCGAGTACAAAAATCGGATACATCATCGCACTTCTTATTTTTGAACGGAACTGTCTTTCTTTTTGGTCTTGTAGTGCAACCACTTTTAGATTTTCAGATAAGTTGCCACTCTCCTCTCCTGTGCGTATCAAAGAAACCATATACGGAGGAAATATCTTCACACTCTCCAGTGCGCGCCAAAACGGAACTCCTGCATCAACACTTTCAAGAATACTAGCTAATACATTCTTCATTCTTCGTGAGCGCATTTCCGACTTTATAGATTCAAGAGCAAAAGGTATCCCCATACCAGATCCAACGAGCATACTCAGGTTCTCAACAAGATATTCTCTTTCCTTTCCGATTCCAAAATTTTGAAAAGGAAGTGTTATCTTTTTTTTATTCTTTTTTTTCTCTTTTTTTTGAAACATATGGAGGGGCTGCTACACGGAGTAGTTCTTCAAGTGTGGTAATACCATTTTTAACTTTAAGTACACCATCTGCAAAAAGCGAGTTCGCTCCTTGTGATTCAGCTAACTTCCAAATTTGTTGCGCGGAAGGATTCTCAAGAATCATATCTTGCATTTCTGCTGTAATTTCAATAAATTCAAATATAGCGATACGTCCCTTGAATCCAGTATCCCCACACGAAAAACACCCCTTTCCTTTATAAAGCGTTGAGGTGCTTTCGTCAAAATACTGTCCAGCTCCTTGAGAAAGTTTTTGTATATCTTTCTTTGTAACCTTTATGCTGTAACGACACGAATTACAAATCCTTCGCATAAGTCTTTGTGCAATGATAACTTCAAGTGTTGATGCAAGGAGAAAGGGTTCGGTTTTCATATCTAACAACCGCGGTATTGCTGTTGACGCATCGTTTGCATGGAAAGTTGACAAAAGAATGTGACCAGTAAGGGCGGCATTTACAGAAATTTCAACTGTTTCGTCGTCACGGATTTCACCAACGAGAATAATATCAGGGTCTTGTCGAACCACCGACCTAAGTCCTTGTGCGAAAGTAAGATTGGTATCAGGATTAACTTGAATTTGATTAATACCCTGCATCCGATATTCCACCGGGTCTTCAATGGTTGTGATATTAACTTCGGGACTGTTTAATAATTTCAAAAGCGCATAAAGCGTTGTCGTCTTTCCCGACCCAGTGGGACCAGTAACTAAAATCATACCGAATGGTTTTTTGGCTGCTTTCTGGAGTATTCCTTGGTCGCGTGCCGAAAGACCGAGATCGTTCAGAGCAAATCCACGCACATACTGTGCCAAAATTCGCATCACTATCTTTTCACCATGAATTGTGGGTACAATAGATACACGAAAATCAGCTATTTTTCCTTTATTTTTGTGCCGTATTGAACCATCCTGTGCCGCAAAATGCTCATCAATACGTAAATGTGCACGCACTTTTACTCTATTTAAAATATTTTCATGATATTTTTTTGGAAGACGTCCTGCTTCATGTAAAACTCCATCAACACGAAAACGTATGATGATACTGTCGTCTTGTGGTTCAAAATGAATATCAGATGCATTAAAAGCAAACGCATCATCAAAAATACTCCCTAAAATTTCTGGAGCAATTCGTTTTTGAGATTCAATAATTTTGGTAAAACGCGTCTTAAGAGGTTTGCGGTAATAAATAAAGTTTTTTTCAACGTCTTCAGGAAGTGAATACGACAGCGTAATTTTTTTTGTTTGAAAAATTGGTTGCAATACTTCAGCAAGTCCTGACTGTTTTGGGTTTGTTGTGGTAAGTATTACTTCATTTTTATCTTCTTTTAAAAGAATGAGGTTATACTTTTTTGCAATTTCTTCAGGAATACGCAAAACTTGTTCTCGTTGAGGGTTGTAGATATTCAAGTCTACATACGGGACTTCAAAAGATTCCGCAATAGCTTGACCAAGTAATTCTTTGGTAATCAAACTTTCGGCTAAAATATGATCAACAAATGATGTGTTACTAGCCCCTGAAGAAGTCTCTGCTTTTTGTATATCTTCCACAGAAAGATAACTTTCACGCAAAAGAATATCTTTAACTTTCTTATCGTCAATAGATTTCATAGACCAAGTGTTCGTTTAGCGTATGTTACAACCTCTGCAATAGGTGTGTTTGATTTTACGAAATAATCGCTTGCACCCAAATCCCGTGCGCGTTGTTTGTCTTCTTCTTGGCTCAAGTTTGACGTTACGATAACGGGAGTTTTATTACCTTGTTCTTTTAATTTTTCAAGAACACCAAAACCATCAACATTCGGCATTACAATATCAAGAAAAATGAGGTCATAGGTATCGTTTGCAACAGCAGTAAGTACCTCAGCTCCACTAAAAACAGTCTTGACCTCAAAACCTGCTTTGGTAAGTTTTAAATCCAACGCTTTTGCCATTGGCTTTTCATCTTCTGCAACAAGTATTTTTTTTTTATTTTTTGAAATATCCATATAAAAATAGCATTGGAAACGCAATGAATAAAAACGTCTGTATCTTTATTATACAGGATAAAAACAATGATTATACTCCCTACCTGTGTGTAATTATGAATACATCGTTAATATATTGACTTTTTCTGATTGTTTGATATATTATTTTAAGAAATATTTTTTCCATATGCACAAAAAGGTGTATAGCGTCAGGAGAATCAAAGATGACAGAATATCACGTAGCAAGTGAGATAATGGATAAGAATTTTTTTGGCATTGAAGATGCTGTTACGTACTACGGAATAAACCCACTAAGGCCGAAAAAACTTAGCGAGCAGGTTATGGAAGACATTCCGTTCACAGAAAAACTGTTACTAACACTCAAAGATACTCATGTTTTAGTTGCAGTATTTCCTGTTTCTATTGTTGATCTTATTAGAAACAAAGGCCACCTTTTTAAAAAACACCATACCGCCGCACTTCCGTGGATTAGGTGCAAAGATGCTTTTTTCAAAGACAAAGGTGTGTTTACATGGGAGCTTGTTGACAAAGAAGCAACTAAAAAAACGTACGATTACAGCGCACAAGTTCTAGTCTATGTTGTTATTTCGCATTTTCTTAAAACAGGAGAAAGGTTGTTTAAAGACAAGTTAACTAAAACGAGTTCACGCTTTTCGGATGGTAAGCCTGTCCTTATTGGTGACTTCAGTTCTTGTTTACGCATTACCGACGACGACCCTTAATTTAATGGGGGTGTAGCAACGTCAACATGGTAAAAATGCAATTGCATTAGGACTCTCTTGACGCAAATAAAAAAACCGCGCGAGCAAGCTCGCGCGGTTTATTTTTTTAAAATGCACATTCAAGTGAAACTCCAGACGGTCTGACTATAAAACTACATCCGTCTCTGTTTTGTCCATCGTGACGATGATGGCGATGATAGCGATGGTGGCGATGTCCATGAGTATGGATTTCACCGTTAATAAGAAATTCCAAAAAAAGTTCTTCGTCAGTATGAGTGTGATGTCTGCTGTATTGTGTGCCACAATGTACCCTCCTTGCAGAAAGATTTTCAATGCGAGTATCAGAAGGGCCTGGGTAAAACTCTTGGTGAATATGACACCCGCTCTCATCAGCAGGGCTTGCAATAGCAGATCCTGCGCCAAGGAATGTCAGCGCAAGTGCGGTCATAAGAATTTTCTTCATTTGGATTTCCTTTCGTTGTCCTTCGTTTGCTTCATTACATGTTGGTAGTCTCCTTATACGCTATACCACCATATACTTATTGTCAATCTTTTATACCAACAACTAAAATTTTATACTCCAAAAGATTTATTTTTTCACTTTCTACACAAATCTGCGGACATTGGACTTTGTTAGAACCTCTATTTTGCTAAAAATCGCAATATAAGTTCTTTGGCTGCAGAATTAATAAAGTTTTCTGGAAAATCACTAACACCAAACCACCGCCAATCAGAGAATTTTTCTGGCTCCATTAACCGTGGCTCTTCTTTTGTGATTGCGATAAAAAGCGGAACTACATCGCCTTCTTTTGCTCCAGGAACTTCGCCCAAATAATCAGTAATTTCTATTTCTGTAATTCCCGTTTCTTCTTTGACTTCTCGCCGTAGAGTGTTTTCTACCCTTTCTCCTTCGTCACAACGACCGCCCGGACATGTCCACACAGAAATAGTCTTCCACTTATCGGGGGTATAGTGTCGTAATCCAAATAAAACTTTTCCATCTCTAACAATCGCTATCACAGGACAAGTAGTTTCATTTCCATATTTTTTTAAATACTCTTTCATAACTCTATTTTCTGCGGGACTAGGATTCGAACCTAGATAACATGCTTCAGAGACCCTCTGTTCTGTTCTTTATGTTCAATGCTGCCGGACTTGGACTCGAACCAAGATTCCACGCTCCAGAGGCCTTATTTTCTTCACTTTCTACACAAATCTGCGGGACTAGGATTCGAACCTAGATAACATGCTTCAGAGGCATGTGTCCTACCATTAGACGATCCCGCAGATTTGTGTATAAAGAACAAAGAAAATTTTTTGCTTCGCAAAAATCAGATGAAAAGTAATCCCATTACTTTTCATTCCTACCATTAGACGATCCGGCAGCATTGAACATAAATCACAACGAACAGTTCTGAGTAAAGCTCAGAATCGGATAAAAAGCAAAACTTATTGCTTTTTATTCCGACCATTAGACGATCCCGCAGTTTTGGGGACAAATTATTTCGAGTACACTAGATGATCCCGCAAAGTGATATATACAAATACTAACAGCCAACAAAAAATACTTCAACTGGGATTGCTTCCAATCTACTCAATAATGGTAATGTACTCATCATCTTTTCCGCGAAGAAAGACCGAAACAACCGCAATTCCCACTACCCCCAAAACAGCCATAAGCCAAATCGCCATACTCGTTCTTTTTTCAGAGGGCAGTGTGGGTGGTAAATCTTCATACGCAGAAAGTGTTGCTGCTTCTAAAGAAACATCCTCGCTTTCAATACTAGCAATACTTTCATTATTTGTAGATTGAGTATTTGGCAACACTTCTGTTGACGGAACGTACTCATACGTTTTTTCAACATACTCTTTTGCGACAACACCGTTTGGATAAACTAATGCAGTAGTATTCTTCTCCGACCGTATTCCTGTTACCTCTGAAGACAAGATGAGTGTGCTGTGGGGTAAAATGATTGTGTCATTTGGAATACGGAAATGTCCACTTCCCGACCGAATAAACCATTGCGACAGATCAAGCTCTCGTCCACCCCTATTTTCAAGCTCAACAAAAGACGTGGTAACGTTTGAAATAATAATATTAGATTTTAGAGCGGTAATAGTCAGTCTGTCAGATGTCGCAAAACCGCCAGAGGCAACGTTTAGCACAACCACATACGGACCGGGGTAATCATAATGATGAAGTACTTTTCTCCCCTCTTTTGTTTCGCCATTACCGAAGTTCCACATAAAACGCGCATCAGAAAGCGGTTCACCTAAAAGCCCTACTGCGTCGCCCTCAAACACACTGTCCGCCCCCACGGTAACAACTGCGTCACTTTTTATACGAACAGCTATTTGTTGTTCAATAGGAAAAGAAATACTCCCACTACTCTCTTGTGATGTGGTCATATTCTCACTTTCCTGCTCCACAATAACTCCTCCTCCTGTGCCATTCTCACCATTTGGAGTAGGTATTTCAACACCCCAGTTACCAGAACCAGAAACCAATTGCAGTGAGTTACCATCACCTCCAGCGCCCCAATCAGGGCTATACGTTACTGCATCTATTTCAACCTTACTACTATCACGAAGTGCAATGGTTTCGCCAGAGTTTTTCAAAGAAAAAGAACTATCAAAAAGTATGCCTGAAAAATTTGGCCAGTCTTGCAAAAATGCACCAGCGTTGTCCGCAATAACTGCATATCCACCAGAAGACAAAGTGGTGTCGCCCATCACGCTCGTTAATTTGTGATGTACGTCATTTTCAAAAAACGCCCATCCAGAGATATCTACCTCACCTGCACTGTTATTGTGTATCTCTACCCACTCACGCCCACCATCAGACCCCTCAAGGTCATACATGATTTCCGAAATCACCATCTGTGCAGAAAGTGAAAGAGGAAAAAGAAATGCGAGTATCAAAAAAATATATTTCATAATAGTCACCCTATCACACAAATCAAAATTTCCAACAATAGACCAAATCTTAGTGTTTATAAACACAATCTTAATAAAATGTTAAGGGTTAAACTCCTAGTATTAAAATTACTGGACATCCGATGTCCAGTAATTGGGATAGTTAAAAGTCGGACATCCGATGTCCGACTTTTTATCTTGTTTCATCAACGTCAAGCATTTTGCGAAGTTTGTCTTCGGAGATCTCCTTCAGCACCGATGCTTTCTGTCTTTCTTGTGTGTTCAGGTGAGATTTTTCTTTTTGTCTTTCTTGTGGTTTTTCTTGTGGTTTTTCTGATATGTTTTCTCTTATTTTTACCTGCGGTTTTTCTATAATTTTTTCTTGTACTTTTTGTGGTTCAGACACTTTTTCGACTACCGTTGATGGCTTAGGGACCTTCAACACATCCGACAATGCATCCCGTAATTCATTTTTATTTTTTACCGTTGGTTCTTTATTTGTATTGTGAGCCCGCTTGTCGTGCGAAGGTTTTGGCGGTTCCGGACGACGTGTAATTTGAGGTGTGTGCTTGCCTGCATACTCTTTCGTTACTTTTTTGAGGTCGTTAAGTGATAGCGTATTTTGTTTTTTTTCAAACGATGTATCTTGTCTTGTTTGTGTTTGTGCATTTGGTTTTATATACGGTTTTGTTGATGTATGCTTGTCTTTATTAAAAGAACCTTGTGGTGACTTTGATGACTTATTAAGTGGCGGCTTCGGTGCTGTTTCCATAGGTTCATGCCACGCTCGTATTTCCTCTTCTACTTCACTGCGTTTCCGTGCATATTGTTCTCGCGACGACGCAATAACCTGTTCAACAGATGCGCTCTCTGGTACTGAAAGTGGTGGCAACGTTGTTGCAGAAAACGGAGCTGAAGATATACCGTCAATCATAAGTTTAAGATAAATCTGAGCAAATCCTAAACTTACTAAGTCCTGTGCGTAAAACGTCGGTGCAAACTCTTTTTCTAGCACATCAGCATCATACGCCCCCACACGAAATGTAATCATCGTTCCAATATTTCCAAATACTGCATTTCGCACCTCGTCTTCCATCTGTTCAATATACTGATGCGCAATAGTCAAATTAAGTTTATACTTTCGTGCTTCAGACAAAATATTTTCAAATGACTTATTCGCAAAAGACTGAAACTCATCTACGTATAAATAAAAGTTTGGTAATTTCTTAAGCTTACTCGCAGAAACATCCGCACGCGACATCGCTGCAAGATAAATTCGCGTAATAAGCATACTTCCTAAAATATTCGCATTCCCCTCACCCACCTTTCCTTTTGAGAGATTGACGATAAGAATCTTTTTCTTATCCATAATCTCGCGAATATCAAACGCAGATTCTGATTGTCCAATAACATTACGAATCAGAGGGTTTGAGGTAAACTGTCCAATCTTATTCTGAATAGCGGGGGTTGCCTCTGCTGCATATCTGTCAGTAAATTTAGAATATTCATCAAACCAAAAACTTTTTGTAGAAGCGTCTTTGAGACTGTCCATAACCTTTTTTCTATACACCTTGTCCGTATACATACGATTCACTCCGAGAAGTGTGGAGCCGGGAAACTCAAGAAGTGCCGCGAGTGTATTTTGTAAAATATATGACATACGCGCGGACCACTGGTCAGCCCACAGTTTTTCAAACGTACTCATTAAGCCGTTGACCACAAGGTGACGTTTATCCTCACCGATATCTTCCAAAATGTTAAAAGGTACAGGGTAGTCAAGGTCAAAAGGCGCAAAATACAACACATCTTTCATTCGCTCTTCGGGTATATACTCAAGAAGTTTTTCCGCAGTAGCACCGTGTGGGTCAATAAATGCAAAACCTTCACCGTTTTGTATATCTTGCACTGCCATATTTTCAAGTAGGGTAGATTTTCCCATTCCAGTTTTTCCAATCACATAGACATGCTTGGTTCTGTCTTCTGCTTTGATGCCAAATTTTACACGCTTCCCACGCGCATCAGTCTTTGCAAAGTTAGTGATTGTTTCTTTTGTATCGCTCATAGTTATAAGTATAAATGAAAGCAGTAAGTAAAAAAAGTAAAGTTATAAGTAAAAAGCCCGCCAAAAATCAAATGAATAAAATCATATGAAGTAATTGGCGGGCATAAAGACAAAGTCAAGTTTTTTATTTTTTCGAGAGTTGAATTTTTGGCAATCTCCTTAGTTGTTACACCACCGCAGATTCTCTCTGCGAGACTTACGAGATCACCTCCTTTTTGTTTTTCTGTGTCAGCAGCGTATACACGTTCTCTCCTCTCTTTTTGTTTATCCTTGACGCTAAATATATACTATACCACAAGTAACATCCTGTCAAGCTCTTGAACTCACATCAGGACCCTATAATTACCTATAGGTAATTATAGGGTCCTTAAAACTATTCCGGCAATAATGCTCCAACGGTGTAGCGGTTTGATGGTGCCCACAACATCCAGCTCGTAAGCCCCGCATCATATGTCGCCTGAATTTGTTCGCGAACCTCTTTTTCATTATACGTTCCCCCATAATCAAAATCTTGAAGCCACGGACGCAACTGAAGTGGATCAAATGTTTCTTTAGTATAGAGCTGTGGAGACGTGGATGCGATTGGTGCGCCACCTATTGCGCGTGCGCGTGTTGTATCCGACTTCATTCGTTTCACTGCCTGAGACATAGAAAAATTTACAACACCATATGGATAGTGATTAGGATTCTCATACCCGTTAAAATGTTTCGGGTAATGAGATGGATACACCATAGGTGCTACGTAATCAAAATACGGTAACGCATACTCAAGCACTTGCCCAATATTCAAGTCGTCAGTGTTCGTCGTTACCATTCCAAACAAATCAGCGGACGTTATCACATCAGTATCTTTCAAAGCATTGTGAAGATACGCAAAAAATGACCGTACTACTTTTGCTTTTCCATAGTCAGGGTCTGCAATAACTTTTTCTTCACTAAATGGATAGTAAATGTCCCTCATATTACCATCAGACGGAAATCGTATGTAATCAAAGTTAAGTTCATCAAAACCAAGTGCATACGACTCTTTAGAAAGAGTAACAATATAATCCCAATACTCTCTCGCACCTACTTCTATAAAACTAATTCCTTTATAATCTTTCCAAACAACAGAAGTGTCGCTTTCTTTTTTGACCGCTAAGTCTGGTCTCACACTCGTATAGTACGGGTCTTGAAATACCGTAATACGCCCAATCACAAATATACCTTTTTCGTGAAGTGTTGCTATAAACTCACGCATATCTCGCGCCGCACATCCAACACCCCATGCACCTCTAAGTGCATCACTCTTTGGCTCAAAAGAAATACTTCCTGTGTAGTCTTTTATGTCAATAATAACGGAGTTAATTTCTGTTGTCTCAATAACATGCACTAAGTCGGCACGGAAACTTGGCGTCCCCGCAACACATGCTGTCATATAAATTGCCTTAACCGCACTAGGAAGCGCAACATGAGTTGCAATAAATTCATCTTCCACCCTTTCTTCAACGACATCCTTTGTTTCCATACTATCCTCAAGAGATAATGCTAAACTTGCTGCATCATACTTCAATGGAAGTAGTTTTGGAATACCAAGATAAAAAAAAATAAAAATTACAACAACACAAAGACCCAACACTACAAGAGGGGTCGTTGTAAATAAAAAACGTGACGGACTATCTTTAGTATTAAACTTTTTTTGTAATTTTTTCAATTTCATTTTTTGAAGAAGGGGGTTGTGAAACAGCATCAATTCCATTTTCAACATAGGCATCAGTATTTTTTGAGTTTTTCTTTGTAGGTGACGTAATCACTCCTGTTATAATCTCTCTCCTCCACAAAAATGCAATGATCACAATACCTAACCCCACAAACAAGAGGAGTACATTTTTCCATGAGTCAGGAACACCTAAAAAGGGTGTGAAAGTAACAATAAAACCAAAAATAATAAGCGTGACGTCTTTTGTCATAAAATATTTAGAGTTAGGAATAAAGAAAAATGAGATATGAATTATGGAATATGAATGGTGAATGGTGAATGAATAAGTTTTCAAACAAAAAAGTGAAGCTTTTTTGTTAATCGTGTTTCATTTTCCATGTTCCATACTTCAAACTTTATTATACCAAATTCCAATTCTTTTTTCACTACACACCCCAACTATTAAGAACCCGATACTTAATATTAAGTATCGGGTTCTTAATAGTTAGGTTCTTAATTGAGAAACCATAACAACAAACTCACCTCGGACTTTTTCGTTATTGTTTTGAAAATATACAAGAACCTCGTCAGCTGTTCCTGACACTATCTCTTCGTGTATCTTGGTCAACTCACGCGCGACAACCACCTTCCTCTCACTTAGGTGTCCGACACCTAAGTGGATTTTGAGAGATTTAAGAGTTTTGAGAATACGGTGTGGAGACTCATAAAATACAACGGTTCGCTTTGATTCTTCTATTTTTTTAAAAAGTGTTTCTCTTCCCTT
>CAYZCN010000002.1:25457-33400 GCA_964476975.1 uncultured Candidatus Saccharibacteria bacterium | reverse complement strand
TGGGTGGAGCACTTGGAGATTATGGATTATATGCGTTCAAGTGTGAATTTGCGTGCGTACGGACAACGAGATCCTCTTATTGAGTATAGAAAAGAAGGATTACGACTTTTCCACGAGATGAAAGAGAGTGTAACTGAAACAGTGTTGCGACTATTGCCGAACATTGGTGCAGGCGCGTACAATCAAGAACAGCAAAAACTAACTGAGACGCACGCAAACGCGCGGTTGATAGGTAATAATGTATCGGATACAAAAGCTGCACAAAATACTCCGCGTGATGGCGATGGTAAAAAAATCGGACGCAATGATCCGTGTTTCTGCGGTTCAGGTAAAAAGTATAAAAAGTGTCACGGGAAATAACGGAAAATAAAAAAAATTTCTGTTGTTTCAAGGGTTACTTTTTGATATCACTATATATATGATTAAAGAATTTATTGAAAACAGCTTAATAAAGCTCGTTATAAGCTTTTGGAAGATGGTGCGTATTTTGGTGAGATACCTCGCTTTAAAGATGTATGGGCGAACACTAAAACACTTGAAACGTGTAGAACAGAATTAAAAGAGGTGCTTGAAGATTGGTTGTTGTTAAGAATTCGTGGGAAGGAGAAAATTCCTGGTTTGAATATAAAGGTAGACCGCAGAAATCTTGTGAAGCATGCTTAAAAATATTTTTTGGAGAAAATTAGTTAAGAAATTTAGAAAACTCAGATTTGACGGCCCTTATTCAGGTGGTCGTCATTTGTTTATGACTTAAGGTAGTCTGAAGGTTCATATTCCAAATCTACATAATGGTGACATATCCAGACATTTTTTGGCAGAAATTTTACGTCAAGCTGGAATATCTAAGGACAGATGGAATAAAGTATAAACATTTCCATGAAAAATAATTGTAAGTAAAAAGTAAAATACCCCCCGAGCTGTTTGGCTCGAGGGGATGAATTTTGTCGGTGGATAAAGTTTAATTTTCTGCGTGGGCGTGTACGGTGCTACTGACTGCCAGAACAGCAAATGCTGCCCAGAATTGCCAGTCGCCGTAATAGTAAGGGCTGATGGTTGTCAGCACTACGCCGACAACGAATCCATGTATGCAAGCCCACACCATTTTTCTTGACATTATGTTATCTCCTTCGTTTCCAGTCTAAATATATTATACTCAAATATAAAGTTTTGTCAATACACAATGGAGTAAGAAATAACCTCACGTATTGTGAGGTTATTGTTGCGTACTTTTTTGTTTTTGACTATGTTGTCGTCGTTTTGGTATTGGCGTATTTGAAGCCACTACCGACGATGACCAGAAGCGCAACCCAGAATTGCCAGTCTATACTGTTGAATGGACTTATAACAATGATTGCAACTGTTGTTACAAGCATAAATACAATAGACATCAATTTTTTTCTTGTTTTACTGACCGCATAACCATCACCAGTGAATATTATAGCAAGTGTTGCTATGAGCCACTGTAAATTCACAACACCATGTTCACTCACTGCTGTCGTTGTTACGATGACAACAAGTGCAAATATAATAGCCCGGACATTTTTTTTGTCCATTTTTTCTTTCATCCTGCGTTCTCCTGTATACATCTTATTTTTTCTAATATCATTCTATCAAATATTAGAATAAACACCTAATGTATTTTATGAGTATGTGCACACGCATGCTTTTATATGTTCATATATTCTTGTATGCTATAGATATATGAGGCATGTGGTTATTTCAAAAGATATTTCGTTTTTTATAACATTTTTATTGTTGGCACTCTTTCTTTTTATGCTCTTTGTGCCGATGGGAATGGTGTATTCTGCAACAGGTGACTTGCCAGAGTTTTCTGGACCAATTGTGCCTGAATGTGGTATCGGGACTGGAGTAAGTCCGTTTGCGTGCGGTGCATGTGATTTAATAAATCTTTCGCAAAATATTGTTAATTTCTTTGTATTTTTTGCAACTGCTATTGCGGTTTTGATGTTTGTATATGCTGGGGTTTTATATATTTTTGCACTAGGTGACACAGGACAGATAAAGAAGGCGCACGGGATATTTGTCAATGTATTTGTAGGATTTATTATCGTACTTGCTGCGTGGTTGATTATAGATTTGATTATGACGACGTTTTTGGCGGATGGAAACGTAAAAGGTCTTGGACCATGGAATGAAGTGTTGTGTAGTGGTTAAGATGGTTCGAATGGATAATAAACAGTAACGCGTTTTTGTCTTTGAGTGCCTGTTGACAGTGTTGATGCTTTTGTCTATTATTGCAGGGTAACTAGAAACAACCATGTCCCAAGATAAACTTATAAAACTCTCCTGCGGAAAATGTAAGCGCATTAACTACTGGAGTAGAAAAAACAAAAAACAAGTTGAGCGAAAAATTGAGCTTAAAAAGTGGTGTAAATGGTGCAAAAAACAGGAGATGCACAAGGAGACCAAAAAGTAGTCTTTTCAATTGTATTGAGATATACTAAGAATGAGCTTGAGATAGCTCATTCTTTTTTGAAATAAAAGGGCCTATAAGCTAATGGTAAACTATCGGTTTCCAAAACCGACTTTCCAGGTTCGAGTCCTGGTGGGCCCGTAACAACAAAACATCGTCAGTTTCTGCTGACGGTTTTTGTTGTTATTAGACCAGGACTCGAAAGCCGGAAGCCCGCGTGCCTAAGCACGAGGGAGGGCTGAGGCGGGGTCGCGAGTGCTTAATATTTTCAGAGCGAAGCGAATGAAAATAATTAGCAACTTGTGACCGAGTCCTGGTGGGCCCGTAATAACGCTACACAACCAAAACCTTACGATATATCGTAAGGTTTTCTAAATACTTCAGTATACTGGAGTATTTAGAGGTTGGTTTAAAATTCTAAATCTTTAGAAACTTTGAGACGGTTTGTTCTATTTTTTTTATTTCTTTTTTTGTGAAACCTGTTGTGTTTGTAGAGAACCATTTTGTTTTTTTGTCTTTGCGGAACCAGTTTTTTTGCCGTTTTGCGTAGTGCCATATTGCTGTGTTGAGTTGTTCTATCATTTCATTTTTACTAAGCACACTTCCTCTTTTGAGATAACGAGAGAGAAAACGGTACTCAAGTCCGAGGTTGTCCATACGACGCCACGAGAGACCTTTTGCGTGGAGTTTTTCGACTTCAGCTATCATTCCTGTTTTGAGGCGGGCGATGAGACGTTTTTTTATTCGTGTTTTTAATATCGTGTCGTCCGTTGTGATTCCTATTTTTAGTACATCGTACAGTGACTCTTTTTTGTTTTTTGGGACGTCACCGAGTGCGGTTGCTATTTCAATTGCGCGTATGAGGCGACGTTTATGATCACGTTCAATCGTGAGCGCGCGAGCAGGACTTAACTTTTGTATTTTTTTGAATAGTTTTTCGTTGGATAGTTTTTCAAGCGCGGCGCGTAGCTTTTCATTGGGTGGGACTTCCGGGAGTGAGAGCGTGCCGAGTAGGACATCCACATAAAATCCGGTACCGCCAGCGATGATGGGAACTTTCCCTTTTCTTACGATATATCGTAAGGTTTTGGTGGCATCTTTTTTGAAGTGCGCGGCAGTGTAGACATGACGAGGACTTGCGACATTAAGCAGGTGGTGGGGGACACCGTGCATCTCCTTTTTGGTAATTTTCCCCGAGCCGATATTAAGTCCTGTGTAAACTTGTCGTGAGTCAGCAGAGATGACTTCGCCGTTATACTTTTTTGCTAAATGCACCGCTAAATCGCTTTTGCCGGATGCAGTAGAGCCGATGACTACTATTACTTTTGGTTTTTTCATTGATATCCATATTACTTTATGTTGGGGTTGTTTCCAACTGATTTTTTCAACGGCTCAACGGGGTTGAGCCGTTGAAATGGCTTAAAATATATTTTAATTTTTGACCCTACAGAGAATCGAACTCTGATTTTAAGCTTGAGAAGCTTACGTCCTAACCGTTAGACGATAGGGCCTTCTTTGTTTTTTTAATATACCACAAAAATTCCTTTTTTTAATATATGTATAAAATTTTTTCTTGACGTTGTGTTTATAGTAACGTACTATATTTGTAGATTAAATTTAAAGGAAGGAGGGCGTAATGCCTGAATTAAAACCGCATGAAACTGAAGAGTTTGAGAACTTCAGTGTCATAAAGAAAAAAAGAATACTTCAGATACAAATATGCGATATTATGGAGCGTATGCGTAGTGTTACGAAGTACACAACACATCGCGCGGGTTTTATATTAGGAACTATAACCAGTGACCGCGGAAGAATTCGCGGCAAGGAGTATTACAGAATAAAAGTTTGGGCGAATACCAACCAAGCATTCACAGGCTTTTTTACATTACTTGGGGGTAATGAAACATATAAAAATTTTGTAAAACTTCCAGAGTGTGAAGGTATGGAGCTTGTGCACGTTGATGAATTACACGATTTTAATAGAAAGCTATCATCTGAGTGTGATAAATTAAAATCTTTGCTTAAAAGATTGAAAGAAGAAGAAAATTCAAAATGCGTGCTTAGTGCTGGTGGTGTTGTCATAAATCCTCACGGAGAAGTGTTAATCGTAAATCAGCGTGGAAATTCATGGTCTCTCCCAAAGGGAAAGATTGACGAAGGAGAAAATGAAGAAGCAGCTGCCCGGAGAGAGATTTACGAGGAGTCTGGAGTATCTGACCTAACGCTTGTGCAGAGAATGGGAGAATACAAGCGAAAACGAATATCCAGAGACGGTTCAGGTGAGGATAGAAAAGTTAACAAGTCTATAACTTTTTTTCACTTTACTTCAGAAAGAACTGACAGCCTCACACCCATTGACCCGCACAACCCAGAAGCACGGTGGGTTAATAAAAATAAAGTTGCGGACATGTTGTCGCATCCGAGAGACAAGGCGTTTTTTAGAATCTCGGTACTTCCTTTGTTGAAATAAAATATACAGCGTTTCTTTAGAAACGCTGTATTTTCTATGTTTTTACAACTGGACATCGGATGTCCAGTAATTTGTCTTGATTTGTGTTGGTGGTGTGCTAGGGTGTGTTTAGAAAAGCAAAATCAAAAAATAAAAAGAGAACTGTAGAAGGGATTTCGTAATGGCGAAAATCATGTTTCTTGGGACAGGTAATTCATTTGTTCCCATGGTTAAGACAGATAAGGGTGGTTTTGATTGCGCATGGCAGTCAAACTTGCTTCTTGAGATAGATGACAGAAAAATTCTTCTTGATTGCGGTACTGATATTCGTTTTGCTCTTGCTGAACAAGGTTTGGATGCATCTGATATTGAAGGTGTGTATATTTCACATATTCACGCGGATCATATGGGTGGTATGGAGTGGCTGGCGTTTAATACTTTTTTTAATCCAAAAAAAGAAAAACCAATACTGTATTGCGTGGAGGAAATCTTGGAACCACTCCGCACTGCATTGATGCCCGGACTCTCTCCGCTCAAAGGGGAAACGAGAGTATTTGAGGATTTCTTTGATGTTGTCGTTCTACATGCAAATCCACATATTACTCATTTGAGTGATACGTTTGATGTGGTGCCAATTTCTGCTATTCATATACCAAGTGAAACACCAAAGCAGAGTTATGGTTTGATACTGATGAGTCGGGACCCTTTGCACAATATCTTCTGGACATCGGATACTATTTTTGAACCGACCAAGTATCTGCTAAGATATGAATTTGTAGATGTTATTTTGCAGGATTGCGAACTTGGTCCAAGGAGTGGGGTTCATGCACATATTGAAGATCTTCGTACATTGCCTGCAGAGATAAAGAAGAAGATGTGGCTATATCACCATAGTCCTGACCTTGTATCGGAAGCAGGTGTTGAAGAGGCGGAATTTGCTGGTTTTGCCACAAAAGGTCAAACTTTTGAATTTTGACAGGAAATATGACTGATATACCCCCGAGCGTAGGTGTTCGACACCTACGCTCGGGGGTATTTTATTTTAGAGAATACTGTGTGGGAATGTTGCATGATTGAGCAGTATTTGCTACACTCTTTTGATATGAAAGTTGACGAAAAAACTGAAAAAGAAGTATCGGTGGACACTGCATTTGTAGAGCAGATGTTTGAAGTGGGTGCACATTTTGGCTACAAACGGAGTAGTCGACACCCATCTGTTTCACCGTTTATTTTCGGACTCAAGAATCGTGTTGAAATTTTTGATCTTGAGAAGACAAGTACTCTCGTGGACAATGCAAAAGCATATATGGAGACTCTTGGAAGCGATGGTAAGACCATACTTTTTGTTGGTGGAAAGAATGAGGCACAGAAGGTTGTGAGGGAAGGAGCTGACGCACTTGAAATGCCATATGTGAATGGGCGATGGATTGGGGGTACGCTTACTAATTTTTCTGAAATCAAAAAACGTATTGAGCGTCTCAATAGTCTTAAGGAGCAAAAAGAAAAAGGCGAGCTTGAGTCAAAGTATACGAAGAAAGAACGATTGATGATTGACCGAGAGATTGAAAGTTTGGAAAAGACATTTGGCGGTTTGGCTGATATGACTGTATTACCACACGCACTTTTTGTTGTTGATACGAAGAGGGAGCACACAGCAGTTGCTGAAGCAAAGAATAAAAATATTCCTGTTGTTGGTTTATTAAATTCTGACTGTGATATGTCTGGAATTGAACATCCAATAGTTGCAAATGACGCCACACAAAAGAGTATTGAATTTTTTGTTACTGAAATGGTTGATGCATATAAGAGAGGAATGCAGAAAAAAGCAGAACAAAAAGAAACAAAATAAATTTAAAGATTTAAGTATTTAAATATTTAATACGAACAATTATTTATTATGGCTGATATAGTAGAAGTAAAAAAACTACGTGATCTTACAGGTATTTCTATAATGCAGTGTAAGAAAGCGCTTGAAGAAGTTGGTGGTGATATTGAAAAAGCAAAAATTGTACTTCAAAAAAGAGGAAGTGCGGTTGCAGAGAAAAAGGCTGGGCGGACACTTGGGGCTGGTATTGTTGCATCATACATTCACAACACAAAAGATGTTGGTGCTATGGTAATACTTTCGTGTGAGACTGACTTTGTTGCAAAGAACGAAGAGTTTATTGCTTTGGGGCGAGATATTGCAATGCATGTTGTTGCGTCCCGTCCGCTTTTTTTGAAAAAAGAAGATATTACTCCTGAAGAGCAGAAAAAAGCAGAGGAGGTGTTTGCAAAAGAAGTAGAAGGGAAACCAGAAGAGTTGAAAGAGAAGATTTTACAGGGTAAGTTAGATGCGTATTTTAAAGAGAAGATTTTGACACAGCAGAGTTTTATTAAAAATCCAGACGTTACTATTCAAGACTTGATTAACACTGCGACACAAAAATTTGGTGAAAAAATGGAGATTACCAACTTTGTGCGTTTCTCTACTCGCGACTAACGCAGAGAGGATATATACTAGATATATATGACCACATTGATTACACTTATTGTTTTTATTGTTGCACTTTTTTCTGTATGTATACTTTTCTTTCTCAAGTACTGGGAAATGGAGCATGAATACGTCTTTTTTCATTCGTTTCGTAAACGTGCGGATGTATGGGTGGAGAAAGGCATGTTGTTTTTACATACAAAAGTACCAGATACGAGTAAAAAAGTTTCACGTGATGTTACAACTCATGTTGCATTCCATACCAGTGACGCATTACTTAAAGGGGTGCGGGCGACAGAAAAACAGTTGACTCGTTTTAGTAATATGGTAAAAGGACAGA
This sequence comes from uncultured Candidatus Saccharibacteria bacterium, assembly GCA_964476975.1. GTDB lineage: Bacteria > Patescibacteriota > Minisyncoccia > Phycocordibacterales > CAYZCN01 > CAYZCN01. Next base: position 25,704 of record CAYZCN010000002.1, on the reverse strand, counting down.
GGGAGATAAGAAATGGTAGAACAGCGTCTACGTATTTGCAGGATGTCTCGGCGCATAAAAAGGAACTTAATAGTAAGAACTTTTAAAGTGGTTAAAAATAATATGCCAGAGTAGCTCAGTTGGTTAGAGCAACGCATTTGTAATGCGTGGGTCGGGGGTTCGAATCCTCTCTCTGGCTCAACAATAAAAAATAACTAGCATTTTTTTCGCTAGTTATTTTTTATTGTGTGACGAGAGGATTCGAAAG
>CAYZCN010000002.1:0-25357 GCA_964476975.1 uncultured Candidatus Saccharibacteria bacterium | reverse complement strand
GTATTTTGGAGCACGAAGTGCGAACAAAATACTTAGCAACTCGTGACCGAATCCTTTCTTCTGAATTTGAAAAACAAACTAGCATTTTTTTCGCTAGTTATTTTTTATTGTGTGACGAGAGGATTCGAAAGGCGCAGTCGCGCGTGCCTAAGCACGATGAAGCGACGAGCCGGGGTCGCGAGTGCTTAGTATTTTGGAGCACGAAGTGCGAACAAAATACTTAGCAACTCGTGACCGAATCCTCTCTTATACCTCCTCACCCCTTTCTTCATCTATTTTTTGAAGCTCTTCCAGCTCTGGTAAGATTTCTTCTATATCTTCTACGCTGTGAAAACCATAGTATACGGTATCGTCTATGAGGAGCGCAGGGAGATTGTTTTCAATGTTGTTTATGGAGATAAATGTTTTAAGTACAGAGAGTGCAAGATGGTAGTCAAAAGAGTAGATACGCACAGTCGGGTATTTTTGTTTGAGTGCAGTTAAGACGTGTCCTTCTTTTGTACAGTCTTTACAGTCGCCAGAGTTTGAGTAAAAATAAAAAATAAAAATAGGGTCAATGTTGTCGCACTTTTCTGCGATTTGTTTCATTAAGAGAAAGTCTTTGATTTCAAGAAGTGAATATGACTGTTTGAGTCGCATCACTTCGGTGTTGTTGGTTCCGAGCGAGCGTTCTGTGTAGTTGAGTCGTTGCCCAAGTGAACCGAGCTCACTTGAGAGTACCGGTTTTTCTGCAACCCTATCACAAGAAAGCTCTTGAAAGAGTTCAAATTCTGTTTCAAGAGAAAGAATATCCACCGCGATGGTATTTTCTATTGATTTAATTTCATCAATACGTTTGTCGTTGAAATAACTACTTAACGTGATTGCGGTAAAAAAAATAATAGATGTAATAACAAAAGCTGATGTGTATTTTTTCCAATCCATAATCAAAAGGTTTAGAGATAAAGTATTTAAATATTTAAAACGACGACGATAAAAATTACCACTTTGTTTTTTGCGAGAACGCTACGTTGTAGACCGCTTTTACAAGCCAGAGTGGTGTCAAAAAGCCATACAAGAATAAATATACCAAAATGTCATAAGACCACAACTGTTGTTCTTGAGAGATTTTTTTACCAATAAGTATGAATGATAGTGTAATAACAACAATAGCGCTCACGATAAATATGAGTGCGTGGGTGTTGATGTAAAATAAATCAAATGATCCAATGAATGCACTCCCACCAATAATTTGTACCTCAATGATTTTACTTATTATGTTTCCAAGGAGTGATGCAATGGCAACACTAACAAAATAAAGTGCACTAAAAATAGATAATGCTGCAAAAGGAAGTATAAGAAAACCTAAGTTAATATTCTTCCGAGAAAAAAAGAGGTGTCGATAGTCGTATATGTTTTTTATAAATCCATATGACCAACGAAGACGTTGTCTGAAAAGCTTTCTAAATGTTTCAGGTGTGGTTGTATAAACCATAGCAGTATGTGCGTTTTCTATTTTATAGTCATAGTCTTGAATACGGAGCGCTATTTCAAGATCTTCAGTATTGTGTGCCGCCTTGTATATACCGACAGTCTCAAAGAGCTGTCTTCTGAAGATAGAAAATGGTCCTGGTGTGATAAAGATGGTGTTAATGTGTGAAAATACACGACGAATAAAGACACTCAAGCTATACTCTGCTTTTTGAATATACTGCACAAGTGTACGAGGCTTATGTACTTTGATTGCAGGAGTTACTGCCATTGTTTGTGGATCATCAAAATAACGTACGATTTCGCGCAATGCATTCGTGTCAACAAATGAGTCTGCATCAAGACAGCCAACAAGTTCACTGGTGGTATGGTTGAGTGCGAAGTTTAGTGCAGTGTGCTTACCGCCGTTTTCTTTTTGGAAGAGAGAAATTTGTGAATGTGTCGCAAACTGCTGTACAGTCTCCCATGTGTTGTCGGTACTTCCGTCGTCTACAATTATAAGAGAGAGTTTTTCTTTTGGATAGTTAAGTGCGAGGAGGGAGTGTATGGTTTTAACGACAGTATTTTCTACATTAAAACATGGAACAATGATAGTTGTTGATGGTTCTAGTTGTTTTTGTGTCGTATATGATGCTCTTTTCTTGTTATATGATTGCCACTCAAAAAAAGTAATCAACAAAAAAACCTCAAAATAAAGGGATATAAAAAGGAGGGTGTACATTGTGTATGCTATGATTTCGGTCATATTTGGTTTCCTTTGGTTTCTTTAGTATAACGTATTTTTTGAAATAACGATAATTGTAGGTACATTTTGATAATAATTATTCCTCTGCTACAATAGTTGCATGGTTATCACATATCATGGAGGAGCGTTTGTGAAAGTCGTTTTTGGCGACACCACAATTGCAGTTAATCCTATTTCTAAAAAATCAAAATTAAAAACAGCGCGCTTTGGTGCTGATGTTGTTTTGGTGTCACTCCAACATGAAGACGGTAATGGAGTTGACCAAGTTGTTCATGGAGATAAAAAACCGTTTGTGGTTGATGGTCCGGGTGAATATGAATCACGAAGAGTATTCATAAAGGGATTTCCGTCAGTTTCAAAATATACCGGTGAAGAAAAGATAAACACGATTTACTCGGCACGTATTGATACCATGAAAGTATGTTTTCTTGGATTTTTATCATCACGAAAGTTGTCAGCAGATATAAAATCGGCAGTCGGCACCGTTGACGTTCTGTTCGTTCCTGTTGGTGGTAAGGTTGGTGATGGAGAAGTATTAAAAGCATCCGATGCGTATGAGCTTGCGGTTACACTTGAAGCGAAGGTTGTTATACCAGTTTTGTATGATGGTGCGACAGGAGAAAAACAACTTAAGACATTTCTTGAAGAGGGAGATGTAAAAGGTAAAAAACCAATAGATAAATTTACATTAAAGAAAAAAGATCTGGATGGTAAGTCGGGGGAGATAGTTATTTTAACCTCCTAGCTTATAGCTTCGTTAGCTTCCTTAGAAAAAACGTTTCTCTAATGAAGTCATAAGCTAAATTACCAATGAAGCTATTATGGACTTTCTTGAAACATTACGACAAAAACCAGAAGCGACACGTAAAAGAATTGTTTTTATAAGCGCGTTCGTTTTCACCGGAGTTGTTTTTTTTGTGTGGCTTTCGGTGATGACTGTTACCTTGACCGATGCAGTATCGGTCCCGTCTGAAGAATTATCGGGGGGAGTTATTGACGAATATGTTCCTGCGTTTGATGATGTGCAAGAAGACCTTCGTCGCTTTATGGAGGAAGGGAGGAGTGTGTTTGGGCAACAGGTTGCACCGCTTACCAGCGAGGTTAATGCTTCTTTAGAACCTCTTGATACAACGGATGTAGAAACAAAAATTATTGATGCCTCTGATACTTCTCCAGACAGAGAAAGTGATATAGAAATTATTGAAATAATACGTTAAAAATCCACCATTCTTACTTCTCAAAAGCTTCTGTTTTGGTATTTCGTTGTATAATATGTATAATAAAATGTAATGAAGAAAATTATTATTTGGGGAGTTTTATTTTTTGTAATTCTTGGTAGTATCCAGTTTCTTTCTGCGTTAGTTTACACTAATCATCCTGAATATCTGTATGTTATAAAAGGAGGACTTCCTACAACAAAAGTAAAAAGTTCTCACGGCTTTACTTTTACACCACCGCGTGGGTGGGTACTTTGGGAGGGGCAAAGCGTCTTAGCTGATGCATTTTCTCAAAATGCTTCGTTGATTGATAATTTGTCACATATAGATGAGACATTAGGGTGGAAGGGTGTTTCTGTTGATATAAAAAAAGACATTGAAGAAAGTTTTTCTAATTGGCGCGTTGAAAATGCACTTTCTTTCATATATACCGATGACTTTGTAAATGTCACATCAAGAGACCCTGAAAAACAAATAATGCATTTTGGTCGTAGAGCCAACGAAGATTTGAATGATGATTTAGAATATCACACTATTGAAGTAAGTGTGCATGCTAATGGAATTATAAGCAATCTGCCTCAAGGGTCAGAAAAAGAAAATCGTTTTGAAGTGTTAAATATTTCAATAAATGAAAAAGACTCGGAGTACAGACGACTATATGTTCCTGAAAGTATCTATGATTTTATTTTTATTAGAGTACCATTTGTAGATAAAAATACTCCTGGGTATGTTCAGTTTTATTGTTTGATACCCGAAGAAGATACCGACGAAGAAAGTATTGATTGGTTCAAAGATTTCTTGAAGGAACTCACTTTTGACGAGATCTAAAAGGAAAAAAGTGGTTATAAAAAGGTACTATTTCGGGTGAAAATATGCTACAATATAAGGACTTTAAGCGGTAAAAACAGTATCTAAATGGCTAAAAAAGACGCTCAAAACGATAAAAAAGACACATCTAAGGAATTGACGCATCAAGGCATTATTCCGCGGGATATAAGCGCTGAAATGAAGGATGCGTATTTGGATTATGCGATGTCGGTTATTACCGCTCGCGCACTTCCTGATGTACGTGACGGGCTTAAACCAGTGCATCGTCGTATTCTCTACACCATGCATCAAATGGGATTATCCTCTGGTGCGAAGTTTAGAAAATCTGCAGCGATTGTTGGTGATGTGATGGGTAAGTATCACCCGCATGGTGACATGTCTATTTATGACGCGATGGCAAAAATGGCACAAGATTTTTCGTATCGGTATCCGCTTGTGCGTGGACAAGGAAATTTCGGTTCCCTTGATGGCGACTCGCCGGCCGCAATGCGTTACACCGAAGCAAAAATGGAATCAGTGTCGGGGGAACTTATTCGTGATCTAGAAAAAGAAACAGTAGAGTGGCGTCCTAACTATGACGGCACCAAAAAAGAACCAATCGTGTTGCCAGCGGCGGTGCCAAACATTTTATTGAATGGAACGCTTGGTATTGCGGTTGGTATGGCGACAAATATTCCACCTCACAATCTTACTGAAGTATGTGAAGCTACCATACACCTCATTGATAATAAGGATGCAACGACAGAAGACCTTCTGCAACACATTAAGGGTCCAGATTTTCCAACTGGTGGAAGTGCATTTAATAAAAAAGATATTCGTCATGCGTATACAAATGGAAGGGGGGGTGTTGTTGTGCGTGGTGAGGCAGAGATTATTGAAGGAAAGCGGGGAGCTTTTCAGATTATTGTTTCGTCTATCCCGTATCGTGTCAATAAAGCAGATCTTATTATAAAAATCGCAGATTTGGTGCGTGCTAAAAAAGTTGAAGGTATAAAGGATATTCGTGATGAGTCTACTAAAGACGTTCGCATTGCGATTGACCTCAAGGGCGGTGCGCAACCACAGAGTGTCTTGAATTATCTCTACAAACATACACAACTTGAGGAGACGTTTCACTATAATATGGTTGGGTTGGTGGATGGTGTACCACAGACGCTCTCGCTCTCAACTATTCTCGAAGAATTTATTGAGCATCGTAACACTGTTGTGCGTCGTCGGAGTGAATACGAACTCAAACGTGCAGAGGCGAGAGAGCATATCTTACTAGGTCTTACCAAAGCACTTGATCATATTGACGCAATCATAAAGACAATTAAAGCATCAAAAGACGTGATGACTGCGCACGCAGCCTTGAAGAGTAAATTTAAGTTTTCTGATAAACAAGCGACTGCGATTTTGGAAATGAGACTTCAGAAACTCGCTGGTCTTGAGCGTAAAAAACTTGAAGAAGAACTAAAAGAAATTCAAGCTAAAATTAAGAGCCTCAAAGAACTCTTAAAAAGCCCAAAGAAAATACTCGGCGTTATAAAAGAAGAGTTGCAGGGAATAGTAAAAACGTACGGTGATGAGCGACGTACTAAAATTGTCGGACAGGGGACAAAGTCTTTTTCGGTTGAAGATCTTATTCCTGATGAAGAGAGTGCACTTGTGTTGACTACGGGGGGATATATAAAACGGACGAATCCTAATGAATTTAAAAAACAAAAACGTGGAGGTGTTGGTGTTATTGACCTGAATACAAAGGAAGAAGATACGGTCATTAAGTTTTTGACCGCAAGTACACATAGCGACTTACTCTTTTTCTCTGATAAGGGGAAGGTATATCAGATTAAAATGCATGAAGTTCCAGAAGGGCGTCGTGCCACCAAAGGAAAGTCTATAATGAATTATCTCTCACTTTCGCAAGATGAACGCATAACATCGGTGTTGCCGATGAGTAAGGATTTGAAAGATGGACACCCGTCATTAGTGATGGTCACAAAGCATGGTGTTGCAAAAAAGGTGAATGCAAAACATTTCTTTGATGTACGACGAAGTGGTTTGATAGCGATTAATCTTGGAAAAGATGATGAACTTATTTCAACTTCGTTTGTTGAAAGGGGCGACCAAGTCGTACTCGCGACTCGAGAAGGGAAAGCGATTCGTTTTCAAGAGGAAGATTTGCGAGAGATGGGACGTGCAGCTGCTGGTGTGCGTGGAATCAAACTTGCCAAGAGTGACAGACTTGTTGGTGCGGGGGTGATTAAAAAAGACGTTCGCGGTACCGACCTTCTAGTACTTTCGGAAAATGGATACGGTAAGAAAACACCTGCAAAAGAATATAAAATTCAAAAACGTGGTGGTTCGGGGATTAAAACCGCTAAAGTATCTTCCAAGACAGGTAATCTTATTTCGTCTCATATCGTGGAGGGAGACGATGGCGAAGTGGTTGCGATGTCGCAGAAGGGCCAAGTCATTAGACTTGATCTTAAAGAAATCCCGTCACTTGGACGACAGACACAAGGTGTGCGTATTATGAAATTGCGCGCGGGGGACAGTATTGCATCGTTGGTAATACTCTAAAGATTTAAAGTGACCGATGAATAAAATCTGCGCAGTACACGGTGGCTGGTTGCTCTTACATACAGCTACTATGTATAATATAACTATATGCAGGCAATTTTTTCAGAACCTAAAAAAAATCTTGAGCGTTTTGGTCTTAGTGATGGTTTGCGTGTTGCGGATTTTGGTTCTGGTTCGGGACATTATACACTTGCTGCGTCTGAACTTGTGGGAGAGTCGGGGGTAGTGTATGCGGTTGAAATCCAGCAACTACTTCTCAAGCAAGTAAAAAATCTTTCCAGAGATGAGCACCGCAAGAATATTGAGATTATTCATGGGGACATTGAGAAGAGGGGTGGCACAAAACTTGCAGACAACTCCATGGATGTTGTTATTATGTCAAATATCTTTTTTCAACTTGAAGATAAGGCAGCTGCTCTTGCTGAAGCGTATCGTGTATTAAAGCAGAAGGGACGACTCTTTTTTGTAGATTGGTCTGATTCGTTTGGCGGAATTGGTCCACAACCTGAATATATTGTGAATGAAGAAGACGCTCAACAGATTATCTCGGAAAATAATTTTGCTTTTGAACGCACAGTTGCTGTCGGTAAGCATCATTATGGATTGTTGTTTAGAAAATAATGAATCACGAACCTACCACTTCATCGGCGACTCGTCGATGAAGTGGTAAATTAGAAAACACGAACAACTTTCCATTCTCCAACTTTTATATCCCAAATATTATGAAACAAAACAATTTTAAAATTATCGTTTTAGTGACATTTAGCGTATTTGCTGTTATAGGCGTTCTTCTCTTTGCTGGTATTGGAGGACTGTCAAAAGGAACTCCTATACGTCCAGTTGTTATTTGGGGAACAGTAGAAAGTGGTGTAATGAATGAACTTTTAAAACAAATGGGTCTTGAATTGAAAGAATTTGCTCGGGTGTCGTATGCACAGAAGGACCCACGTACGTATGAACAAGAATTTATAGAAGCCCTTGCATCAAGTACTGGCCCCGACATTTTATTATTATCACAAGATTTACTTGTTGCTCATAGAAATAAAATTTTTGCACTTCCGTACGATAACTTCAACGAGCGTTTGTTTAAGGATACGTTTATAGAAGAAGGAGAGCTTTTTACTGACGAATCAGGTGTTATTGGTATGCCTTTTTTAATAGACCCACTCGTACTTTATTGGAATCGCACAGTATTTTCTAATAAAGGGATAGCAAAGCCACCCGTGTATTGGGAGGAGTTATTTACGTTGGCTCCGAAGTTGATAGAACGAGATAATGCTTCTAATATTGCAAAAAGCGCAATTGCATTTGGTGAATATACTAACATTGACCATGCCAAGGAGATACTCTCTGCGCTTATCATACAGGCCGACAGCACCATTACTGCCTACAATATACAGGGAGACTTACAATCGGTACTTGGTGATAGGGGAGAATATCCCGTACCACCATCTGAAGCTGCTCTACGGTATTACACTGAATTTTCTAATCCAGTACAGAATGTATATTCGTGGAATAGGTCTCTTCCGCATTCAAAACAGATGTTTATTGCTGGAGATTTGGCGATGTATATTGGTTTTGCAAGCGAGTTTACTGAACTACGTAGACTAAATCCAAATTTGAACTTTGATGTAGCGCTTCTTCCTCAATCAAAAGGTGTTGAGGAAAAAAGTACGTATGGTGATTTAACTGCAATGGTGGTGATGCGCACCTCTCCGTACTTAAACGCTGCGTTTCAAACTGTAATTACTCTTTCTGAAAAGAAAGCTGGAGAAGTTGTATCGGCAGAGTTGTTGTTGCCTTCGGTACGACGTGATTTACTTTCTGTTACAGACACCGACGCATATACTTCAGTATTTAATAGATCTGCGCTTTTTGCTCGCGGATGGCTTGATCCAGATAGAGATGCTACAGACGTTATTTTTAAAACAATGGTTGAAGATGTAACTTCAGGACGGTTCCGTCTCCAGCAGGCAGTTCAGAATGCACACAAAGAGTTATCGCGTGTTTCTAAATAATAGTATACTTAATATATATGTTGTTTAATTATAAAAAAATGTGGAAACTTATTTCTTTTGTTGCTGTGTATTTTTTGGTGTTACCACTTATTGTGACTGCACAAGTAAGCGGGTCTGATGGGTTTGAAAATCCTATACAGTTTAATTCTTTGCGCGAATTTCTCGAAGCAATACTCAATGTTGTTATTTCAATATCTTTTCCATTTGTTGTACTCGCTATTGTGTACACAGGATATCTTTTTGTTAGTGCGGGAGGGGATGAGGGTAAACTTAATACTGCGAAGAACATGCTCTTGTGGACAGTGATTGGTGCGATGATTATTCTTGGTGCTTTTGTGCTCTCAAATGCTATTAGTGGAACCGTTGATGAAATAAGGGGGGCATATAATGATACTGCAATATATTTAGCTCTTAAATAAAACATGTCCATTTATTTTAAATATTCACCGATCGTTTTTTTGAGTTTGTTATTTGCACCCGCAATGGCATCTGCGCAGATTACTGACTTCAAGAGTTTTATTGATATAATACTTGGTATATTAGCACTTCTTGTACCGATCATTTTTACACTTGCACTTCTTTATTTTTTTTGGGGGGTTGCGCAGTTTATCTTAAGTGCAGGAGACACTACAAAGCATGAAGAAGGTAAAACAATGATGACTTGGGGTATTGTTGCACTTTTTGTCATGTTTTCAGTCTGGGGTATAATAAAAATGTTGCTTAATACATTTGGTTTTTAATAGAATAAAAAATAGTTTATGAAAAAAATACTTATATTTTATTTACCAATCTTGTTTTTCGCACCATTTTTTGTTTTTGCTGCTTCAGTTTCAGATGTCATAGAAACTATAGGGGAAATTATTTCAGCGTTGATACCTATCGTAGCAGCGCTTGCGCTCCTTTTCTTCTTTTGGGGTCTTGCAAAGTACATCCTGAACGCTGGAGATGAAACAGCAAAAACAGAAGGACGAAACATCATGATTTGGGGAATTATCGCACTCTTTGTCATGTTTTCAGTCTGGGGACTTGTTGAAGTATTGCAAAACACCTTTTCTGTAGGAGGATCTTCTGCGCCAACACTGCCAGAGATTCCAGGTGGCGGTGGCTTTACTGGAAACCCACATCGTTAATTTTAATCCACATTGCGTGTAGTAAGTGCTATTTACAGCATGACGTTGCTACGATAGTATAAAACTATAGACATTTAAATAAGGTCGTTTTAATATAATTATTAATAACTAACAAAATATAATGAAAAAGAAAATAACTATTTCAGGTATTGTCGCATTTGCTCCATTGCTCGCCTTTGCACAAACACTTGGCAGTATCGCTGACATTTTCGGCAATCTCGTTGCGGTTATTACACCGATTATTGTTGCACTCGCACTCCTCTTCTTCTTTTGGGGTCTTGCAAAGTACATCTTGAACGCTGGAGATGAAACAGCAAAAGCAGAGGGACGAAACATCATGATTTGGGGAATTATCGCACTCTTTGTGATGGTATCGGTATGGGGACTTGTACAGGTTCTTAATAATACGTTCGGTGTATCTCAAACAGCAACTGTTACTCCGCCTTCGGTGCAGCTTAGATAATTTTCAATAATCTCTTGGTATGACTGGGGCGCAAACGTTTATTGATAAAATAGTTGATGTGATTATAAATCCCATCATTACGCTTTTGATTGCACTCGCTTTCGTGCTTTTCTTGTGGGGCAGTGCGCAGTTTGTCTTGAATGTAAGCGGTACCACTGAACGCGAAAAAGGAAAACAACACATGCTGTGGGGGATTATAGGGCTGTTTATTATGTTTGGGGTATTTGGTCTTTTGAGGATATTGGCAAATACGATTGGATTTTGTGACACATTACCGATAGGGTGTTAATTGACAAATATATAAAACAATGGCGCTATCTCGTCTAGACGAGATAGCGCCATTGGTGTTCTTTTCAAGATTTTCTATTCGGTATATACTTTGAGTTATATGCATCCGAAAACTTTTATTTTTATTGGTCGTTCTGGTTCTGGAAAAGGGACACAGGCACGACTTATTCAAGAGTGGCTCAAAAAAGAAACACCAGAATTTGAGATTTTTTATCTTGAGACAGGCACAGGATTCCGTAAATTTTTTAAAGGAAACGCTTTTTCTCATACGTTGTCACAGAAAATTTACAAAGAAGGTGGACTTCAGCCTGCGTTTCTTGCGGTGTGGATGTGGTCTCATCTTTTAATAGAAAAAATGACTGGTAAGGAGCATTTAATCATTGATGGAACACCACGGAAAGCACATGAAGCTCCGCTTCTTGATGAAGCATTGCGTTTTTATGAACGCAAAAAACCATATTTTGTGTATCTTAATGTTGGTGAAGAATGGGCACGTAAGCGACTCCACGAACGTGGTAGAAGTGATGACCGCACAGAAACATCTGTGAATGAGAGGATGGAATGGTTCAAAACAGATGTATTACCGGCGGTTGAATTTTTTCGCAAGAGAGATGGTTATCATTTTCTTGATATTAATGGGGAGCAGGGAATAGATGAGATACATAAGGATATCGTGAGTCATTTAACAAAATAGTTTTATGATTAGTATCAAAACACAAGAAGATATAGAAATATTACGAGAAGCGGGAAAACGACTCGCTTTTGTTTTAGAGAGTGTATCTCGTTGTGTTGTTGCTGGTGTGTCAACAGAAAAATTAAATAGTATTGCAGAGGAGATGATAAAGAAAAATGGAGATATACCGTCATTTTTAGGATATAGTCCTGACGGCGCTTCGCGCCCGTATCCTGCAACACTTTGTACATCTATAAATGATGAAGTGGTGCATGGTGTACCAAATACAAATCCTCGTATTTTAAAAGAAGGGGACATTATTACTATTGATTGTGGTTTGACGCATAAAAAAAGAATAGTTGATTCCGCAATTACTGTGAGCGTTGGCATGATAGATAAAAAAGCAAAAGAATTAATGTCGGTTACTAAACGTGCACTTGCTCTCGGGATTGGTGCTGCACAGGCAGGAAATACTGTGGGCGACATTGGGTATGCAATAGAGCAATATGTAAAGCAGTCTAGGTTCGGTATTGTTCGCGAACTTGGTGGTCACGGTGTGGGATATGAGGTCCACGAAGATCCACACATATTTAATTTTGGAAAAAGGGGGACTGGAGCAACACTTAAGCCCGGAATGGTTTTGGCTATTGAGCCAATTATTACTGAAGGGGGTGAGGATATTATTCTCGGTGATGACGGATTTACATTAAAAACAAAAGATGGGTCGCGCGCCGCGCACGAAGAACATACAGTCGTCGTAACTGACAGTGATGCTGAAATATTGACACAAGAGTAACATCTGGTATCTTGAATTTATAATAAGTAATATATAAAACAATGACTAATTTTAAAGAAGAGAGGACTTTAATTATTATTAAACCAGATGGTGTTCAACGCTCACTTATGGGAGAGATTATTGGACGTTATGAACGACTTGGACTTAAGTTAATTGGTTTAAAAATACAGATTCCGACTCAAGAAAAAATCGAGCAACACTACACTCTTGACCCAGAGTGGAGAAGGGTTACAGGAGAAAAAACTATCAAGGGGTATAAAGACAAGGGAATGAAACCGCCATCCGAAGATCCTCTTGAAATCACTGCAGTTATATTGGAAAATTTGAAAAAATATATGACAAGCGCACCAAGTATTTTCATGGTCTGGCAGGGAGCACACGCAGTCCCAGTTGTTCGAAAGGTAACTGGTGGAACCGAACCGCTTACATCGGATGTTGGTACTATTCGTGGAGATTTCGTTTTGGATTCGTATCAGATGTCGGACACTGATGGACGCGCAATACGAAATTTAATCCACGCATCTGGATCCACAGAAGAAGCAGAAAAAGAAATAGCACATTGGTTTTCTAAAGATGAACTGATTAGTTATCGCTTGATACAAGAACAAATTCTTTACGATGTAAATCTTGATGGTTTACTTGAGTAACCTTCTTGTTTTTTGATGGTAAGTATTTTGTAATTACTTATACACTTGATACACTCACAAAGATAGCTCATACTTAAAATAGGGTTATTGGAGCATTGTCCACAAAGTATATTTTAGGGAGTCTTACATCGTCACGTTCTTTTGAATGTGGTTGCGGGCACCCACCTAGGCAACTGGGCGACGTGCTTCAGTAACCCCATCAAAAAATCCAAGAATATTCTGCAGAGTATTCTTGGATTTTTTGTTTTTTTTCAACATAATTCTATTATGACCTATCGTTAACGATAGAAGTATGTTCAGACATTGGATGTCTAATAGTTGAGATGTTGTTACGTCACAAAAACCTTTCGATATATCGAAATGTTTTTGTTTACCCCGTTCTCATTTTCAGTACATTAACAGAATGGATATACCGAGTATGTACGTTGGTATATAATTGAGGTACTATTTAGTTATGATAAGACAACTGTTTCTTTATTTTCTTCTTTTTCTCGCATCTCTGATTGCATTTTTGCATTTCATTGCAATAGAGTTCTACTTTTATTGGTCACTGTGGTGGTATGACATCGTCGTACATTTTCTTGGGGGACTTTTTATTGGACTCGGTGCGTTGTGGATTGTATTTTTTTCTGGATTTTTTTCATATTTTCAATATTCAAAAAAACGAGCACTCTGTGTCGCATTACTCTCTATTTTTGTTGTCGGAATTGCATGGGAGGTTTTTGAATTGTGGGCAGGAGTACCGTTTACTAAAAATTATATTGCGGACACTATAACAGATATTATTATAGATATACTAGGCGCACTTGTTGGGTATACGTGTGTGATAACCTTTCTTTTGAAAAATGAAACATAATCTTAAACTAACCTTTCACGGAGGAGCGGGGACGGTAACAGGCTCAAACTTTCTCCTTGAAAATGAAGATAAAAAAATACTCGTTGATTGTGGTTTGGTGCAAGGAGAGGCATATTGTAATGATTGTAACGAGGACCCGTTTCCTTATGACCCCAAAAGTGTTGACGTACTTATTGTAACGCACGCACACATTGATCATATTGGACGTATCCCTCGTTTGGTACGAGAAGGTTTTAACGGAGTAATTTATGGAACTCCTGCAACTAAGGAGCTCGCGAAAATTTCGTACGATGATAGTTTAAAGATTTTAGCATACGAAGCGGAGAAAAAGGGAAAGAAACCGTTATACGAAGCACAAGATGTTCAGAAAACGCTTTCGTTGTGGGAGACAGTTTCGTATCATAGCCCGAAAGATATTGGAGGAGACTTTGTGTTTACGTATAAAGACGCGGGGCACATTTTAGGCTCTGCGATGGTAGAAATACAATATCATCAGAAAAATATAGTGTTTACAGGAGATCTTGGAAATTCTCCCTCACCACTTTTAAAAGATACTGAAGTCATTGATGATGCAGATTACCTCATTATGGAAAGTGTCTATGGAGATAAAAACCATGAACCAAAAGAAGAACGCACTGATAAACTTCGATCAGTGATTGAAAAAACAATTTCACAAGGCGGTGTTTTAATGATACCCGCTTTTTCTATTGAGCGAACACAGGTATTACTCTACGAAATAAATAATCTTGTTGAAGAAAAGAAAATACCGAGTATTCCCGTTTTTCTTGATTCTCCTTTTGCGATAAAGGCGACGGAGGTGTATAAACGATACAATAAAAATTTTAAGGGAAGTATACAAGATGAGATAAAATCAGGAGATGACATTTTTGATTTTCCTCAACTACAATTTACTTTGACAAGAGAGGAGTCTAAACACATAAATAATGTTCCTGCACCAAAAATTATTATCGCAGGTTCCGGTATGTCTCACGGGGGGCGTATTATGCATCATGAAAGAAAGTATCTTTCCGACCCCAAAAACACACTTCTTTTGGCTGGGTATCAGTCTGCGGGAAGTTTGGGAAGAATATTACAAGACGGTGCAAAGAAAGTAACTATTTTTAATACGACAGTACCAGTAAAAGCGGGCGTAGTTACTCTTCGTTCGTATTCTGCACACAAGGACTCTGATAATCTTATTGAATTTGTGTCGCATACTGCCGAGAAGGTGAAGAAGGTTTTTGTGGTGATGGGGGAGACAAAAGCGTCACTCTTCTTAGTGCAGCGACTCCGGGACTATCTAGGTGTAGATGCAATTGCACCACAGCAAGGTGAGAGTGTTGTACTTGAAATATAAATTATAAAAAAACTTCCAGTATGCTGGAAGTTTTTTTATACGTTAGTTTATGAAAGTTTATGAAATTTGTTTGACTATTCGTTCAAAGCTTTCAGGATGTGTATTCGCGATTTCTGAAAGCATTTTTCTATTGAGGTCTATATTTTTCTTTTTGAGAGCGTGTATAAATGTACTGTATGAAAATTTAAAAGGTCGTACCGCTGCATTGATGCGCACATTCCAGAGTCGTCTAAAGTCACCCTTTTTGTCTCTACGGTGGTCAAATGCGTGATTACCTGCGTGAGCTATTGCTTCGCGCGCTTGGCGTTCTTTGGTGGAACGTCCAAAACGATATCCTTTAACTTGTTTTAGGACATTTCGTCTTGTTTTTAATGATATTGTTCCTCGTTTTACTCTACTCATATAATTGGAATTATGAATTAAAAATTTTTACGCAGATTATTTTTATAGGAAGCGACTCTTTGCTTTATTGGTCATTTTGAGAGGGGTAACTCCTTTTCGTGCAAGTTGTTTTGTACGGGACTCTTTTGCATTGAAATGATTATGGCTCGGGACACGTGCAAGCACTTTTCCGTTTTTAGTCACCTTCAATCTTTTTGTGTATGATTTGTTTGTTTTTACCATAAAATATATTATATTTTTCTTTCAATAACAACTGACAACCCTTTGGGACTTTTCTTTATTTCGTCTGCGACTTTGTATTCTTCAGAAACAATCGCAAGGAAACGCTCCAATCGTTCTTTTAAGAATGCAAATTCCATATATTTATATCGTCCCCATAAAAATAAGTCCACTTTGACTCTATGTCCTTCTCCGAGCCATTTGGACACCCTCGTTGCCTTTAATTTTAAATCGTTCTCCCCAGTGCCTATCTTTACCTGAACAATTTTTGTTTCGGTGACGTGAGCTTTGGCTTTTGCTTCCTTTTGCTTTTTCTTTAGCTCGTATTGAAATTTACCATAATCCATTATTTTTGCAACCGGTGGGTTGGCTTTTGGTGATATTTCAATTAAATCGAGGGCGTCTTCCTCTGCCTTCTTTACAGCTTCTTCAAGAGAAATAACACCTATATTGGTGCCATCTTTTCCGACTACACGGAGCTCGCGGGCTCGTATTTCTCTATTGATGCGTATCTTTTCTTTCAAAGTTTTGAAAATATTATTATATCGTATTACTGTACCATATTCCACATTACAAAACAATCTATACATTTGCGGAAGAGTTAGTGTTTTGACATATAATATAAACTCGTCAATATGTACCACGTATACAATCAGTGGTATTTTTATATATAGAGTTTGTGAATGTCGTTTGTTGAAAAAACGATATTTTCATTTATTGTACTTTGACAGCAACCAATCTGAAAGGAAGGAATCATGGAAAAGAAATCGGACGTACTTGACCTCTTTGATAGTTTTCAAGAGGGGTATGTAAAAGACGAAATGGAAACAATGAGCTTACAGGAGTATTTGGTCGCATGTCGCGATAACCCTCTTATGTATGCTGGTACCGCGCGGCGTATGGTCGCTGCAATTGGAGAACCAACACTCATTGATACAAGCAAAGATGAGCGTCTTGGACGGATCTTTTTTAATCGCACAATTAAACAATACAGTGCATTCAGTAATTTTTACGGAATGGAGAGTGTTATTGAAGACGTTGTGGGGTATTTTAACCACGCAGCACAAGGTCTTGAAGAACGTAAACAAATTTTGTATCTTCTCGGTCCTGTCGGTGGTGGTAAGTCGTCACTTGCAGAGCAATTAAAAAAGTTAATGGAAGTAATGCCAGTCTATGTCCTAATGGATAAGGGTGGTAATGTAAGTCCAATTTTTGAATCACCTTTGGGGCTTTTTGACCCTGATCAAACAGGCGAATTGTTTGAAGGTGAGTACGGTATTCCTCGTCGGTATGTTGAACATGTCATGTCGCCTTGGGCGATAAAGCGCCTACATGAATGCAAGGGTGATATATCACAGTTTCGTGTTGCACGTATGTTCCCGTCTCGTTTATTGCAACGTTGTATCGCAAAAACAGAACCGGGAGATGAAAACAACCAAGACATCTCTACTCTTGTAGGGAAACTTGATATCAGGCAACTTGAACGATTTAGTCAAAATGACCCTGACGCTTATGCGTATGATGGCGGTTTGAATTTAAGTACTCAAGGTCTTCTTGAGTTTGTCGAAATGTTTAAAGCACCTATTAAGGTCCTTCATCCACTTTTGACAGCAACACAAGAAGGTAATTATCTTGGTACTGAATCTATCGGAGCCTTCCCTTATCAGGGTACTATTCTCGCACACTCAAATGAGTCAGAGTGGGAAACATTTAAAGGGAACAAAAATAACGAGGCTTTTCTTGACCGAATTTGTACAGTTAAAGTTCCGTACTGCCTTCGAGTGACTGAAGAGAAGCAAATTTATGAAAAACTGCTTACAAACAGCGAACTCGCTGATGCGTCATGCGCACCTGAAGTTCTTGAGATGCTTGCACGCTTTCATGTTGCGTCTCGTCTTGTTGATCCGGAAAACTCAAAATTGTTTTCAAAGATGCGTATTTATGATGGCGAAACATTAAAAGATACGGACCCTAAGGCAAAATCTCTACAAGAATATAGAGAAGTTGCTGGTATTGACGAAGGTATGAAGGGAGTAAGTACTCGATTTGCTTTCAAGATTCTTTCTAAGACATTTAACTTTGACTCTGATGAACTTGCAGCAGATCCGGTACATCTTTTGTTTGTGCTTGAGAAGTGCATTCGTCAAGAGCAGTTTTCTGACGACAAAGAAAAAGCATATCTTGAATTTCTTCATGATGAACTTTCGGCACGCTACGCTGATTTTATTGGTGTAGATATCCGTAAGGCATATATTGAGTCGTATGGTAGTTTTGGTCAGAATCTTTTTGACCAATATGTTGCACATGCTGATGCTTGGATTCAAGAAAGAGATTTCAAAGATCCTGATACTGGAGTTATGTACGACAGAGAAACTCTTGACGACGAACTGCAGAAAATTGAAAAACCTGCAGGTATTGGCAATTCAAAAGACTTCCGTAATGAAGTTGTTAATTTCGTTCTTCGTGCAAAAGCAGAAAACGGCGGTAAAAACCCCGATTGGAAGGCGTACGAAAAACTTCGTGAAGTTATTGAGAAACGCATGTTTAGTTCTATTGAGGACTTGTTGCCGGTCATTACTTTTGGACCGCATAAGGACAAAAAAATGGACAAAGAGCATGACGATTTTGTTTCTCGTATGATGGATCGTGGATATACACGAAAGCAAGTTCAGCGCGTAGTTGAATGGTATATGCGTGTTAAAAAAGCTGGGTAAAAATCCTGTTAGATAGATAAATCATTAAACATTTGGGTGTGAAATATGCTTGGCGAGTACCATGCGTTTTTCACACCCTTTTTTTCTACACCAGTTGGCAAATCAAATAAATCAAACAACCAAAGGAGAAAAAAATGGCTGAAATCTTTATTGACCGAAGAAAAAATACTTCGGGAAAGAAAAGCTTAGGAAACCGTCAGCGTTTTGTTCGGCGGGCAAAGGAAAT
Organism: uncultured Candidatus Saccharibacteria bacterium; assembly: GCA_964476975.1. Lineage (GTDB taxonomy): Bacteria > Patescibacteriota > Minisyncoccia > Phycocordibacterales > CAYZCN01 > CAYZCN01. Next base: position 6,746 of record CAYZCN010000002.1, on the reverse strand, counting down.
AATCAGAAAAGCGGTAAAAAAATCGGTTTCACAAAGAGGAATTCAAGATCAGAGAGGGGAGACAGTATCTATTCCCACAAAAGGTCTCGGTGAGCCGCAGTATAGACATGACCCAACCACGGGACGTCAACGAAATATTCTATCAGGGAATGATAGATTTAGTAGAAACGACCGAATTTCAAAGCCTGAAGGAGAAGGGGGAGGTCAAGGTGGTGGCAAGGGTGGTGATAATGCGTCTGACGGTGGAGAAGGTGAGGACAACTTTGATTTCGTTGTTCCACGAAATGAATATTTAGACATTCTTTTTGAAGGTCTAGAACTTCCTGATATGATCAAAAAACATCTTAAGCAAACCACCGTGTTTACAATGCATCGTTCTGGTTTCACAACTGCTGGAAATCCTTCTAACTTAGACCTACTTCGTACAATGCGGCAGAGTCTTGGGCGTCGTATTGCTTTCAAACGACCTGACCTTGTTGAAATAGACGAAGCTGAAGAACGTCTGGAAGAGCTTGAAAGTAAGCGTGAAGAAGAGGGTGTAACAGACGAAGAAGTGCATGAAATTGAAGAACTTTCTAGTCGCATTATTGAAATGAAGCGCAAACAAATGAAAGTCCCGTACATTGACCCCATTGATGTTCGTTTTCGTAACTTTGAAAAACATCCAGAACCTATGACTAATGCAGTAATGTTTTGTCTAATGGATGTTTCCGGGTCAATGCGTGAATGGGATAAAGAACTTGCAAAACGTTTCTTTATTCTTCTCAATCTATTTTTGGAACGTCAATATGACAATGTTGATGTAGTATTTATTCGTCACACACACATTGCTAGAGAATGTGACGAAGATACTTTCTTTCATAGCAAAGAAACTGGCGGAACCGTTGTAAGTACAGCACTTGAAAAAATGAAGGAAATCATTAGAGACAGATACCCTAGTGATCAGTGGAATATTTATGCAGCCCAAGCGTCTGACGGTGATAATTGGGGTTCAGACAACAAACTGTGTGTTGAAATTCTTAACGACATACTTAAACTTTGTCAGTACTATGCATATATTGAGATTCTTGACCCAAGACTTAGGGGGTCATTTAAAAATTCTGATGACGGCACCGACCTTTGGAAAACGTATCGCATTGTGTATAAACGTGCGCCTCATTTTGAAATGAAACGCGTCTCGGATCCAAAAGATATTTATCCAGTGTTTAGAGAGTTATTTGAAAAAGATCTCATGGTAGCACAAAGAGGTAAAAAGTGAGCGAAAGGAGAGTAAGATGACAAAAAATAAAAAAAGGAAAGATTTTCTTTTTGAAGGTGCTGAATGGGATTTTGAAAAGCTTAAACGCACCTATGATGCCATCAGTGAAATAGCACTAAATGATCTTGGTTTGGATGTATATCCAAACCAACTTGAAGTTGTCTCTGCGGAGCAAATGCTTGACGCGTACGCCTCAGTTGGCATGCCACTCATGTTCAAATATTGGGCATATGGTAAACATTTTGCTCAACAAGAAGAGATGTATCGACGTGGTCGTATGGGTCTTGCATATGAAATGGTCATTAATTCAAATCCGTGTATCTCTTACAACATGGAAGAAAATACCATGGCACTGCAAACTCTCGTTATGGCACACGCGGCGTTTGGACATAACCACTTTTTTAAAAATAATCAACTTTTTAAAGAGTGGACAGATGCTGAATTTATTTTGGATTACTTGAGTTACGCCAAAGATTTCGTAGCTCGTTGTGAAGAGAAGTATGGAGCTGATGCAGTTGAGGAACTTCTTGATGCTGCGCATGCACTTCAGCGTTATGGTGTATTTCGGTACTCTCGTCATCAAGAGCTTTCTAAAAAAGAAGTAAAAAAACGCAATGAAGACCGTCTAAGAGATAAGGAGCAATCGTATGATGAAATATTTGAACGAACTGCTCCTAATATTTTTGTTGAAGAAGACGATGAAAACGTTTCACTTTCAAAAGAACAGCAAAAGAAACGGAAGAAAAAATTAGGACTTCCCGAAGAAAATCTTTTGTATTTTTTGGAAAAAAACAGCCCAGTTCTTATTGGTTGGCAAAGAGAGATTTTGAGTATCATGCGTCATTTGGCGCAATACTTTTATCCGCAAAAGCAGACCAAGATGATGAATGAGGGGTGTGCGTGTTTTGTACACTATTACATCATTAACGCATTGTATGACAAAGGTCTACTGTCTGACGGTACTATGTTAGAGATTCTGAAACATCATTCAAATGTTGTTCTTCAGTTTGACTATGATGACAGGCGTTATAGCGGGCTTAATCCATACGCACTTGGATTTCATATGATGATGGACATTAAGCGAATTTGCGAAGATCCTACTGATGAGGACAGAGAATGGTTCCCCACATTTGCGGGAAGCGATGATTGGCGTAGCGTCTTGAAAGATGCGTGGAGTAATTATCGTGATGAGTCTTTTATTAGACAATTTCTGAGTCCTCATCTTATTCGTCACTTTAAGTTTTTTGAATTGTATGATGACTCTGAAGATGACGAGTATGAGGTTACTGATATTCATGACGAAAAAGGATATCGACGCATTAGAAATACGCTCGCGCGGATGTATGACATTAGTCATGCTGATCCTAATATTCAGATTGTTGATGTTGACCTCACTGGAGATAGAGAATTATGTCTAGAACATAAAATGCGTGACGATATGATTCTTGATGTCAAAACTGCAGCAGAGGTAAATAAACATCTCAGTATACTTTGGGGATACGATGTGTATCTCACCAGTGTTGATGAGGATGGCACCGAAGAAGTCATTTATGATTAATCGTGTATGATAACACTCATTACAACACCAACCCCGCACTCTAACAGAGTGCGGGTTTTTTGTTTTCACCACTTAGTCGTCTGACGACTAAGTGATTTACAGATAATTCGATTTATTGTATATTGTATGCAGATTTTGGAATATGGTGGAAAGCTATTTTTATCGCATTTCATATTTTCGCCCTTTGAAAACTTAGGAAAAAGGAGAAATCTTATGTCTGAAAAACTGCCAAAAGTAGTTGCAGATACTTGTATGTCTCATGAAGATGTACATCGCGTATGTACTCCGAAAATGTTTACCAATAAGTCTACCCCAACAGATGTTTTGAACACGCAACCTGAATTTTTTGTGGGATGTGGACAAGATAGATTTACCGAAGCACTGAAGCTCTGTGTTGCATCAGATGCATATAAGCATAATGTATTTGTTTCTGGTATATCTGGTCATAATGGATTTTCTGTTCTTGAAGGCCATATTCGTCAGATTTTAGAAACAAGTAAGCGTGCATCACCAGAGTTTTCTGATTGGTGTTACGTGTATAATTTTGACGAGCCGAGATATCCAGTAGCTGTTCAGGTGGTAAAAGGCACTGCACGGACATTTCGTAAACAGACAAAAGTACTTCTTGGAAAACTTAAAAGACGTATCAGTGAGGTTCTTGATAGTAAGAAAATTCAGCTGGAAAAAATTGAGATTGAGAAGAAGTATAAGGTATTGTATGAAAGACTGGAAGCTGAAGTTTCTGTGTATGCGCACGAACGTGGTGTGCATCTTGAAACCTCCAACGACAACTTCCGTTTGTTGGTTTACAGAAAAGTCATTGAACCTGATTACGATGGTCCACCTACAGATGTTGTAGATCCCGAAATTTGGGAAAACATGACTCCAGAGCAACATAAAAAACTAGAAGATGTTGTTGGTGGTGTGTATCCACGTTGTTTGGAGTTTTTACAGGAACAACAGGATGCATGGGTAGAAAAAGAAGCTGAAATTGAAACTCTTGAGTATACATTTGTTGAAAAAGAAGTTCTCACATTATTTGATGTATATATTAAAAGTATCTCTCATATTTGTGAAAACGATTCGCTTCGGATTTTTTGCGATAAGTTACAGCAACACACGTTGGATCAGTACGATATATTAATTGAAGGTGACAGCATTCCTCAAATGGTAGTTGGTGGTGTTCCAATGAAAACATCAAAACCTGATACGACCGATGTATTTCTTCCATGGAAAATCAATGTATTTGTTACACATGACAAGAATGCACCAGTGCCTATTGTAACTGGTGGTGTTACGTCTCTTGCAGAGTTGGTGGGACATGTTGAGACGGTTGGAGTGATGGGTGTCGAGTATACTGACCATACAAAGATTTACTCTGGTGCGTTTGCAAAAGCAAACGGAGGGTATCTCATTTTAAATGTGCAGGATCTCCTGTCGTCTCCAGATTTGTGGATGTTTGTGAAGCGTGTCATTAAACGACAAGAGATAACTATTGAGACACCATACTCTCTTCGTGGACTACAGCAACTCCCGTTGCAACCACAAGCAATTCCGTCAGATGTTCGTGTGATTTTGTTCGGTCCTTCGTATTTGATGGGACTTTTGAATCAACATGATAATGAATTTGCGCAACTCTTTCAGATACGTGCTGAATTACTTCACACAGTTCTGCGAACTCCGGCACAGGTATGTGCATATGGAGATTGGTTGAAGCGTATTTCAAAAACTGCGACAGGTTTCGCTATTACACCACATGCTCGGTGTACACTCATAGAGTATGCGGGACGTTTGTCTAATCATCAGGAACGTCTATCAACTAATTTCGCGATATTGAAAACACTGATCACTGAAGCTGATGTGTATCGTGCGTCTAATGATTCGTTGTCAATTACTGACGCACACGTTCAGAGGGCGTTACAGCAACATTCTTGGCGTTCAAGTGCGTCGTATGACCGTATGCATGAAAACATACGTGAAAGTATGCGACTTATTGACGTAAAAGGTAAACGTGTTGGTCAGATTAATGGTCTTGTTGTGTATGGGGGTAATAGTGGTATATTCGGTTCTCCGAGCCGTATTACGTCGCGGGTAAGCTTTGGTAAACGTGGAGTGATTAATATTCAACGTGACGCACAGCTTGCCGGTAAGTATCTTTTGAAGGCAGATCAAACTGTGCGTGGACTTTTGAAAAGCACATTTGCTAAAAAAGCACCTCTTGCTCTTGATATCCATTTTTCATTTGAGCAAATTGGGGGTGTTGATGGAGACAGTGCGTCGCTTGCGGAGTATATTGTTATTCTCTCAAGTATGAGCGGAGTACCGATTACACAAGAGATTGCGATAACTGGATCGATCAACTTACACGGTGATGTCCAGCCAATTGGCGGTGTCAATGAAAAGATTGAAGGTTTTTTTGATGCGTGTAATTCTCTCGGTCCTCTAACGGGTACACAGGGCGTTATTATTCCACATCAGAATAAAGTAAACCTGATGCTTCGCAATGACGTGGTACAAAAAATCAAAGACGGTATGTTTCATGTGTACGCCATTGATACTTTGGAACAGGGAATTGAGCTTTTGATGAACATGTCCGCAAACAGTGTAAACAAAAAAGTAAAAAAAGAATTGAAAAAGTTTACTGCTGGTAAAAAAAACAAAAAAAGTAAGGTTAAAAAGTAACCAAAAAAAACTTAGAGCGAGTTCCGTACGGAGCTCGCTCTTTTCTTTATCTGTTATGTACTGATTTTCTATACATTACATACCGAACAATCGTGACAGTCTAGTTTAACAGAAATTGCGAGCACGCCAAGCACAAGAGAGTTCCAGAGCCACATCTCAACAGGTAATGTTGCAACTACTCCTTGTTCAAAACCTCCCCAGCTTAATACAAGCGACAGACCAGCAAAGCTCCAGAGAATTTTCCATAACCAGCACTTAAAATGTTTTCTTGCCATATTTTTTGCTACTGAATTAACTCATGAATTAATTCAGTAATTTATTTATAAAAATTTTAAATCACGACCTATTTTTACGATATTTTTTTTAGTATACCATTAATCGTAGTTTTCTTACTAACCCCACAAATGAGTCAAGTCCGACTTGACTCACTTTGAAAAATACCCCCCCCGACGCGCTTGCGCGTCGGGGGGGTAACGAATTATTCGTTTTCTTCGTAGAAGATGGTCAATGTGGTTTCGGGTTTGGCGTAACGTCGAAACGCTGAGGACTGGGTTATCTTCATGTTTTCTAGATTCACACTGGTTGTTTTCAGCCATTCTGCGACCCGTCTCTCCAACATCGAACTGTCCGCACTCCAGAACGTTTTTACTTTGACTTCGGACATATCTCTTCCTTTCGTTGTTGTGAATATGTATACTCTACTTGCATAATATTACATATTTAGTATTATGTCAAGTATGACGAATAAAGTGAATAGTCTATATATTATTGCAACTCCCATAGGAAACCTTGAAGACATCACACTTCGGGCACTTCGTGTGCTTGGCGAGGTTGATTTGATTCTTTGTGAAGATACGCGCGTGACAAAAAAACTACTTGCAAAATACGATATTGACACATCTACAATGAGCTATCACGCCAATAGTGCGGTATCCAAAACTGAAAAAGTCATCGCACTCTTGCAGGAGGGGAAAAACATTGCTCTTGTCTCTGATGCGGGCACACCGACTATCTCTGACCCCGGCTCGTTCCTCGTAAAAGAGGTGCGTGAAAAGTTGGTAGACACTGTTGCTGTTGTTGCAATACCGGGGGCGAGTGCAGTTGTTTCTGCACTTTCCGTGAGTGGACTTCCCGCGTCCGAGTTTCTTTTTTTAGGATTTTTGCCACATAAAAAGGGAAGAGAAACACTTTTTCAAAAAATAGAAGAATCAAAGCGAACCGTTGTATTTTATGAGTCTCCACACCGTA
>CAYZCN010000001.1:17076-41828 GCA_964476975.1 uncultured Candidatus Saccharibacteria bacterium | reverse complement strand
ATGGAATCGGGAGTTCTTGACATCATCATTGGTAAAGGTCCGTCAGCGCGAACTATCCAACTTGAACTTCCCCCTTTCACCTTAGTTGCTGCCACAACACGAATAGCACTTCTCTCCTCACCACTTCGCTCACGATTTTCTGGCGGCACATTTAGACTAAATTTTTATACTGAAGAAGAAATTGGGGAAATCTTAAGGCGCTCTGCAAAAATTTTAGACGCACCACTTTCTGACAACGCATTGTCGGAAATTGCACAAAGAAGTAGGCGTACTCCACGAACTGCAAACTATTTACTCAAACGCTGTCGCGACTACGCACAAGTCAATAAAGAAAAGTTATCTAAAGAAGTGGTTGACAAGGCGCTCTCGCTCCTAGAGATTGACACGCTGGGGTTAAACGCATTAGATAGAAATATATTAGATATTATCATAACCAAATTTAAAGGAGGTCCTGTGGGTCTTAATACTCTTTCAGCAGCGTCAACAGAAGAACAAGCGACCATAGAAGAAGTGAACGAGCCGTACCTAATACAGCTTGGTTTACTGGAACGAACACCTCGCGGAAGAGTTGCGACGACATACGCGTACGAACACTTGGGACATAAAATACCAACGAGTATGCAGGATAAACTTTTATAAATATTTTACCTTATAACAACACACTATGTCAGGACATAACAAATGGTCAAAGATAAAACATAAAAAGGCGGCAACTGACGCTCAAAGGAGTAAGGTTTTTTCAAAATTAGTACGTCTTATTCTTGTTGAATCAAAAAAGTCTGGAGGAAACGCTGACTCACCCGGACTACGAATGGCTATTGAAAAAGCAAAAAAAGAGAATATGCCGTCTGATAACATTGAACGTGCTATAAAAAAGGGTGCGACCGACAATAGTGCTGATATGGAAAATGTTACCTTTGAAACATATGGACCAGGAGGTGTCGCAATAATCATAGAAGGACTTACTGACAACAACAACAGAACTGCTGCTGAAATAAAACACCTTCTCTCTAAACACAATGCGGAACTCGCCGCTCCTGGTTCTGCGGTGTGGGCGTTTGAAAATACCAACAACGGGTGGGTGCCGAAAACAACAACAAAACTAAGCGACAGCGACGACGAAAAACTAAAAAAGCTTATTGATGTACTGGAAGAGCATGATGATGTGCAAGACGTTTTTGCTAATGCTGAATAATTATGAGGGTTCTCGCAGTTGACCCTGGATATGAACGAGTTGGTATTGCAGTGATAGAAAAAGACAGCCAACACAAAGAGCAGTTATTATACTCTGACTGTTTTATTACTTCATCAAAACTTCCATTCCCCGAGCGCCTCTCGCTTATAGGAAAAGAATTAGAACACTTAATTGAAAAACATACTCCAACAACTTTTGCTATAGAAAAACTCTATTTCAATACAAACCAAAAAACAGGACTTCTTGTTTCCGAAGCCCGCGGAATGATGTTGTATGTTGCAATAAAAAACAATCTATCTACTTTTGAATACACACCACTACAAATTAAAAGTGCGGTTACAGGATATGGGCGAGGTGATAAACAGCAAGTCATCACTATGGTACATCAACTCATTTCTATAGAAAAAGAAATAAAGTATGACGACGAATATGACGCAATAGCGATTGGGCTCACCTGTATCGCGTCTGAAAAATCCTCTGGTGAATTATGATAGTGTAATATTAACAAACCTCTTTTTTCCAATTTTGAGAGTAGTGTCGGTTTCAAAAATGTAATCACTATCAGTAATTTTTTCTCCGGTATCAGCATTACTTATTGCCTCATCGCGTAGCAATCTATTAAAGTCGGTGTTAGAAGAAACGATGTTTTCGGCAACAACTTTTTTACCAACCTCTTTTAAAGTAACTCCTTTGGTAACAGTTATGGCGACAGTGTCCTCTGGAACACCTTTATTTCTAAACGTTTCAACGAAACCATTCTCGGCCTTCTCTGCTTCGTCTTCTCCGTGATATATTGTCACAATTTCTCTCGCGAGACGCATTTTTATATCACGAGGGTTATTTCCATTTTCTAAATCTTTCTTTATTTGTTGTATATCTATGTTTGACACATACGTTGTATCAGTAAACATAGAAACGATAACTTCATCTGGAAGTGCCATTGTTTTGCCATACATCTCACTCGGCGAATCATTAAGAGCAATATAACCTCCCTCGCTTTTACTCATCAACTTTTTGCCCGTATTTGGATCTTCTAGTAAGTTTGTTGTGATAACAAATTTTTCCTTATTGTTGAAACGTTTCTGAAGTGTGCGTCCTGCAAGCATATTGAACGTTTGGTCGGTGCCACCTACCTCAACGTCAACATCCATTACTACGCTGTCATATCCCTGCATGAGAGGATATAAAAACTCGTGGAGATACACCGGCTTATTTTCTTTTAAACGCCTATCAAACATATCGCGCTCAATCATGTGTTGTACAGTAAAGTGAGATGCAATAGTAACAATGTCGTTAAACTTGAGTTGCGAAAGCCATGTACTGTTTTGTTTTATTATTGCGGGATTTGTTTTGTCAGAGAAAGAAATAACTTTTTCTACTTGTTTTTTCCAACTTTGTATATTCTCTTTCACTTGATCTTGAGAAAGTTTTTGTCTAACAGCACCTTTGTCTGTTGGATCACCTATCATCGCAGTAAAATCTCCAAATAAAATAATCACCTCATGTCCAAGCTGTCTTATTTTTTCAAGAAGAATAAAATTTGTCGCGTGCCCTAAGTGTAGCTCTGGTCCAGTAGCGTCTGCTCCGATATAAAAACGTAGACGCACACCCTCCATAAGTTTTTTTTTCAAAACGTCGCGTGAAGGAAGTATTTCTGCAACACTTCGTGATAAAATCTTGTCAATAAGATTTTCGTCAGTATTTATTTTAAATTTTTTCAATTTTCCAAACATATTTACTACTGTATCATATATTGCATTTTTCATAATATAAAGTATAACACTTTGAATTGTGATACGATAAAAAGATGTTCAAAAAACATAAAAAGCATAGAAAACAAAGCCTGGTCATGCGCATAGTTGCGGTTGGCCTTGTGTTTGGTTTTTTCGGAACTGGCCTCTTATTATTGTGGGCTGCATCATTACAAGTCCCTGACTTACAGTCATTTGAGCAAAGAAAGGTTAAACAATCAACCAAAATATATGACAAAACAGGTGATGTCCTTCTCTATGATATTCATGAAAATATTCAACGAACAGTGACTCCTCTTATCGATATCTCGCGACATATAAAAAATGCAACAGTTGCAATTGAAGATGCCGCATTTTATGACCATATAGGTATTCGTCCACTTGCAACATTTCGTGCAGTTTTTATACAACCGCTCCGTGGAAAAGGTATCCAAGGTGGGTCAACAATAACACAACAAGTAATAAAAAACTCTGTTCTTACTTCGGAAAAAAAGGTTTCACGGAAACTAAAAGAATGGATACTTGCTATAAAACTTGAACAAGACTTGAGTAAAGAAAAAATACTTGAACTTTACCTAAATGAATCTCCGTATGGAGGTAATATCTACGGCGTAGAAGAAGCAAGTGATGCATTTTTTAACAAACCAGCGTCTGAAATAACACTTGCGGAAGCAGCATATATTGCCGCACTACCACAAGCACCTACGTACTACTCTCCATATGGAAACAATTTAGACAAACTTGAAAAGAGAAAAAATCTAGTACTTCTTAAAATGCTTGAACATAACTTCATAACCGAAGACGAATACCTTAATGCTGTTGAAACAACTATTGTTTTTGAACCTCAACAAGATCTCGGTATAAAAGCGCCTCATTTTGTATTTTTTATACGAGAATATCTTGAAAGTACATATGGGAAACGGGCTGTGGAAGAAAAAGGATTTAAGGTTATTACAACACTTGATTGGGAACTCCAAAAAAAGGCTGAAGAAATTGTAAAAAAATTCGCCCTAGAAAACGAGGAAAAATTTAATGCGGAAAATGCTGGATTAGTCGCCATCGACTCAAAGACAGGTCAAATTATTACTATGGTTGGATCCCGAGACTACTTTGACAAAAATATTGACGGCAATTTTAATATTGCACTTGCATACCGTCAACCTGGGTCAGCATTTAAGCCTTTTGTGTATGCAACAGCGTTTAAGAAAGGATATACCCCTGATACCATCGTTTTTGACGTACAAACACAGTTTCAGTCAGATTGTGAACCAGACAACTTCACAAACGAAAGTGATGACGAAAATAACGAAAGCGGCTGTTATTCACCTAAAAATTATGACAATGTATTCCGAGGCCCAGTAACACTTCGTGACGCACTCGCACAATCTATAAACGTACCCGCTATTAAAACTCTCTACCTTGCAGGTCTAACTGATTCTCTAAGAACAGCAAAAGATATAGGTATACAAACACTCACTGACATAAACCAATATGGACTTACATTAGTCCTTGGAGGTGGCGAAGTTACTTTACTGGACATTACTGGTGCGTATAGCGTTTTTTCCAACGAAGGGGTACGGAACAAACCTACTGGTATTTTACGTATTGAAGATGGTGATGGAAATCTGGTTGAATTATTTGAACAACAATCCGAGCGTGTAATTGATAGAAATATTGCACGACAAATTTCAGATATTTTATCTGACAACGACGCACGTGCGCCTGCATTTAGTTATTCATCACCTCTGCACTTTCCTGGATACGACGTTGCAGCAAAAACAGGAACAACGAACGACTACAGAGACGCGTGGACTGTCGGTTATACACCAAACATTGCAGTTGGTGCATGGGCAGGAAATAACGACAACAGTTCAATGGAAAAAAGGGTTGCAGGTTTTATTATTACTCCTCTTTGGAACACTTTTATGAAAGAAGTACTTGCAGTATACCCTGAAGAAAGATTTAAAAAACCTACAAAACAACCGGAGAACGAATTAAAACCAATATTTAAAGGAATATGGAGGGGTGGAGAAACATATATGATTGACTCAATTTCTAAAAATCTCGCTACAAAATATACTCCAATTGAACTACAACAAGAAGAAGTTATAACTGACGTACATTCAATTTTATATTGGGTAAATAAACTTGAACCACAAGGACAACGTCCTGAATTTCCTTCTAGAGATACTCAGTTCATTTTTTGGGAAACTGGTGTACAAGAGTGGCTTAAGAAAAATCCAGTTGCATCTACAACTATTCCTACTGCATATGACACTATTCACAAACCAGAGTTTATTCCAAAATTAAAAATAATAACACCTGTTAAAAATATTACATACGACGCAACAAAACGTATTAGTATTTTTATTAATACGACAAGTACATTTTCAATATCAAAAGTAGACTTTTTTATAAACGGAGTTTTTATTGGTTCTGCAAATCAAAAACCATTTTCAATTTCATTAATACCAAGTGATATAGAATATATATCAACAAAAAATACCCTAAAAGCTATAGGATACGATATATATAAAAATAAAGGAGAAGTTGAGACTGTGTTTAATGTAAATCTGTAAAAACCACACATAAACTATGTGTGGTTTTTTGTTTTTGTAATAATAGACTGAATAAATATCTTTTTTCCATTTGAGTATTTTTCTCTGTCTCCAGAAAACTGTTTAGCGAGTTTTTCTTTAAGTTTTTGATATTTTCACCTTTCTTTAGTATGTGTTCGTAAATAATCTCTAAATAACAAGTCATTTTTCCACTTTACTCCATTAAATCTCATAACATGGAGATAATGTGTTCTTTTAGAGTCAGGTCCTTTACAAAAAAGCATTTGTTTTTGAAATTTTTTATAAAAATGATACCCGATAGATGTTAAAGGTTTTATTAAATCTTCAACATCTTTAAATCTTTTTATACCTACTGATATATCAACAATAGGTTTTGCAGATAAATATGGTACAGCTGTGCTTCCAATATGTTCAATAGATATAATTTTATCACCACATATGTCTAAAATTTTAGATTCTTCTTTTTTAAATTCAGTTTTCCATTTTTTATCATAACGAATAATTTTAACTGTTCCTCTTTTTAATCCTATACTGCTCATAAAATATCAATTAATATTTTTAATCACTTTTTTGTATTGCTGTAATTCTTGATTTAATTTTTCTAGAAGTATATCTTTTTGTAAAAAAATTTCATTTTTCACTAATGGATGTGGTGTTAAATAAATAGTATTTCCTTGTATTTGTATATCTTCATTTTTAAGTGTTACTTTTACTGTTTCTGAAATAATTTTTATACATATTTCTCTAATAAAACGTTCTGGTGGTTTTAGTCCTGTAAATTTTCCTAAAAATTTAGAAATATTTAACATATTTATTTATTCATAGGCATTACAAGATAAAGAAAAGAGTTATCAGATACTCCTTGAATAGTCATAGGCTTACCAAGACCACTAAAACAAAGTACAACACTATCAGCAATAATAGACTGAAAACAATCAGTAATATAACGATGGTTAAAATTAATATCAAGTTCCTCCCCTTCTATTGTTGCAGATACAGAATCTTTTGTTTCTCCAACATCAGCGTTTTGTGACTCAATAATAAAATTCTTTTTTGAAGGATTTAAACTAAAATATATTTGATTAAAATTATCTGAAAATAATATTGTCTTTTTTAAAGTATGAAGAACATCTTGTTTTAAAGCTATTATCTCTGTTGTACTTTCTTTTGGAATAATTTGTTTATAGTCAGGAAATGAACCATCAATAAGTCTTGAAGTGATATATATATTATTAAATACAAAAGCGATTTGATTTGTACTTAATCGTATTTCTACTTCCTCTTGTGCATTTTCTAACACACGTATTATTTCAGATACATTACGTATTGGAATAAGAAATGGTTCAAACTCTGGAAGAGAATCTATAATGACAATTTTTTCAGCAAGTCTAAATGAGTCAGTTGCTACAAAATAACATTTATCTCCTTTTGCATACACATAAATACTTGCTAATTCTGGTTTTACTGTTGAAAGTGAAGCACTATACCAAACTGACTTCAAACCTTGTATATAACTTTCAGTTTTTACTTTAAAAGACCGTTCTGTATTAACAGTAGGTAGTGTTGGAAAATCATCATATGGAAATGCTTTTATTGTTGTATTACTTGTTTCTGAAGAAATAACAAGATTGTTATTTTTTGTAGTAAGTGTAATTTCTTTATTTGGATCAAGTAAGGATAATGTATTTACTAATACTGATCCTGGAACAGCAGTTATACCTTCTTCCAAAACAGTACAAGGAATATTTAATTCTATTCCTATTTCTAAATTTGTTGAACGGAAAGTAACTGTATTTTTTGACACTTGTATTAAAATACAATTCAATACTGGTAATGTTAAATTACGACCACTTATTTTTTCAGCTAACATTACTGCTTGTAATATTTTTTTTTGTTCACATTTTAATTTCATCTTTTTAATTGTTATCTTATTAACACACTAATTCGTTAATCTTATATATAAAAAATTATTATTATTATTATTAAAGGTGTTGATATGTTGAAAACGTAAAATATGTTAGTAATTAAGGCTGTTTTGTTTTTGAATAATTATTTTTAATGTGTATAACTCTGTTTATAAAATGTATAATTTTTTATAAAAAATTAAGTTGTATTTTTATATGTGTATAACTCTTTTTTTATAAACAATACTTAAACATTTTATTTGTATTTTATACATATTTTTTTAACAACATATACACAGTTATTGTTGTAGTAAAATTCTAATTTGACTCAATTCTCTTACAAGTCCCTCATCTTTTTTTAAGTCTTTTTTAACTTTTTCATATGAGTGTATGACTGTTGTATGGTCTCTTCCACCTAATTTAGATCCAATTGATGGATATGATACATTAAAATCTTCTCGTAAAATATACATAATAAGTTGGCGTGGTTTTACAACTTCTTTTCTACGTGATTTTTCATAAATACTATCCTCCTCTATTTCATAGTATTTTGATACTTGTTTAATAACTTCTTTTGCCGAGATTATCTTTTTTGGTTTTGTATTATTTTTTATTAAGTCTTTAATTTCAAGGAGTGTAAGAACTTTTCTTTTTAGTTGTGAGTTGCACATAACCGCATTAAGTGTACCTTCCAGATCCCGTATATTTCCTTGTATAGTATTTGCAATATAGTCAACAATATCGTCCTCAATAATAAATTTATTTTGCATAGCCTTTTCTTTTATAATAGCTATTCGTGATTCATAGTCAGGTTCTGCAATATCGACAGTCATTCCTTGTGCGAAGCGTGACTTGAGACGATCTTCGAGGTGTGGAATATAGTTTGGGTGCTTATCTGATGAAAATATAATTTGTTTGTTGTTGTCATAAAGTGTATTAAAAAGGTGAAACAGTTCTTCTTGACCCTTTTCTTTACCAGAAAGAAATTGAACGTCATCCATTACGAGTACATCATATTGACGGTATTTTTCTTTAAATGCATTTGCTTTTCCACTTCCAAGAGAGTTAATATAGTCCACAACAAACTTTTCAGAAGTCATATAGAATATCTTTTTATCAGGCGATATTTTTTTTATTTGATTTCCTACAGCTTGAATAAGGTGCGTTTTTCCGTGCCCTGTTCCTCCATATATAAATAAAGGATTATATGCAATACCAGGTTGCCCAACAACACCTTGTGCCGCAGCGTGAGCGAGATTATTAAATGACCCAACAACAAATGTATCAAATGTATATCGAGGATTTAAGTTGTTGTCTTTATTTATATAAAAATTATTGAGAGGTAATTCACCGTTTGCGGTTGATGGAAATGTAGTTGGTTGGTATTCTCGTTCTCTTTTTTTATCTTCTTTTTTAACTACAAATTCCACATCTCGCACGGTATTTAAAAAACCACGCAGTGTTTTTATTATCAACTTGTGAAATTTATTTACCAACCAGTCTTTAACAAACTCATTAGGAACATTTATAATAACGACTCCTTCTTCAATTTTTACAATATGTGTGTTTTTAAACCACGTACTAAAGTTTGCTTTGGATATATTAAGTTCAATATCAAGAAGTGTGTTTTCCCATAATTGTTTGAGGTCTATTTTATTGTATTCAGAGTGTGCTGAAACAAGGTTATCTGATGTGTGTTGGGTGTTTTGATATTCCATAAAGGAGTTTCGTTAGTGTATTAGTTTTTAGCTTCATTAAAAAAGTTATAAACTATCCTTTCTATTATATATGTAATAATAGATTTACAAACTTGTAATAAACATTAAATTATGTTAATAATGTGTGTATAACTTGTTGGTAAAATAAAGGAGTTTTGGACGACTTTTATCTTACCGAACCCATTTTTTTTGAGAGTGGATTTACAGAGTTATGAGTGTTATTAAAATATTGAAGATAAATAAAAAAGTGATATAGTAGAGAATATTCTCTAAAAAGAGAGGCAGTGGTTTTATAAAATATTTCCTTCACTTCGTTCAAAAACATTAAAAAAATCTATCATGTCTGTTACATATAATCCTAAAAAAAGAAAAAGAAAAAAAACTCACGGCTTCTTAGTTCGTAGTAAGACTCCTGGTGGCAAAAATGTGATAAAAAGACGGAGAGCAAAAAAAAGAGGAAAGCTTTCGGTATAAAATGTCGATAAAATTACAAAGAGCAACACGAACACTATTTACTGATATTTTAAAAAAAGGAAAGGTGTACCACTCCCCCCACCTCTCCTTTAGAGTATATAAAATATCGCCCAAAGAAGCCCCGGCTTTTTCTTTTGTTGTTTCAAAAAAAGTTGCACGTCTTGCTGTTTCACGTAATGTGTTAAAACGTCGCGGACGTTCAGTGATACAGAAAATAAAAGAGCGCATACAAAATCACTGTGTAGGTGCTTTTTTCTTTAAAAAAGGAGCAGAAAAACTGTCGTTCAAAGAGCTAGAGGAAGAAGTAGTCTTTTTACTTTCTAAATCAAACATACTTTAATTTAGTAGGTTTTTAACTAAAGTTGAAATACTAACTTAATTAAGATACAATAGTCTGATGATTATTGATTTTTTCAGAGTTACCATCTTCGAACCTCTTTACAATGGGCTTATCTTTTTAATATCCGTAGTGCCTTTTGCTGACGTTGGTATTGCGGTTATTACACTAACTATTTTAGTTAAATTACTATTATTTCCTCTTTCAATAAAAATGGTCAAGACACAACTTGCGGTACGTGAGTTGGAGCCAGAATTAAAAAAGATAAAAGAAAAGTATAAAGATGATCAACCAGAACAAGCTCGTAAAACCATGTCACTGTATAAAGAAAGAGGGGTAAACCCGTTTACTGGAATATTACTCCTTATTATACAACTCCCCATTATTTTTTCACTCTACTTTGTTTTTTTTCGCGGCGGTTTTCCTGATGTGCGAATGGATATTTTATATTCTTTTGTTAAAGTGCCTGAAACAGTGAACATGATGTTTCTCGGTATATTAGATGTGGGAGGTAAAAGTATGTTTCTCGCAGTATTAACTGGGGCAACACAATTTTACCAAATGAGACTTTCTCTTCCTCCAATGAAACCACGAGGCAGTGGTCCGCAAACATTAAAAGAAGATTTAGCACGCAGTTTTAATATACAAATGCGCTACATCATGCCTCTTGTTATTGCGGGTGTTGCATACGTCTTTTCTGCAGCTGTTGCATTGTATTGGACAACAAGTAATTTATTTGCTATAGGTCAAGAGATATACGTGCGAAAAAGGATAAAAAATAAGAAGTGAAATAAGTGTTTATGAATATAGATGATATAAAAAAAGTAATAGAAAAAACACTTGAAGGACTCACTGTCTCATTTGATGCCGTTGATGTTGTTGAAGATGATATTCATACAATTTTTATGATACAGACGAATGATTCGGGAGTACTTATTGGTAATAACGGTGAAAACTTACGCGCTTTGAATCATGTAATAAAAAAAATTGCGCATTCAAATACAAAAAATAGTGATGAAATCAAAAATCAGTTTACCGTTGATGTTAATGGATATAACCAACGAAGAATACAAGAAATAAAAGACCAGGCGACAATCCTTTCGGAACGTGTCCGTTTATTTAAATCAAGTGTTGAGATGAACCCAATGAATGCATACGAGAGAATGGTTGTGCACTCACTTTTGTCCGATGATAGCGAAATTGAAACCTGCTCAGAAGGCGAGGGTCGCTACAGGAGGATAGTACTGAAATATGTGATGCGTGAACCACAACAAGCCATAGATAGTGAGTTAAAATTGTAGAAAATAATTTTTAATTAAAGTTCAAGGCTCCAAAGAGTGGAGTCTTTTTTGTTTGTAAACAACAGTAAGGTTTCGTCATTGTTAAGGAATGGTTGCACAACGTCAATTTCTGCGCGTGCAGAAGTAACAGGAACAGACAGAAGTTCAGTGGTGTTTGTAGAAACGTTTATTTTCCATAATGTGTCTGAAAATGAAACAATACCTTGGTACCAAAAGTCGGGATATTGTCCTTCTGTAATACGTCCCGGCACACCACAATACACAATGTCTGTTTGTAGAGCACTCCACACACATTTTTCCGGAAGTGTTTTTATGGTGAACGATTCGGTGGTGTGTGTTTTTACGTCGAGTGCGTGTAGTGAAAGTGATTTCGACACGCTTTGTGAATAGAGCACTTTTGTCGCATCAGTGTTTGTGTTTGTGGTAAGCCCTTTAATGTTACCCATAACTCGTTCTAATTTACCAGAGCTACTATTTAGAAAGTAAAAGAAACCGTCCGCTACACTTGCTGCTTTTGTTGTGAGTGTAACAGTATCTTTCTTAGGCCATTGTGTAAGCCACTCCGGGAAGGATGAACTGAATATCTGTTCTCGTGTATTGTTTTTAAAATATGTAACTGTCCCGATGGTATTTATTCCAAGTGGCGCGAGGGAGAAGAACGCATCTTTGGATGGTGAGAGAGCAATAGTTGTTATGTCATCTTCAAGAAATGTACCAGTGAGTTGACCAGATGACTCCCCCACTGGAGCGGGGTTTGATAATATTTTTAATTCCTCCTCTACCACCTTTCCTGTTTCAGGATTTTGGATGTGACCCATAAATGTTTTTATTACGTCATTTTCGTTAAGGTAGCGCATCAATAGTGTCTCACCAAGTGAGTTAAAGAACGTTTCGCGCGACGCAATGATGGTGGTATTTGTGATACGTTTTTTTTCAGAGTTGGTTGTGTTGATGTCAAATATATTTCCTGTTGATCGCTCAATAAGCCGAATAGTCGTTTCACCTGTTTGAGAAGTGGTAGCAGTGGCGCCTGAAATCTGTGTCGTTGTAACTTGTTTAAGTTTGTGTACACTAACAGAGTCATTTCTTTTTGTGTTATCAACAACAACAGGCTTTTCGCTCAACTCATCTTTGTTGAAAAACGGTATTTGGGTGCTTTGGTCGTTATTTTTTCCAAACGGGAGAAAGTCTAAAACACCTGTTGTTTGCTCAGTTGTTTTAGTGTTCGGTTTGAGTAGAAATGACCACGTGAGCATTCCAAGAATGATAGTAATAAAGATAATTATAATAATGATGAGTATTTTTTTTGACATAGTTTAAAAATTTTAATAAGAGCTAGCACTTGCACATGTTGAGCTTGAGAAACACGAAGAAATAGAATTGTCTGTTTCCTCGTAAATTTCAAACGCACGCTGGCTTGCAGTTTCTATTACACTGTTTAGGTTAATATCACAAATATTTAATGATGCAAATCTACACACCTGCTGCGTAGAACCTGAAGACGTGTGTGAAGTATAGCAGTAGTCAGTTGGAGGTAGCGATATATCTTGAGGTATACGACGACACGTTTCTTCTATTTGTCGTCCTGCGGAAATGTACTCACTGTTATTTGAAAGAGAACTTTCAAGTGCAGCGTTTCGCGCACTATCACACTCTTGAGCATTTGTGTACGATGTAGAATTACCACTATTGTCTACGTAGCAGTATGTTGACGGATTAGGGTTAGGCGTGGGCTCTCCTTCAACACCAACACCCTCTTGAATACTTGAGCGAAGCTGTTTAAATGTAAACGCAACAAGGTCTGGACTGATTGTATTAAGCCCTATCCACGAAATAAGTATAACAAAGAGACCAAGAATCGCGGCAGTACAACGTTTTTTGGCAGCTTCTTTTCCTCCAATCGCATCAGACATCATATATTGAACGCCGCACACAACAAGCATAATAACTGCGAGCATTCCCGCAACACCAACTAATATACCGAACATCGTATTTAGGTAGCTACCAGGGTCAGTAGTGTCAACGCCTCCTTGTACAATTGGTGAAATCGGCGAATACTCCACAGGAACCGCCGCTGTTTCTTGTGCCACAACAAACAGCGTTGGGAACAGTAGAACACTTAAAAAAATAAGCATTATAAAGATAGTTGTATTTTTTTGTTTTTGCACCATTTGCATATATTTTGTATCTGTACCAGTTTTTAAAAACGTAATGTAAATGCTCCCACAAATTCTTGAAGTATTTTATCAAGATTAGTGTTTCTTATACGAAGCGCAACTCGTGCTTCCCCACGTCCCCCGCTATCGTTCCGTAATGTAATTTCGTCGTCTCTGTTTCCTTGTGGTAAAACATCTTTTCGGTTAATTCTCCACTCATAAGTGAGAAGGTTGTTAAAAATATCATCAAGTGAAAAATAATAAGGTTCAGCACGAATAGTCATTTCTTCTTTGGTAAATTCAAGTGTGTTAAAAAATGTTTGTTCGTACCCCACGCCATTGAGAGGGTGTTTTTCATAAAAAAGGGCAAAAGGGTTAACTACACGTAAACGTACTGTTTCTTGTGCCTCTATTGCCCCATCAGGCGTTGATGCGGTGACTGAAATAATCATAGATTGTTGTGATGTCGGTTCGCCTTCCAACACGAGACGATCTGCACCGTACCCCGATGAGCCGCCGAGCTGTACACCGCGATGGCTCCATGAATAGATAATTTTACTAGAGTCTACCACATTTCCACGACTGTCTATAAACGAAGGTACTGCATTAAAAATTATAAAACTATTGGAAGAAGGCAGCGCTCGCCCTTTATAAAATGCAGGCGTGTACGTATGACCGCTCCAAAGGATATCAACAGATGCGGGGCGAATGGTAATGTTTCTAGTCGTTTGAAATCCACTAAGGTAAACTATTTCTGCACGTATTTGAGCAGAAGACCCTGCATCTCCGAGTTTAATTTGTATAGCATATTCACCTGTTCCGGAAACTTGTTTTTTGTTGTTTATAAACCATGAAATAGTCGCTTGATTTAGATTTGTGCTGGTTGATGAGAGCGAAATGTCTACCGTTTCATATGGTTTTGGAAACCGAGGAGACATTTTTATAATGGCGTCGTTGTCGAAAGTTTGAGCATTAGTAAAAAGCGGCACAAACAAAAGAGTGAGACCAATAATAATAGTAAAGTGATGAGTTATTATTTGTTGTGTAAAGTGTTGCCTCATAGTGTAATAATATCAAATATGTATGTTTTAAACGATGTGGGTGTGTGAATTGTAAGTAATTTCGCTTATATATGCCAATCACCCCTCTTGCTCTTCATATTCACTACTGTGGTCATTATGGTTACCACGACTTTTTTTACGTCGCCTAATTTTTTTCTTTCGTTTTTTCTTACCATGTTTTTTCCATTCGTCCATCTCTTGGCGATATGTGAAGTAAACTAAGAGAGTGTTTTCTGGAATGAGAAAACGTAAAATTGGTATAAAACTGATTACTACCATTATTACAACCCGTACCATCATCTTAGATATCAGCCGTTTTTGCATTCCTGCAGATTTCATCATAAACCAAACTCCATAAATACCCGCATATACAAAAGAAATGATAATACCAAGAAGCCAACCAAGCGGTATAGCTATAATAGTTGCAGCAAAAACAATAATATCTAAAACGGTGTCTCTGAAAATTGCAGCCGTTAACATTACCACTGGGAAGTTTGGTTTTTTCATAATCAACTAGTCTCGTTAGTTTTTAGTCTGCAGCTCATCAGCTTGGCTCGGTGTTTTTATTGTATTTTCACCACTAATTTCTGCTTCTTGCTTCGCTTTTTTAATTGTGAGTATTTGCGAGGGATCTGATGTGATAATTTGATCTTCCGTGTACGATGCAATGATTTTTATTGCGACATGTTTGAGACCGGCAAAGAAAATACCCTCTCCTACCCCCGACTCAAGGAGTAAAAACTTTTCTTCATCACTTAAGTTGAATGTTTCTTGAACACGGTCTATTGATACCGATGATTGCTTTAAGAGAATTTGTATTGAAGAGTTTGTGAGCATGGGGAGTCCGTATGGGGAGCCGAGAAAGTCACCAACATCTTGTGTTACGGTCGCAAGTCCGAGATAATATTTTCGCCCCCTTTTTGCCATACTGTAGAGGAAAGACGCAGTGTCTTCTGATTTCATCATCCACCACGCTTCGTCAATTACCAGGAGACGTTTTTTAAGGTTTCTTCGTACTGCATTCCATATAAAATGTGTGACTAAATACATTGCAACTGGTTTCAGGTCGTCTTCCATGTCACGCACCGAAAATACGACAAATTTCTTATTAATATCAACATTTGTTGGTTTATTTATGAAACCAGACCATGTTCCTTTTGTATATTTTGATAGACGTTGCACTAAGGAGTCGCTTCCTTCCATTCCAGCAAGAACCATTTCAAAATCTGAAAGAAGAGGAGATGCCATATTTGCAAAATTTGAATTTTCGGTTATGTCTTTAAGTGCATACGTTTCAGTAATAGCTCGATCAATTATAGAATCTTCTTCGGGAGTGATTCCACCAAGCATAATTCTAAAAAGTCCGACGAGTGTGATGACATTTGACCGCAATACGTCCGCAGGAGATTCTCCCTCCTTAGGTGTTGGTAAATCAAATGGGTTGATGTGGTGGTTGGAACTTAGTGAAATATTAAAGTATCTACCACCCGTGGCATCCGCCATGTATTCGTATTCTCGTTCGGGATCTATAACAATTACGTCAGTGTCAAACATAAGTGAACGAAGTATTTCAAGCTTTGTCGTATATGATTTTCCAGCACCCGATGTCGCAAATGTAACAGAGTTGTAGTTTTCTAAACTGAATCTATCAAAAAGCACGAGGCTGGAGTTGTGGCGGTTGATACCGTATAAAATTCCCTTATCGGCAGTGAGATCAAATGATATAAACGGAAAGACACTTGAAAGTGGTGCCGAGTTTAATTTAGAGTGAACACCTAATTCGTCTGTAGCAATAGGAAGAACACTTTTAAACCCTTGTTCTTGTTGAAAGAGAGCCGGTTTTACATACACAAGCTTAGATTCAAGGATAGATTTTATTTCTGACTCTGTGCGGTCTAATTCTTCTACGGAGTCCCCGTAAATAGAGATATATAAGCCAACATCAAAGAGACGTTCTTGAGCCTGTTGGAGTTGGTCACGTAATTGCTCCAGATCTTGGTGTGCGGTGTCAAGCATAGGGTCACGAACAAGCCCCTTTTCTTCTCGTATGTTAATTTGACTCTGCACTTCTGCGACTTTTTTTTCAAATTTTCGCAGCACAGTCGCCGTGTCTATGGGGTGGACAAAAATTGAAATGTCAAACATTTTATCTAAGTTAATAATTGGTGAAAACCAACTGTCAGAGAGATAGCGTGGATACGAAATGACAAAAAAAGTACGCATAATTTTATCTCCCAGGTTTATTTCACGCGCGGTAATTTTAAGTGCTGACGGAGCGATAACATCTTTTAATTCAAGAACCCCCGCTTCATAAATTTCGCGTGGCAATATAGAAGCAACTGCGTTAAGAGCGCTTTTCGGTTGGTCGCTTTTCTTTTTTAAAAAGTTGAATAAGGACATATTTTAATTTTTGGTCAGGATATCATTAAGTGGTATTGGTTTTTGTAATTCTCCAGGGTTAAACATCTTATAAAATAGTTCAATAATTTCCTCTGTGCCGAGTTGAGCTACTCTTATCCCTGTTCTACTTAATCCTTGTTCAACAACTGATATGCGTTGTTCAAGTTGGCTACGATTTTCTTCAAATGACTCTTGTGCCTGTTGTTTTGATGTCACCTGCCTACCTTTTAGTTGGGAAATTGTTGATGCGATACCCCTGCTACCTGTTTTTAGAACCGACGGCGTGTAGGGTACAATTATAAAAAAACTTTTTGACATTATATTGGTATTTTTTGTAAAGTTTTTTATAAAACCGATGTATTCTTGAATTTGAATTTTTATTAAATCATTCGTTTGCACATTTAGACGTTCTTCCAGGAGAGTAATATATGGACGTATATCTAAGTCGCGGGACTGCGCAAAAATTTGTATTGAAAACTCCAGTGAGTTTAGAAAGTTTTGAAACTGGAAAAGTATAGCTTCTTGTTCCGGTTGGGACTTTAAGGCAAAGTTAAGAGACGAGGTCATCAGAGCTGCTCTATATGAACCGTTTTTTAAAACAACAATACCATCCTGTACTTGTTCAATAGGTACAAAATCTTGAGCTGCTTTTGCTTGTGACTTGTTTTCCATATTTTTTTAATGAAACTAACGTTGATCGTCCTTTGAATAAATACTTTCTTGTATATCTAAACTCCATGATAAGTCCTTCAGCTTACTTTCAGAGAGCTTTGGTACAAACGACACTTCTTGTTTTTGTGAAATCGGTGCTATCTTTTTTGTTATTATTTTATTTTCCTTCTTCCAAACATATAAGCGTTTATTGAAAAAAAATTTAAATGCGGACTCCACTATGTTGATAAATGGTTGTTTATTTATCTTATAAAACGCCAACATTAAACCGAACACAATAATTGGTCCCCCCACAAGAATTGCAATAAGTTTAGGTAAAAGTGTCCACGCAATAAAGGCAAGACCAATACTACCCGCAACATACACCATTTGTTTAAAGGTGAAAGGACCAAAAATTTTGTCTTCTACTTCAATAAATTGTGGAACTTGAAATTTCATAAGTTTTTTTGAATAATTTTATCCAATACGCTCTTTATAGGGATCTGCGGCAGATGGTTCTTTTTGTATGGGTAGATTTGGCGGTACTATTGGTTTTTTTGGTAATTCGTGTATTTGCTGGGGTGCGTTTTGTTTGTTTAACTTGTTTGCGAGCATTTGTTTCAGCTTTGATGCCTCACGGTTTGCTTGCTGAAGATTTTGTGGTTGCTGTGGTTTCCTCCGTGCCACTTTCGGTGGGTAAATTGAGTCACCTACTGACGGTTTTGGTTTCGTGAGTGTCGGGATAATAGGTTTTTTGTTTTCCGGTGGTATTGATTTTCGCTGACCTTGCTGTATTTTAGGTGGCGGCACTTTGTTTTTGTCTTCAATATCATGATGTGGTGTAGGTGTGTTTTTTGGTATTATACGGGAAGATTTTTCTTGCTTTAATGCTTGGGAAGAAAGCGACAAGGAGTTAGTTGCAGGTGTGTCGGAGATACTAAAAGATTTGTTTGGAGTGTCTAATTTTTTTTCTGCGTTTGGTTGTGGTGGTCGCTTTTTTTTGTTCACTACATGAAGAGGGCCTTCTTGCTGTATTCCCAGCATATCTGTTTTTTCAATTGGTTCTCTGTATAGATCTCCATGGTGAGTTTCGTTTTTTCGGACACTTGTTTCGGTTTTTGCAAAACGCACTTGTTTTGCTAGTTTTTCTTTGAAGATATCTTTTGTTGGGGGTTGGATGGTGGGGGTTGGAGAGGGGATATTAAGGTCTGAGGCTGTAGGTTGTGTTGAGTGTTTAAAATCAGATGTTGATATGTGTGGTGTTTGTTTTGGTGGAACGATGTGTTTTTGTCGTTGAGTTGGTGTGGAAGGTGGAGCTGGCACTTTGAGAGTTTGTGCTTCTGGTTGCTGTGCAGGTTTTTCCGGTTCGCTTGTTTTTTCTGCTTCATGGAAATTTTGAAGCGATGTTCGTATGGGAAGAAAAATCATTCTTCCGACCTCTTCTGCTATTTTCTCTGCTTTTTCTTGGAGGATGTTAACTTCTTTCATAAGGTTTTTGGGATAGTCGTCTGAATGTTCAAGGCCGAGCATAACGAGCATTGTCTCTGTCTCCAGTGCGGTCGCTTGGTCAATACGCAATGCGTTTTTTGTGCTTATGGTTTTGAATTTATCAGGAAGGTCTACAGCAATAATAGCGTCCCGAATGTCTCGCGGGATTTTTTTGAGTTGTTCTCTAATGATATCTTGTGTTTCTGACATGATTATTTTTTTGACTTCTATATAAAATTATTCCAGTGTGGGAAAAAGCTTATTTTCCTCTTCTATTGCTCCTTTCTTTTCTGACCCTTCTGCCTTTTCTTCGTCTTTAGCAAGCTCTCTTGCCAGATCAATGATTTTGTCTTTTTTATCCTTTCCTTTTCGTATTTTGTCCGCTGCAGCCTTACGCGCAGGCATAACGAGGGACGAAGAAGCGAACTCTAGATTCTTCGCATACTGTTCCTTGGCTTCTTTTGATTTAAACACGTCAGCGCGTTTTGATATTTCCTTAGTTTTCTTGTCCAATTCAGAAGAAAATCCCCCCTTACCGCCTGCTCTCCCTGTATTAACCTGCATTCCTCCTGCGGCAAGCGCTCCACCAACTGTATTTCCTAGGGCACTCCGTATAGTACCACTACTCCTCACGTCATAGCTCGCACCTGCTCCGTAGTCAACAGTACGAAGCGCTGCTCGTGCAGCGTACCCTCCTACCCCTGACTTTTCAGCAGCTTTTTGGAGAGCTTTGTTTTGAGAAAGAGCATATGAGCCACGCCCAACTACTTGCCTACCAGCAAAACCACCAATACCAGCAGCAACACCAACGGCCTTACCGGCGTATTTAACTGACATATCTGCCAAACTACCCGCAAGTTTTTTAGAAATAATGAGAGACGCAATAAGGAGTCCGATGATAAGCGCAAAGAACATAATAATTCCTGCGTAGTTTTCAAATGAATATCCAGATTTTCCAGCGTAACCAAGCCCACTTGCAAGCGCGTCTCCAGCGAAGTCACCCCTATCTGTGTTTTTTTGTAGTGCAATCGCATTTGCTTTTGCACCCCCCCCTTTTATTATTGCAAGTGTGGTAAAGATAAGTAAAAGATATATTGGTGCAACAAATGAATAGTCTAAGAGTCTATCAAACCATAACTTCCAGTATGTTTGTGTTCTATCTAAAATTGCAGAAGCAAATGCGATTGGAGATAAAACAAGAAGTAGGGTGATTGCAACGGAACGAGTAACAAAAAGTATAGCAGAGGCAAGAAATACAAACGCAGCAATGAGCAGAAAAATTGAAGCGAGAATATAAAAAGTGGCGGCCTGCATATTTGTTAAATTGTTGAAATCTTCCGGAGACAAAAGAGAGGTTAATTCGAGACCATCCTTGAATTGTGCCGCAAGGCCTATTGTTCCGTTATTGGTGAGTGCATTATAGAGAAAAGCAGACAGTATATTTGACGCATCTACCACGAGCCCTGATAAGAAAAAGCTAAAGTTTACCAAGAGCGCCACAATGACAAGTGTGACAAGCATTCGTTGGTAGTTACCCCCTAGCTGCAAAATGGCATTAAAAGCAATATATACCAAAATAAATATGAATGTCATATTTGCAATATCTCTAAAGACACCCCACCCTGTTTCAACCGCACCGTTTTTGAAGTTATCTGAGTTTAGTGAAAATTCTATCGCCATATCAAAGAAGATACCACTTGCTCCTAATGTCCATCCCGCCATGTTTTTGAAAAATCTTGTGATGGCACGTATTGGACATTTTATGATACAGTCGTCGTCAATATTACCTATTCCTGCACCGTTAGTAGAGTGTGACACAGGGTTTTTTGTAAAATGTTGTGTTGCGCTCGCTTGTGTCGGAAGAAAAAATAAAGAAGAGGTAAAAAGCACAACAAAAACACAGGACATAAGAATTCCTCTCTGTATTTTTGTTGTGCTGGTGAAGTACATATATTAATTTTTAGCTTGTTCCAAGTGTGAATATTTCAAAAAAGACGTTAGATCTATCCTTCTATAAGGTCAATCAACCTCCTTTCAAAACCTCGTTGATTTTCTGTTTCGCTAAAAGCTTCGTCAATCACCGTTTCAAACTCCCACGGGTGGACACTCTCTGCCTTCCCAAATTCAATAAGAGCACCCGCTTCTGTTGGTGAGAGAGGCTTTGTTCTCTCGTCTAGGTCTATTTTGTCAAGCCTACTTGTTTCTAATTTTCGTAAACCGTTTTTATTCAATATGTCGTTTATAATTATAAAAGAGTTTTGTGCGATTTTGTGTTCAAATCCATCCGCTTGTTCCATTTGGCGTAGTGCGGTACCAAAGACCAAGGTCACCTGATCTTGAATGAGTGCCCCTGGAGTTGCGATGCGACAATTTCTTCTATCTTCTCGTATGTTACTAAAGAGGTTCAAGTCGCAGAATTCGTATGAGAAAAACCCTCTTCCCCACTGAAGCTTTTCCCGCTCCAGTTTTATTGCTTGCTCTCTTCTTTCTTGGAGTTCTTTTTCTGCAAGTCCAAAAAGGCCTATAAGACTTTTCTCTTCTCGGTTAAAGAGCGTAAAGTAGTCTGTCCAGCTCTCAGTACTTTCGTCTCCTTCGTTATTTCTGTCAGTA
Source organism: uncultured Candidatus Saccharibacteria bacterium (assembly GCA_964476975.1). Lineage (GTDB taxonomy): Bacteria > Patescibacteriota > Minisyncoccia > Phycocordibacterales > CAYZCN01 > CAYZCN01. The sequence goes on along the minus strand of CAYZCN010000001.1, from coordinate 20,203 downwards.
TTTGTTATATCGTCAGGTGCCCACTGGTCCTCTCCTTTATACGGGAAGATATTTTCAAATTGTCTTAGTTTTAAGCTTTTGATAATTTCTCTTTTTGCTTTTTCCCCTATGTTGGAGTCGTCTATTTCTTGTATGAATGTTTTAAATACTGCAAGGTCTACGAGTGTGTAGTAGGCGTATTGGTTCGTAACAAAGATAGGATTGTTGTTGTACCCCCCTGACACAAAAGACATTGTTTTATTTACCAAGTTTCCAATAACTTCTGCCCACATATTTTGAAACTGCACGTCGTGGATGTATTCTTTTTCGCAGAGTCGTCGCATATAGTAGCGGATTGCTTGTGTTTGATCTTCGTTGATATCGGCATCTTCTTGGATTGCGTGTATGTCTGTCCAGATTGCTTTTAAATAATCCTCAGCCTCGAAGTCTTTCACAGGAACGTATGTACCGCCACCGCCACCTGAAGTACCCTCTGACCCACTTCGTTCATCAATCTCGTTCAGATTGAGTCCTTCCTCACAAATTGTTGCGCCCAAACGAGCACTTTCAGTGAGATCGTCTCCGTAGCCGTATTTATTTTCTTCGTTTGGTAAGGTTGGGTCAACGCCGGTAGTAGAACCGTCAAATTTTCCAGAAGAGCTGTCGGTGGTATTGTCGATAATACTATTGTTGTTGCTGAAAAGGTCGTTCAAAAAATTTTGTATTATACTTGAGTTTACAATATCACTTATGTTGAGCAGGTTTTGTAGATTAACATTGTTGTCAAGCAGGGTTTTTATTTGCCCGATGTCTAAAACTTGTGATATGTTAAGCAGATCGCTTGTTTGAAATGTTGAATTGAGTAAGTTTTGCACACTACTGAGGTCGAGCACTCCATTGGTTTTAATAATATCCGTGATATTGAGTCCATTTATGTTTAATGTGTCGTTCAGTAGGTTTTGAATGCCGGGGAGACTAATAAGGTCAGCAATGTTTAAACTATCGAGTAGATCTTGGACACCTGCAATATCTGTGACACCTGGTACTTGTAAGAGTTTAGCAACATCAAGATTAGAGTTTGAATTGAGAAGGTCTTGCACACCCGCTATGTCTTGCACACCGTCTATGTTGAGTACATCAACCACCCGTAAGTTGTTTGTATGGTTTCCCGCGTATGTTTCTTTAATAATTACAAAAAATGACAGCAAAACAAGTGTGAGAACCATGGTACTTGTAAGAAAAAGTTGTATATAAAATTTATGTGTTAGAGAGTTTGTTTTCATGGTGTGTTATTGATTGGGGGTATAGCTATTAAAAAATTGTGTAAGTGTAATGATTGATTTAGAGCGCTTACTTTGATAGTTGGCATATTTTGCAGCAGCAAAGAGTTGTGCTTGAGGGTTGTTGTTTGTGTCCTGTGCTTCGTCAAGTGAGAGCGCGGTATGATATGTATGGTTGACGAGCGCTATGTGTGCGTTGACAAGATTGTTTGGTACACGCGCATTTCCAAGAACAGCTAATGAGTTTTTTAGTTCCGCGCTCCTGTCTTTCAGCAATTTTTCATCTTCTGGATCACTTTCTTCTACCCATCTACTGATGACGTGCAATACCTCTTCTTTGGTGTTGGGGCGGTATGCTTTTGTTGCAAGAACAAGAGTTGCGAAGTACTCGTTTATGTTTCTTTGGGTTGTATTTACGGTAACAACATCACCTCTTGTATAGTAGTCGGGAAAAAGTTTTAGTGTTGCTTCTGAAATTATAGGATTTGTCTCGTCTCCTTGTGCGAGATATTCACCTATTTGGTTGATGTAGTTAAGAGCGCTGTCAGTCGGTTTAATTTCCGCCACACTTTTAAAACTGGTAAACTCCTCACCGTCTGATACTCCGTTGTTATTGCTGTCCGGGTTTTCTGGGTCTGTTTTAAAGAGCTTCTCTTCCCAGTCGTACAGGCCATCATTGTCGGTATCTACGTGTCTAGGGCTATTTTTTGTAATAATGCCGGAAGAGTCGGATGTATTATCAGTTTTTTTGGTTGAGATAGCAAAAAGACTACCGATAATAGCAACGCTTATCATAAACATTATCGTTTTTTTGCTTGGGAGATACTGCATTTTTTAATTTCAGAATTTTAAATTCTATAAGTTCAGTATACTACAGAAAATGTGTCTTTTTTCCTTGTTTCTGCAAAATTGTGTATAAATAATTATGTGGATAGTTGGTGGAAAACATGTTGAGAGCGTGTGAAAGTAAAATAACAAAATGAGCAAAGTCCGACTTGACTCATCAAAATAGTTTATTGAGATTGAGTACGTTTATAGTGTTTTAATTTTACTAAACACCCCTAATTAAATTAAAATCACCATCCTCAGTGCTTGTTTTTATACATTTCTCTACATCGTTTCTATACCCCCCATTTTTCTTAAATGTCTCAAGAAGAAAATCTCTCTGTGTTACTGAAGGAAAGTTTTTAATATTCATATAGTCAGGCAAACTGCTCCATTTGTATTTTTCTAAAAACTTTATTTTTTCTGTATTTGAAGTCATTTTCTTACTACCCATTAAATCGAGAGGGTTTATGTGAATATAGTGAGGAAGATATAGAAAATGGGCATTTTTTTCTACTAGTACAGCCTTAAATTTTCCTTGAAACAGAGGCCCAACTCGGTCATATTTTTGGTTGAAATATTTTGCGTGTGCAGTACCCAGTTTTTGCATAAATCTGACAATCCCGTTTTCAGTTTTTTGTCGTAACATTAAGTGAAAATGGTTTGGCATGAGACAAAATACCAGTATTTCTACGAGCAGCTTTCTCGGTTTTCTTTTTTGAGTATTATATTTTTCCAATGAGTCAAGTCCGACTTGACTCATTGAGATGCGTGTAAGATTCTTGAAAGATGCTTGATCATTTAGCGCAAAAAGGCAGTGAATAAAGCGCAGATAATCTTGCTTGTCCATAAAAATATCTCGTTTCTCAACTCCTCTATTGTAGATGTGATATATTTGGTTTTTTACAAAAGGAGGTTTTGTCATGTTTTTAAATCAAATTTATTTATTCGATATTTATTTTATATTTATATATTTTATCTCAAGACATAAAAATGAGTCAAGTCGGACCTTGCTCATTTGGGTGATTTTTATTTTACTTTTT
>CAYZCN010000001.1:0-16976 GCA_964476975.1 uncultured Candidatus Saccharibacteria bacterium | reverse complement strand
TAAAAATGAGTCAAGTCGGACCTTGCTCATTTGGGTGATTTTTATTTTACTTTTTATTCCTTTATTCCTTTATTCTTTTATTCCTTTATTCTTTTATTCTTTTGTTCTTTTATTCTTATAATCCCCATCTTGTGATAGTGGCAACATCGCAACCACAATGACGACGTGCTACACTTGAAATATATTTGACATTTGACACTTCTTGTCATTTTTGTTTTTATGGACATTTTTAAATTACTCCGTGCTAAAAAAGTAAAGAGAATTGGCGTCTTTCTCACGTTCACGCTGTTTTTTTGGATGTTTTTGAGTGTTGTGCAGGTGGAGGATGTCCACGTTGCTGGATCGGAACATACCAAAATAAAGAGTTCCGAAGTATCTATTTTTGATATAGAACCGGGGTCTCAAGAATATGCACAAGCCCTAGATATATTCTCTTCTTTTTTGGTGGGAGGTGTGATCGGTACAGGTTCATTGTATCTTGCATATCCCTCCTCGTATGGTGGTGTATCAGGAACAGATGTCACCCTTACGGGTGGAGGATTTTCTACTTCAGGAAATATTGTTTACTTTGGAAACAGGGCTATTAAAAATGTACCATCTCCCACTGGTACAACACTTGTTTTTACCGTTCCCGATGTTGTGCGCGGCGAGTATATTATTTCTGTTTCAAATGGAAAAAACGTTATCGGAGGTGTGAGTTTTTTTGTGTATGATATAGAAAATGCTCCACCTGTTATTGATTTCATTTTTCCAACAAGCGGTTTTGGAGAAACAGAGGTCACAATTCATGGCTCTGGTTTTTCTACAACGAAAGGTAACACCGTACTGACGGGATATGGCGTAGTGTACGACGTTTTGTCTCCTGATGGTGTAACGCTAAAGGTATCTATGCTTCCCCCTAACTACGATGGTGATATTAAACAGTTTTCAAACGCAAAAATTGATGATGCTTTTGATGCATTAGAGAGTAAGGGAGCGGATCAAGGTTTGATCACTGATGTTGGCGAAGAAATGTGGGTGTATGTGTCTGGTGAAAACGGCTTGAGCAATCCGGCGGTGTATACATATTTCTATGACAAAACAACATTTTAAAATATTTTTTTAATGATACTTTCCCGTAACAAGAAAAAAACAATAGTACTTACTCTTGCAACTCTGATATTGTCTCCGTTTTTTATTGCCGGGAGTGCTTCTATTGGTTTGAGTGTTGTATATGGACAAATTCCATTTGGAAACGGACTGCCGGCGGGAGCCGTCGGTCTTTTTGGAGGTAAGTTGATTTCGTATGTGCAATGTACGTGCAGTGGCGGACATGTGATGATTGTTGGTCCTCCACGAGCAAATAGAGTAAAGGTATTGCCGGGGTATACTCGAATATATCCATACGGACAAGTGAAGGGTATAGGGCAATGGCAACTTGGCGTAGTGTCGCCTCCGACCCCCTGCTTAGTGAATGCATTTCTGTTTTGCGTACCGGTCCCGCACAATGGTGACGTGATGGTTGTGGGAACTTCCGGTGAGATTGAACAACCAAGGGACCCTATTGTAGATACAACGCCAGGTGGAAGTGGTACTTGTGACCCACTTAGCTCTGGGCCGTGTACACCAGAGAATTTAGCTGACAAGTGTGACTGGAATGCAAATGATGCATCACAGGTGTGTAATGTTGAGAGTGGTGGTGTCGCTGACCGCGGGAGTTCGGTAGATGTGGTTGCAGATAATGGTGCGTGTGGCAGCGGTGGCGGATTACCATTTTCAACGGGATTATTTCAAGTTAATTTGAGAGTACATAAGATAGGAGGACTCGATTGCCCGAGTGCTTTTACAGGAAGTTTCAAATGGAGCGGTGGTCAAGTTGTGTCCAATACGGTGACAATAGTGGATTGTCCCTTGTATAGAAAGTGTGTTGCTGCGGCAAATGACCCCGCGCTTAATATTGCAAAAGCGTGCGAACTCTATGGTGGACGTGGTCGCAACTGGGCTGACTGGCTCGTTACCGCAAATAAATGTAACCTACCAACAAGTGGAAGCATAGCTCCAAACACATCGAATACGAGCGATACTCCTATCGGAAATCCTCATCAAGATGCTGATAATAGTTTTGATTATAATGACGGCATTGAAGCGCAGGTGGCTCACGCGTCTCCTGAATTACGAGATTTCCTTAACTGTATGGTGGATCGTGTGCCAGCTGACGTTGGTCGTATTTCATCAATCTCTGATAGTTTGATTGTAAGTGGAAGTAGAACATTTCAGCAGTGTTCTGGTGGGGGATGTGCACATACAAGTGGTTCGTGTCATTACGGAGGTGCGAGCTGTGTTGGAAGTTCATACGCTGTTGACTTTGGTGACCAAGAGAATCACTCTTTTTTGAGAGACGCCGCGCTCGCATGCAACCCAGAAGCTTTTGTGTTATTTGAAGGAAATCATTCTCATATTAGTATTGGACAATCTGCAGGTTGCGGATGTAATTAGTAGTATAATTTTATAATATATTTTTATGAAAACCAAAACTCTTATTGTTGCATTCCTTATAATAATTCTTGCTGGTTTTAGTGTATATACTTTATTAAAAAAAGACACTCTTACGCCTTCCGATACAGATTTTATTGGAAACAAAAACACTTCATCAGTTTCTCCCATACCAATTAACCCTACTGGAGAAGTGACACAGGAAACAGCGACAAGGTCGACCAAAAAAACACAACGACTTTTGTTTGATGATCAAAAATATGGTTTTATTCCTATTCCTCCCACTGAGTCAAAAGATACTTCAGTGTCGTATGTTTTTGATTTTCCAGAGCCGTTACTTGATCCTGATACAATGATTATTAATACCTCTTCTGGTTTTGTAGAAACAAATGACGTTTTAATTAATCCGGAAAAAGTACTTGCAGGAGATTGGGGTGTTGTTGTTAAGAGAACGCCACAGTATTCTATTGTGTACTATACAGCAGATCAAGGATTCGTGATTAGCATTGAAGATGTTGACGTTGTCTCTGCACGCAGTGCTGTTGAGAGTAATTTAATTTCCTTACTCGGTATCTCTGCGGAGGACGCGTGTAAATTAAATGTGTCTCTCTCGGTTCCGAGAGATGTAAACACTGATCTTGCAGGAACAAATTACCGACTTTCATTCTGCCCTAATGGCGTTGCGTTTTAGTTTGAAAGTTTCGTAGATAGACACTTCCATTTTTCAAGTGGTATGTCTTCTGCGCGAGCGTCAAGAGAAATGTTGCAGGATGTAAAGACGTCCCCTACTTGTTTTCTGTTAAAAACTGGTTCAAGATTACGAATCAGTTTTTTTCTTTTGTGCGCAAATCCTGCCTTGATGAGAGTAAAAAAATTTTCTTCGGAACATTGACTAAAAAAATCTTTTGAAATATTTTCTATGAGCAGGATTGCAGAGTCAACCTTTGGCTTCGGTTTAAAGAAACGCGCCGGAACCTTTTTTATGTAACGAGGTGTTCCGTATACCTTAACCGACAACGACAAAACACTTTCTTTCTTGTCTTTTGCAATACGTTCTGCCACTTCCTTTTGAACAAGTAATACTATTGTTTTGGGATGAGTATCAGATGAGAGAATTTTTTTAAACAGTGCACCAGTTATGTAGTATGGAATGTTTGAGACGAGTTTGTATTTTTTAAGTTTGTCTTGAAGAGGATTAAACTTTAAAATATCTCCTGAGATAAGCTCAAGTTGTCCACTTTGTATTTCTTTAGCGAATTTTTCCTCGAGAAACTTTATAAGATTGTTATCTTTTTCAACAGCGACAACTTTCCTAGCTTTTTCGAGAAGCACTTCAGTTAGTACACCCTTTCCTGGTCCCACCTCGAGTACAGTATCTTGTTTATTTATATGAGCAGTTTCTACCATACGCTCAACCACAGTGCGTGATGTTAAAAAATTTTGTCCAAGTGATTTCTTTGCCATTATTCTAGATAAATTGTTTTAAGTGACGAGGTATCTGACTCCTCATATTCAAGAAAGTGTTCGGGGATATCGGTAATAAATTCTGAAGGGAGGTTGATTTCTTTTGAGCCGTATATTGTTCGTGTGGACGCATATAAGAGATATATTTTTTTTCGTGCACGAGTAAGTGCAACATAAAAAAGACGTCGTTCTTCCTCGCTGTCTTTGTTCGGGTCGTCACCGCTGTGTGGAAAGAGTCCGTCTTCAAGTCCGGCGATAAAGACGTAATCAAACTCCAGTCCCTTTGATGCATGAACGGTCATCAGACGCACCGCATTCCTGTCTTCTTTAAGTTCGTCTTGGTCAGTTGCGAGTGCGGCGTCTTCAAGTAACTTTAGAGTTGCTTCTTCTGGCGAGAGAACATTGTAGCGTGTAGCGAGTGTGACAAGCTCTTTTATGTTTTCTAACCGTTCAATGTCATCTTCGGTTCCGTTTTTTAGTTTATCTTCAAGTCCTGATGCACGAACAATATATTTTATTGTTTCACTTAGCGGTTTTTCGCGCGTCATTGTTTCAATACTTGAAAGAAATGTGCGGAAGTCGTCCACTCTTTTTCTAAGTGCGGGGGATAATTCGTGTTCTTTTTTTTCTATCATTCGCATGAGTGTTGTTTTACCAATACCGCGCGGCGGTACATTTATGATACGCGTAAGGTCAACAATACTTTCGGGATTGAGCGCAACTTTTATAAATGAAAGGATGTCTTTGATTTCTTTTCGTTCAAAGAACCGTACGCCGAGTACTTGGTATGGGAGGTTTTTAGAAAGAAAAGATTCTTCAAGTGCGCGTGACTGGAAGTTTGCTCTATAGAGGACGGCAATTTCTTTTGGTTGCACTCCTTTTTTTGTGAGTTCGGTAATTTTTGTTGTTACCGTCTCTGCTTCGTGCGTTTCATCCAGTGTTGGTATAAGTGAAATAGCGTCCCCTTTGTTATTTTCGGTAAAGAGATTTTTTTCTATTCTTTCTTTGTTTTTTTGTATGATGTCGTTTGCAGCACCGAGAATTGTTTTGGTGGAGCGATAGTTTTGCTCAAGTAAAATAGTTTTTGAGTCGTTGTATCTTTTCTCAAAGTCTAAAATATTTTGCATATTCGCCCCCCGCCAGCTGTAAATATTTTGGTCACCATCTCCGACGACACAAATATTTTCATTCGTGCCCGCGAGTATCTTTGAGAGCTCATATTGTACTTTGTTAGTGTCTTGGTACTCGTCAATATGAATGTGACTCCATATATTTTGGTAATATATCCGTACATTTTCGTGATTTTGTAAGAGTTTAAGTGTTTTGAGTAAGAGGTCATCAAAGTCTAGTGCTTTTCCGTCATTCAGTCTTTTTTCATATGCTCGCCATACGCGTGCGACTGTTTTTTTAAAAAATTCGTTCCCAACTTCTTGTTCGTAAACATCTACTGACACCGCTTCTCCTTTTTGTTTGGATATAGCACTTAATATTTTCCGTGGTTCAAACTCTTTTGGGTCGATCTGCACATCTTTAAGTGCTGCTTTTATTGCGCGAATTGAGTCACCTCTGTCAAAGATGGAAAAGTGACGTGGAACATTAAGAAGTTGTGAATGTGTGCGTAAAATATGTACTCCAAGTGAGTGAAATGTTGCTACAAATGGGCGTGCATTTGAAGAAATTGGCAGGTTGATCCCATCGTCTTCGTTTAAAAGCGCATTGACGCGCTCACGCATTTCCTTTGCTGCTTTGTTGGTGAAAGTAACTGCGAGAATTTTTTCTGGAGCAATACCTTGGTGGATGAGGTTGAGTATGCGGTGCGTAATGACGCGTGTTTTACCCGCACCCGCGCCAGCAAGTACTAAAAGAGGTCCTTTTGTGTGTAGTACTGCTTTTTTTTGTTCTTCGTTCAGCGTATCTAAATAGCTCATGGAAACACTATAACATAACAAATAGACTCTTGCTTTTTGTTGGACAACAAAGTATTTTTAAGAAAGATTAAAAAAGGATTAAGAGTTGGTTACGAAGGAGAATATAGTGACAATATTGATGAATAAGGTGGCGTATGAGGATTTTCTTAAGGGTGTGAAGCGAGGCAGGTTTGAGAGAATAAAACGTTCTGCTATAGAAGCGAGAGCTGGTTTAAAATTTATAAACGAAAAAAAAGGTAGAAGAAGGAAAAACTCCTAAGACGTATACATACTCTGAATTACGTTGTCATATGGAACGTTGTTTGGCTTTTATAAACGAAAGAATTGCTGACGTATGTTCCTGATTTAAAAAACGCACAACTTTGTTGTACGTTTTTCTTACGTGCTACTTAATCGCCCTGTCTGTGCTTGTGCTGCACGGATTAGAAACGCTTCCACTGTTTCGTTGCCAAGTAGTTGTAAGTTATTTTCTTCAGATAGCTGACTAAGTATTTCAATGAGTGCGCGTGCTTGTTTTTTAGGTACTTTGTCTAATACAGCAGGATTTTCGTTGAGATTTTTGGCAGGAATATCCTTTATATAATGCCACGCATCTAGGTTGACTTCCGTGCGTGAGTTAAACAGTTTTTTATAACCAAATATTTTTTTAATAAAGGAGTCAACGATTTCTTTTGTTTCTTCCACACCACCTCGTTCTTCTGTTGGTGTTGTTTTGTTTCGTCGTGTCTTGAAAACTAAGTTGTCGGCGCTATTTTCTTGCGTTCCATTATTAATAAGTTTTTTTATGCTTTCAACGACAGCACTTCTTGTTTCAGCCCATTGTTCTGCGGTATGGGCGTCACGCTCAGTCAATCCACCCTCTTGGTCAAGAAGATGTTTTATTCTCTCACCTCTGCGAATAACATCCTGTGCTTCTGCTTGTGTTTCCGTAGTGAGAGAACCTTTCGACATAAGAATTTTTTGTTCAAGCGATTCATTTGCAATTCCAACAATGTGTGATGGTGGTAGTGGTTCTGTGTTCTCGTCAATATTTTTCACAACTTCAACAGACTCTTTCTCTAAAAGTTCTAAAACTTTTTCTCTAATACCATATTCAATAGGAACAAAAGCTATATCCTCCTCCCCTCTTCTTACTCTGTTTATTACAAATGTAAGACCCTCTACGCCGAGTTGTCCGTTGTTGTTTAGTGTGTTTGAAAAGTCTACAAATCCGTTCGGTATACCATGTGTAGATTTAAAAGACTTAAACAGTTCGTCAAATGTTTCTGTGTTTTTTATTTCTTTTTGAGATGCAGATTCCAACAGTTGTTTCCGTGTCTTTGGTTGGTCTTTAGGATTGAGGTTTTCGGGTTTTGTATGAGCAATTTCTTTGAGGGTGGTATGTTCCGTTGTTTCTCCTACTTGTATTTCTTGTTGTTTAGGCTTTTGCGCGAGTATTTGTAGGTTGTCTCGGATGCGCTTCGTTTTTGTTAAAAGTTCATCTAAACGATGACCGTCTTCCTGATTTACTCTCTCTTTTTTTGTGAGTAACAAAAGTTCGTTAGGCGCATCAGTTATCTCACTGATTGATTTTTTATGTACTTTTTTACTCAAGCCTTCAACTTCGTTTACCAACGCAATTATTTTAGTACGCACTGCACTCGCTGTTTCTTCTTGTGTTTCAGGTGCCTTTTCTGCTGGTGCCGATGGTTGCGTATCTTCAACTTTTGGCTTTTCCACCGGCTTTTCTGAGGCCCGCGTTTTGGCTGGTACGGGAGGAATTTCAACAGGAATGGTTTCTACTTCAGCAGGAAGTTCTTGTGGTTCGCGTCTTTTGTTTTTTGGTTTGTCGGGAGCAGTGTTGGGCGTTTCGTCGTCGAATCTTTTCTTCCTTTTTGGAATTATTTCTGTGGCTGGTAATTCCTCGATATCTTCTTCGTCGTTAGTTGTTCCTCCCGAACTTTTTGTGGGACCCGTTACGTTTATTTCATCGGCAATATTGTTTATTTTCTCAACAATGTTGCTCAAATTTTCCACTTCTTCGTCGGTAAATCCTTCTTTTGAGTAATCATTTTCAAGTGTTTGTATATATGCAAAAAGGGTCTGTATGTTTGTGTTTATTTTTTTGCGTAAATCATTATTTTCCGGTATGTTCATACGGTTAAGTTTTTCGTTAAGTGCTTGTGTCGCAGTGTGCGCGAACACTCCTATGTCCGCGAGTGTTCCTTCAATAGAAAAGTACGAACCTGATATTTTGCATGATTCTATTTCTCCCCCTTCTATTTCCACAAGTGGTTCCGGTATCGGTTGAATTTCGGGTTCTGTGTATTTTGTTACAGGTTTTGTTGCGTCTAATTCGGAACCACTCAGCTCTCGTTTGTTTTCAGTAAGCGTTTGTTGTGCTTCGTATGTTCGGATGGCCTCTTGGTACCAGCTCGCGGCATCTTTATAGAAGCTGTTTGCATTTGAAAGGTTGTTTACAGTAAGAGATTTGTCCGCAGCGTTAATGGCGCCGACTATTTTATCAAACATCTCGCCGTTCATTTTTTCAATATTTTTTTCTATATCGGAGCGTAGCTCGCTTATATTTGTGTGCAGTAAGTCTAACTGTTCCTGTGTCCCGTTTGTTTTTTCAACAACCCCTTCTTTTACATTCCTTACAATTTCGTTTACTACCTCGAGTGCGCGTTCTATGTCTTTTTTTGCTTCAATAAATTCTCTGTTATTGATTGATGTGACCGCGTCCATCTTTACATCTGCAATTCTTACCTGTTCTTCATTTGTGAGTAATCTTCCAATGTGTTTTTCTACTTCTAATATTAATTGCTGAAGATCTTCCCGTGCTTGATCGGGGTTTTTTTCAGGGTCAGCTATTTTAAATTGAGAAGCTTCTACAATGTTTTGGGGTTTTTCGTGAGAATTCATAGTATGTTTTTAGTATAACAGAAGTTTTATTTTTGTTCGTGTGCTTTTACGGTGTTCACATGTTTTTGTCTGATATTTTTACCAAAAAAATAGGAAAAAGTGATTAAAAAATTGTCCACCGAGTACTTTTTTATGCTGTTGACTTATCAAGTGTGGAGAGTATAGTAGGAGTATATCTCATATGATGGGATATACAGTAATGACTGATTTATCCTTGTTTTACAGGCTTTTGTTGTAAATAGCTTGAAAAATATTCTGAAAAAGATGGAGTATTACTACATAAACTTAGCTTATTAAACCCTACAATCAGGATCCTGATTTTCCAAAACGCTTAGATATAAATCAGGTGACAAAGTATCAAAAGGTGTCCCAATACGCCGCGGGAGCGCTTTTATGTGTTTTCTTACTCGGTATACCGACACCTGTTCATGCTGGATCGGTAAAAAATTTCTTTTCTTTTTTATCAAACGTTTTTGCCTCACAAAGCGCCGACATTCCACTTGAGGCATCGGTATATAATTCCCAAACAGTACCACTTCCTCGTGCCGCGTTGAATATTGACCCAAACCCTTCGCAAGGGGGTGCGGAAATTATTATTGTAGACAACGAGGCACTTTTGTCTGAAGAAGGACCTTCAGGGACACAGGTAGACATAAATGATGAGACAACATCAGACCAGATCAGTATTTACGTTGTTCGTGAAGGTGACTCCTTGTCACAAATTGCTAAAATGTTCAATGTTTCTGTCGGTACCATTATTTGGGCAAACGACATACGGCGTGGCTCCTTGATACGTCCAGGTGAAACACTTATCATTCTTCCTATTTCTGGGGTGCGTCATATCGTGAAGAGTGGAGATACTTTGAAGACAATTGTTAAGAAATATGATGGTAATATTGAAGAGGTGTTGCAGTATAATGATTTGACTGAAAGCACAACACTGTCTGTTGGAGATGTTGTTGTCGTTCCTGGAGGTGAAATGGCGATACCGGTATATTCTTCAAGAAACACTATTGTCAAAGGTACAGGCGGACCAACATACAGCGGGTATTACTTACGTCCAGTTAATGGTCGTCGTTCACAGGGATTGCATGGATATAACGCGGTAGACATAGCCGCTCATCAAGGAACCCCTGTAGTTGCAGCTGCGTCAGGCGTGGTTATTATCAACCGGTCATATGGATGGAATGGTGGATATGGAAAGTATATTGTGATTAAACACAACAACGGTACGCAAACACTTTATGCACACAATAGTCAAAATATTGTTTTTCAAGGGCAGTACGTCGTGCAGGGTCAAGTGATTGGGTATGTTGGTTCAACAGGAAGGTCAACTGGCGCACATGTTCACTTTGAAGTGCGTGGTGCTAAAAATCCTTTCTAATTTCTCTATATATATTCAAATGTTTTTAAAATAGCGCCTTACAGCGCTATTTTAATTTCGTACGGACTGGTTTTATAGTAAATACCCACTTGTTAGTTGTCATTGAGTTGTTATTATTTTTCCTTCCATTCTTTTTTATTATAACAATTAAAATTTTATTAGATTTTGGTGGTAAATAGGCAAATAAAAAACCACCCGAAACCTAAAGGTGGAGAAAAAATAGGTTAGGGGTGGTTTTGGTATCGTCTCAACTAAAAATAGAAAGATAGTGTACATCATACCTCGTGTGTTACAAAAATTAACTAAAAGTGTAGATATATGTACTGTTTGACTATCTTCATAGTCCAAGTCGCAAAACGACAATCAGGAACATAACGTTGATCCTGTTTCAAAGAACTGATGACAAACATTACTGTTTATCTATTTCTAAGTATATACGTTATAAAAGACACGTAAAGGACATACCTGTGGATAACTTGTTGTCTTTTATATATGGCTAGAAACAAAGACAGCCGAACGCTCGTCAGCAGTTGACATCTCTAACCTTTCTTGGTTTGTCGTTGTTGTTGATGGTGTTTGTATGACGGTCTACGCACACCTGTCGGCAGGTGGCTCTGAAAAAGGTATCGTCGTCGGAACGCTTGACAAGTATGCTGTGTATGTCGGAATAATCTATGTCCTGTTTGCTTTCGTAAACATACTCTTCCTGTCGTGATCAGTGATGTAACTGACCACCTTCTTTGAGAGCGGTTTTTTCGTACACGTATCAAAATTTCAAAAAAGTCGGACATCGAATGTCCGACTTTTTCTTTTTTCATCTTATTCAGACTGTTCACAATTACTCCAGTATACTGGAGTAATTGTGAGTGGAGAGGTTTGACTTATGGTCAATGTGTTCAAAAGTTTTGTGTGGTTTAAAGAGCTTTGTTGGTACAATAGAGTTAGCTTATAGCTATTAGCTATTAGCTTTTAGGGTTGCGTTTTTTCTCGAATACCTAGAACCTAATAGCTAACACCTATAACCTATAAAATCATGCACGTTCCTGAAGAACAATTAAAAAAATTTGTTATAGAAGCTGGACTTGTGTCAGAAAAAGACTTTGATGCAGTTATTAAGGAGGCGACCAAGAAAAAAATTGAAATAAAAGATATTTTGGTGAGTAGTGGATATATTGGCAATGATGAATTGCGGCGCATTGAAGCACAGGTCATGGGTATTCCGTTTGTTAGTTTGAAAAATAAACGTATTGATTTCGACGTACTTTCAATGATTCCCGAACCAATTGCACGTGGTCATAATATTGTGGCATTTAAAAAGACGGGAGATTCGCTTGAGGTAGCGATGCTTGATACGAATGATTTGACCGCAATTAACTTTGTAAAGAAAAAAGTTGGATTGAAGATTTTACCACGTCTCACAGATGAAACTTCAATAAAAAATGTATTGGTTCAGTATCAAAAAACACTCCAAGACGAATTTAGTGAGTTAATAAAACGAGAGTCTGTTTCTCTCAAAAAATTATCTGCTGGGGGTGTGAGCGCTGAGGCGTCACAGGAGGAACTTAAAAAAATGGCAGAAAACATACCTGTTATTCGCATTGTTGACGCACTTATTAAACATGCCATTATTCAAAACGCTTCCGATATTCATATTGAGCCGATGGAAAAAAAGATTCTCGTACGATACCGTATTGACGGAATTTTACACGATGCAATGATGCTTCCAAAAAGCGCTTCTGCAAGCATTACTGCACGTATCAAGGTGCTCGCAAACTTGAAGCTTGATGAAAAACGCTTACCTCAAGACGGACGATTTAAGGTTGAGGTATACAGAGAAAAGGTTTCTTTTCGTGTTTCTGTGTTGCCGACGTACTTTGGCGAAAAGACCGTCATGCGTCTTTTGAAAGAGACATCTGGCGGGTACTCGTTAGAAGGACTCGGCTTTCATGGCACAGCACTTGAGCGTGTGCACAGTGCGTTGAGTAAAAAAACAGGAATGGTATTAACGACGGGACCAACTGGATCAGGAAAAACCACAACACTATATACTGTGCTTGACTTACTAAACACTCCTGACGTTAATATTTCAACCATTGAAGACCCTATTGAATATCAGATGCCACGCATTAATCAAACACAAGTGAAGCCAGCGATTGGTTTTACGTTTTCTGAAGGACTACGATCTTTGGTGCGACAAGACCCTGATATTATTATGATCGGTGAGATTCGTGATAATGAAACAGCAAGTTTAGCGGTGAATGCGGCGCTTACCGGACATCTTGTTTTTTCTACTCTGCACACTAACTCTGCTGCGGGCGCTGTCCCACGACTTTTTGACATGGACGTTGAACCTTTTTTGCTCGTATCTACAGTTAAGGTTGTTATTGGTCAGCGACTTGTGCGAAGACTTTGTACCGAAAAAGAAGAATATTTACTAAGTCAGGCAGAGTTGCGTAACTTACAAAAAATAGTCGACCTTGATAAAGTTTTAGGTGTACTTAAAGAAGAAAACATTGTTGGAAAAGATGCGGTTTGGACTAAAATACCTTTTTATAAACAAAAAGAATCATCCGAATGTGAATCGGGATATCGAGGGAGAGTCAGTATATATGAAGTATTTCCGATTACACCAACTATCAAGGAATTAGTTATGAAACGAGCAACAACTGCTGATATTGAAAAGCAGGCACGTGACGAGGGGATGCTTACTATGCTTGAAGATGGTATTTTTAAAGCAGCGCAAGGACTAACTACAATTGAAGAAGTATTGCGAGTGGTGAATGAGTAACGGTCCTGTTCGCAGACTTGTGTTTAAGACCTTGAATACAAGTCTGTGGATATAAAATGTTATCTCCATCTTTTCTTACTTACAGCGAGTAAAAGGTGAGGATGATGACTGTGTAACACAAATTCTCACTATCGCTCAAATTTTTTAACAAAATCTATTATGCCAAAATATAATTACAAAGCAGTGAAAGAAAATGGAAAGACGTACCATGGGACAGTAACTGCCCCCGATCGTTTTGTGGTGTACGATAAAATTCGAAAAGAAAAAGGAACAGTCATTTCTGTGGCTGAAGCAGGACGAGGTGTTTCTTTTTCAATGAATTCGTTGAATACGATGTTTTCCACGGTAAAAACAAGCGAAAAAATTGTCTTCACGAGAAACTTAAGTGCGATGGTTAAAGCAGGTATTCCTATTTCACGCGCTCTAAGTGTAATGGAGCGTCAAACTAAAAATCCAAAATTAAAAGCAACACTTTATTCGGTTAGAGAGAGTGTTAAAAAAGGAAAAAGTCTGCATGAATCTTTTGGGAAACATCCACGTATTTTTTCAAAACTTTTTGTATCTATGGTAAGGGCTGGAGAGGAGTCAGGAAAATTTGTTGAAGCACTGCAGAGTATTGGTAATCAAATGAAGCGTGCGTACGCCTTAAATAAACGTATAAAGGGAGCGCTTACCTACCCCACTATTATATTGGGAGCAATGGTGGTTATTGGAATACTTATGCTTGCATATGTTGTACCCACACTCTCGCAAACATTTAAAGAACTTAATGCAGAACTACCTAAAAGCACACAAGCAATTATTACAACGAGTGACTTTCTTTCTGAACATACTCTTATAGCCATTGTACTTATTATTGGTTTTGGTGTATTGGTGTGGATGTTGGCACGAACACGTATAGGAAAGCGATTTATTGACTATACAGTACTGCACATCCCAGTGATTGAGGTTCTTGTGCAAGAGACAAATTCTGCACGGACCGCTCGTACACTTTCTTCCCTTCTCGCTTCAGGTGTTGAGGTTGTTATGGCTATAGGTATTACACAAGAGGTTATACAAAACTCGTATTATAAAACTGTGCTTAGTGATGCAGAACAAATAATTAAAAAAGGCAAACCTATTTCTACTGCATTTACTAAGAATACACATCTTTATCCTGTTTTAGTGGGAGAAATGATAGCAGTTGGTGAAGAAACAGGACGACTGTCTGATATGTTGAATGACATTGCTGATTTTTACGAAGAAGAAGTTGAACAAAAAACTAAAAATCTCTCCACAATTATTGAACCGTTTCTTATGATTATTATTGGGTCTGCGGTAGGATTTTTCGCGCTTTCGATGATTACTCCGATATATTCAATTTCGCAGAGTATTTAGTAGATAGTAGGAGGTAGAATTAAAGAATGAAAAATGTTTTTTCAAAAAAAGAATACCCACTCTTCACATCTTACTCCCCACTTTCCCGTAAAGGTTTCACCTTTATTGAGGTCCTCGTTATTGTGGCAGTGACCGCAGTCATTCTATCCTTATCTACGGGTGTATTTAATAAATTTAATAACAACCAAGCACTAAATAACGCGACTCGTGATACGCTGTCGTTGTTGGAAGAAGCACGTTCGCTTACCCTCGCTTCTAAAAACAACGATGTGTACGGTGTGCACTTCGCAACAAACCAAGTTACGCGTTTCAGAGGAAATACGTATGTAACGACTTCGACTGATAATTACGTGATTCAACTTCCATCTAAAATTAGTATTGAAAACATTTCACTAGCTGGTGGTGGGTCTGACGTCATTTTCAAACGCTTAACAGGAGGGACAAATTATTCTGGCTCCGTGACACTAGTTGTTACAAATGACGCGATCGCTTCAACCACACTCACTATTCATTCAACGGGTCTTGTTGAGTAATGATTTTATGCATTTATATTTTACAAAACAAAATACACAAGACGGAGTTGGTATCATTGAGGTAGTTATCGGTACGTCTATAATCGCTCTCTCACTCGTTGGTGTCGTTGCGGCTTTTATCTTACATTTTCAGGCAGGATCTGAAAATACAAAAAAAATACAGGCAACATATTTGTTAGAGGAAGGGGTTGAGATTGCACGATTTTTACGTGACGTGAGTTGGGTGTCAAATATAGCACCCCTTGATTCGAGTACAGATTATTATTTGAATTTTGATGGACTTTCGTGGCAGATTACCTCAACACCACAACCATACATCGACGGAACGTTTGAAAGAAAACTAACTATTGGGGACGTATATCGTCGGAATTCGGATAGCGATATTGTTTCTGCCACTTCCACAGAATCAAAAACTATTGATACAAATATTCACCTTATTACCGTGAGTGTGTCGTGGCCACTGGAAACAGGAACAGTTGTGGCGACAACAACAGCAAAACTAGAAGCGTATTTGGCTAACATATTCTAACGTTGTCTGTGTATTTAGTATATGTATAAGGAAAAACGATTTAAAAAGCTTCCATATACCTATACAATATACTTCTCAAGAGGTATTTGCATAAAAAGAATTACTATGAAAAAAGGTATACAAGAAAGATTTTCACAAGGCGGATTCTCATTAATTGAGATGCTTGTATATGTTGCAATTCTTGCGTCTATTGCCGTGGTAGTTGTTAATGTTGCGGTGGTTCTTGCGGAGTCATACGGAACATTGCAAGCAACACGAAATATAAATATTTCTGCGGTTACTGCTCTGGAACGTGTTGTGCACGATGTACGCGTTTCAAAAAATGTTGATGTTGGAAATAGCACACTTGGTAGTCACCCCGGACGACTTACATTAACTCGTGCCACCACAACGCCGACGACGTCAGAGTTTTATCTTGATAACGGTATTTTGAAGGTACGAGAAGACGGGGTGGTAGCGGGTTCACTCACAAATGACAATACGTCTGTGACCAACCTTGTATTTCGTCACGTTGTTAGTGGCTCGATTGAGTTGGTTAAAATAGAAGCAACCCTAGAAAGTACCGTTGGGACCACTACTAAAACAGAAAACTTTTTTGATTCAATTATATTACGAGGTTCGTATTAAAAAGCTATGAGGCACAATTTTAAAACAAAAAAGTATCTTGAAGAATTTCTACTTCAACAACGGCAAGGGGGACAAGCTATTGTCATCGCAGTCCTATTTTTCCTTATGGGAAGTTTTATTATTGTAAGTGGTATCACTGCGCCGGTGTTGCGCGATATACAACAAGCGCGCGTATTGGAACTGTCTAAAAAAAGTTTTTATTTTTCTGAAAGTGGTATTGAGGATGTGTCTCACCGCATTAAGACAGGCCTCCCCGTTTCTTCTACGGAAGAACTCATTTTTGATAACGGAAGTGCGTTAACCGCAGTTGTTTCAGTGGGTAATAACAAAGAAATAACCTCTGTTGGAGATAAAAAAGAATACATTAGAAAAAGTTTTGCAGTTATTAGGAAAGGTAACAAAATTTCTTTTCCTTACGTTGTCCATGCTGGCAGAGGTGGTCTTATTATGAAAGACAAGTCTGAGATTTTTGGTGACGTATATTCAAACGAGGGTTCTATCATTGCAAAAAAGTCAAATAAAATAAAAGGAGACGCTGTTTCGTCTGGCGTATACGGGTTGATAGACGGAGTGAGTATTAAAAATACTGGAGGAATAGAAGGCCCTCTTATTTTAAGTGACGCATACGCTGGAACTATTAGAGATTCTACTATTGGTGGAGATGCATACTATCAAACTATTTCTAACACAACTGTGAACGGAACAGAGTATTCTGGTAGCGCTAATCAGTCGTCACGTCCATTTCCTATTTCAGATGTAGATATTGAGAAATGGAAGAAGACAGCTGAAGACGGTGGCACAATAACTTCACCTTGCAAAATCAAAGAAGGAACGACAAGTTTGGGGCCTATAAAAATAGAGTGTGACCAGTTTAAAATTGAAGATGACGCCACTATTGAGCTTGGTGGCCCAGTATGGATTGAAGGAAAGCTTAGAATTGAGGAAAATTCTGTGATTCGTATTAATCCAA